>JAGOGF010000118.1 GCA_017996845.1 Butyrivibrio sp.
TGTCTATTATTATTGCGTACAGTTTACTGCGTAAACTGCATTATTTACTCTGTGCTTAACTCGTTATCACTCAAACTCTGTCATACATATTTGTTTCTGAGTGTATATCATTGATATTTACGTTAAATTCAGTTCACTTCTGTACGCATTCTACATATTCTACATATTTCCCGGAGATTTTGTTGTCATTTTGTTGTCACGCTGTGACAACATTGCTAAAACCAGTAACACCATCACTATGACCTGTGACAACATTATTATGACTTCTACAAAAGAATAAAGCAAGAGCAATTATCAGTTTTCATCATAACAATTATCAACAAACCATCGATTTTCAGTATAAAAAAGCACTGCCAATTACAGCAATGCTTTTCACGTACAATACCCATTTTCTTTTTTTAATTTCATTCCACTGCAAACTGCTCCAGATACTTCTCAAACTTATCGCAGTTCACAAGAGCCAGCTTTCCGATCTTATATACTGCCTTCGCTTCATGCGCCATCTCCTGAAACTTGGTAAGACCAATGCTGTATAGCTCCGCACCTTCTCTGTACCGCACATACTTTTTCGTTCTTGCTGCAGGATCCTTTACTTCTATCTCTCTGTACCCCATGATCAGTTCTCCTCCTCATATATGCAGTACTTATTTGCTAATGAATTTGCTGCGTCTTTTCTGACTTTCGTGCGGATTCTTGTAATTTTTACTGCTGCAGATTCATACAGAATGCCTGCTTCATCTGCAATGTCCCGTAAGCTCTTCTCGTATGTGAGATATGGTAACAGCAGTTTCTGTTCCGTCGGTTTCAATGTATGGATCACATCTACCAGAATAGAATAATCCTCACGCATATCTTCAATAATTTCTGCCTCACGGAGATGCCATTCCGGACAATCCGTATCTTTCAATTCTTTTTCCACATTGCCTAACTCAAACGCTCTGTCCAACATAATGTTTTCTGTCGCCTCTTCTGATGTCGGATCACCCTTATGAGAGTTCTGCACCCGGATCCCGGCATCTCCCATCGCAATCTTACGGTTGTATCTGCGCTCTGCCTTGATGGTTCTTTTCAATGAATGCTCACATCTGTCAACAATACAGATAAACACTGCAAAATTCCCGAGGATATATTTTGCCTTCTTATCTGGCTCTGCTTTTATATAATTTCTTAATACACTTCTGAATGAAGTAGTAGCTTCTGGCTGCATCTCGTTCCTCCCTGACAATGAGAATTGATCTGTCACCGAAGCCCGCGCGCTGCTTCGTAACTTCCTTACATGCTTCATAATAATTCATAATGCTCTGCGGTACGATATCGCAGATGACACGTAATACCTTGGAAACGTGTCAATATGACACATTTGGCTAATATGTAATTGAATTCGGTTGCAATGTGAAATGCAATTAAAAGCGATTGCACTTTATAACTAATTTAAATGGATTCCAGTTCTAATACTGCCTGCAGCTGCGTGAGCACTGCCTTCTTTCCAGCTTCTGTCTTCACTTTCCTGATCAGACCCATTGCCCCTTCTATAAAAGCATCTTCTGTTTCCATTCCATTCAGCAGATAATCCGTTGTAGTCTGCAGTTCCCGTGCTATAGCAATGGCAAGTTCTCCGGATAATCCACGGCGATTCGTCTCATAGGAAGAGATACTGGCACGATTCTCCAGATGTAGTCTCTCTGCCAATTCTTCCTGCCGCATTCCGATTTGCTTTCTCAGGTATTTGATCCTTCCGCCGACTGTTGCCGTTTCCATCTCATTCTTTTTCATTTTCTGCACCTTTCCGGCGCCTTAAGCGGAAGCTGATCCGTAAAAAAGTGCAGAATGTCTCAAACTCATATTTTTCTGATAAAAAAGCACAAAAATAAGAGCCTGCAAAATGAACACTATCACACCTGATGAAACGCATTGTTCCATAGGTATAGCTTCCGTTTTGCAGGCTCCTTATGACTCTTATGTTCAAATACAGCTCTTATCACAAACTCTTGATTTCCAGACGATGTCCGTAAGTTACTTCTACGGTTATCCGCCAGTCCGACACTCTCCCTGGAAATCTCAATCCTATTCAATTATAAAACTGTTATTATTTGTGCTTTGCACTCAATTCCTGATTTGTATCCTTTTTCTTTGACAAATATGAGAAATAGCTCATCTCTCTTGCTTTCAACTTATAATCAGGTTCTGCTTCACCTTTTCTCTCTGATTCGAAAACAACTACCTTTCCATTTTTAATGGAGACTACCATGTTCCTCCCACAGCCCGGGCAGATCTGCTCCGACTGAGCAATCACTGCCTCCTGCAGAAATGCCCCACACTTAATGCAGAAAGCAAGATTTGAATCCTTTCTTTCGATATTGCTCACCAATGAATTCCTCCAGACAAAAAACATTCTGTGCACTCTCATTCGGATCCAAGGGAAATCAAAACCGTTGATGAGTTCCTCTACAGACAAGTTCCGATGCATGGATAAGTCATGCTGCCTGCAGATTCAGTAACATTATGATGTGAATGTTATGAATTGCTCCGTTGCAAAGCAACTCCCGCAATTCTAAAATCATTCGGAATCCGCTCTATTAGCTACTTCCTCATGATTTTACGTGTCCAGGGTCAAAACGCTTTTCCTGCAAGCAGGAACGCTTTTTGACTTTTGACACTTATGTCACATTATTAAATTGTAACAGTGTTGCTATTCCAGATCCTTGATCACCTTGACTGCGACCCCCTGAATCATGCAGGTCTTTACTATTATGTCAGTCATACTCTTATTCTCAGGATGCAATCGAATGCAATCATGTTCCTGATCCACAAAGAAACGCTTTAACGTATTCTCATTTCCCACCAGAGCAACAACAATCTGGCCTTCCTTAGCCTCTGACTGTTTACGAATCAAAACCAAATCACCATCATCAATGCCGGCATCAATCATGGACTCTCCGTTTGCCCTTAAGAAATAAAATTCCCCCTTGCCAAATACTGAAACCGGCAGTGAAACAAACTCTTCTGCATACTCTTCCTCCAGTTGTGGGGCGCCGCAGGAAATCGAGCCTAAAAGTGCTACACTGGCCAACTCAATACTGGTTTTCTCGGTCTTGTCCGTAGTGATCTTTTCTCCATCATATCTGATCATGCCATTCTCTTTCATGGCAATCAGATACTTATAAGCAGTACCTCTGGCAATTCCGACTGTTTCAGCAATCTCTGTTGTAGAAGGTGAGTGGCGGTTTGTAATATAGTATTTTTCCACATAATCTTTAATAGAAGCCATAATGCCTTCTGATTTGTGTCTCATACGCCGCTCCTTTCTAAAGGAAGCGCTTTGCTTCCTAAAGCAAAGTATATCATCATGAAGGATATTTTCAATTAGTTTTTTACCGAATAAGACGAGCTGGCCAAAATTATGGCCAGCTCATCTTGCTTTATCATTCCATTTTTTATTTGCTTATTTTAATACCGCGCATGCTGTATCACTCCCTTTATTTCCCAACATCGTTTAGTTCACTCTCAATCTCTTCAATCGTCGGAAGACTTCCCTTAAACTCATCAGGTATCAGCTTGGATAATTGATATCCTGATACTCCTATCGGTTGACTTGAAGACTCTAATGCATACTGTGCCTCTACACGATCCATATTTCTACATACCAGTAAACCAACTGTAGGATTCATATCCGCTGTTTTTATTTGATGGTTTACCGCTACAATATAAGTACCTAGCTGTCCAGCATAAGAAGAATCAAAATCTGTGACTTTTACTTCCAGCACGACATAACATTTCATCGATATATTATAAAAAAGCATATCAATGAATTTTTCGGTCTCACCAACTTCTATTCTATATTCCCTACCTACAAAAGCAAAACCACTCCCAAGTTCCAAAAGGAATCTCGTAATGTTGTTCATAAGAGCATCTTTCAGTTCTTTTTCATCATAAGATTCCCTGACTGAAAGGAAATCAAAATTATATGGATCCCTTGTTACTGCCTGTGCCAGATCACCTTGCAATGCCGGCAGCGTACTCTTAAAATTTGTTATAGCTTTGCCTTGTCTATCATAAAGATTTGTATCCAAAAAATTCAGAAGTACTGCTCTGGACCAGTTATTCTCAATTGTCTTCTTTACATAGAAAAGCGCCTTCTGCTGATCATTTCTGCATGCATTTATAATTGCCACATGATGTCCCCAGGGAATATTAAAGATCACCGACAATTCGTCTACAAACTGTTGACGATTCTCTGCATCTGAATACAGTTCAAAGAAATAGCGCATATATTTGAGATTTGTAACTGAAAAAGAATGAACCGCAGGAAATACCTTCTGCAAATCCTCACTTACCGTCTTATAAAAAGCAGACCCGTACCCAAACTGATCACTTTTTTCTGCAATATCCCTACCAACGGCCCAGTAAAAATGAAGCATCTCAATATTTACTCTTACAGACGCTTTAATCTGACTCTTTTTAAATCTTTTGCAAATGGAGCTGATCCATTCCGTATATTCAGAATTATTCTTTATATCCACAATATTTGCAGCATCTTTTGCCATTTGTCACCATTCCCCCCATCTGTATATTTACCTGCTTAGTAACTTCATAATTACATCTTCGATACATCTGTTAATCCGAAATAACTCTGTGATTCTTACGTTATTTCCATGCTTATTTTATTGTCCACATCATAGTCACAGTATCATTTACCTCGATATCATCCGGTTCAATGTCATAATCCTCACATGCTCCCACTAAATCCATCATTCCAATATCTTCTTCGCCATTTCCAGATACTGCTTCTTTACTTTCCTCGGCCCAGCAATCTTCATCTGCCCAGCAAAGCGGAAACACCAAGCATAAAATGTCTTACTGGCAGCTACCGTCACAACCACCTTAAACTGATCATCATTGATTCTTTCCGTATGAATATTCTCACCAAACTTATCAATCACCGATTTCATCAGTCCATTATCGCAGACAAGTTCTACATCCTGCTCCTCACCATCAAACATCTCAATGATTTTACGTGCATAGTCTGACATGACAAAATTCTCCGGTTTCGGCAGAGAAGGCTCATCCAGGATTTCCAGATCAATGATCCTGTCCACTCGGAATGCAATCACCTTCTGATGCTTTTCCGAATAGCCGATCAAATAATAAAAATCATCATTCCAAAGACATCCATAGGGACTGTTCACATAGATCTCACCGTCATTGCGAAGAACTTTACTCTTATCTGCATCGTACTCTGTATACTGGAAGCGAACCTGCCTGTTTGTCTGAACAGCCTCGATCAATTTATCTATAACATAGTACAGCTGCGGATTATCGGTCTTAATCCGATCCGCCGCATAGATTCTGGGCTTAATCTGTTCTTTCTGATAAATGCTTCCAAGAGATGAAATCTTATCTATCAATTTTTCACTTTTCCCGGCACTGATAAATCTTGATGAAGAAACTGCATCCACAAGAAGCTTCAATTCCGGCACTTCAAACTGTCGATTTCCCATAAAGAAAGAATTTCCTCGTGACACATTGGTTACTATATCAATGTCAAAAGCAATCAGTATATCAATATCATCCTTTATAGTCTTCCGGTTTGCCTTATATCCCATCTTCTCCATGGAAGCTATCAGCTCCGCGGTAGACGCGGGATGTGCTTCATCCGTGTACTGGTAAAAATATTCTTGAAGAGCCAAAAGACGGCCTTTTTTATTTTTTTCTTCTGACATGGCAATCCCTCCATTACATATACGTATATTATAGTAAATCTGAAGTATACACAGCTGCTTTTACATTTTGTTGCACAACGAGCACTGGCCAATAGAACTCTGCATCTCTCCATCCAAGCTCTGATTTACCATTCTGTTTGATTAACATTAGTGTTGGTTCACTGATTGCCATATCTCTGGCTAACTTCAAGTCACTTGATCCTGTATATGGAGCATCTGAATAATATTTTGAATCAGCTTTAAATCTACTTATATTTCTGTTTTCAACGCAATATATTTTGACCTTATGAGAATCCTTTGATAGATACTTTATCATAGAAGCCAGTTCTTCTGCTTTTAAACAGTCTTCAATTTCAAGTTCCAATGTTTTATATACTAAAAAAATAATTTCCAGTGCATCTTCTTGTGTAAGTTCATATTGCCCTGTGATTACACCGTGATTGCATTTTTGCAGCACCTTATCAATTTCATTTACGTATTTTTGAATATTGGTTTTGTATCCTGTATTAAATCCAACTGGAAGTGCTGTACTTCCAGCCTTTAATACCCTTGTATTACTAATTAATATCTTATTGGGCGAACAGGGTACAATCCTACCACTGCTATCCTGCCCTATAAAAATCACTCCATCATCAAAATTTCCTTGCTCTATATCACTGCGTAATTCCCGGTCAAACTCATTTATCTGGCGCATACGAAGATAGAGGTCTGGAGTAGTATAAAATTTAGTAACCGCAAGATCCTTCAATTTTCTATACCCATACATACGCGCATGCTGCAAGACTGAATCCTGTTGCATTTTTTTCGGAGAACGTCCATAATAAAATCCGATTAAATTCGCAATCGTTATTCCCCTATCTAAAATTTGGCCACCAATAAAAATGTTTAGTGGATTTCGTAATTTAAGCTGACCTTCGTCATCAAGCATCGTATTAATATCTATTTCAGAATTAACTATGCTTTTGCATACCCACTCTTCTTCAATTGCACGATAAAAATATTCCTTAACCTTTGCATAATCTGGGACTACGAAACCTTCTTCTGGATATTTCTCCGTATAGGCCAAAATAGATTTTTTGAAACCATCATAACTTTCTCTTACATAACATTGTATCAGTTCTGTATTCCCCGTTACTTCCTCTTTAATTTGCTCAAATAGTTCGTTAATAATATTTTCTTGATTTTGATGCGCTGCCTTAGCTATTTCTGTATGGATAATAAAACTAAACTTATTTTGTTTTCCCCTTGGTTGTCCGCCATTCTGAATAATTCTAATACACCCTGCAACAATAAAGTTAATAATTGCAGTTCTCAGTCCTTCAACCCTTTTGTTTGTCAAAACGGTTTCTGTCTTAAATTTTCTCCGATCTTGCGATTTAATAATCGTCAGTTCTTCTTCATTTATTGCATAAAATAAGAACTTATTTAATGGATTTTTTTCAGTATCAAAATAATAATCGCCACCGATATATTTGTCACCATATGGGACTAATACAGTATCCGCTGGTTTAATTGGAACTATTTTATCATCATGTTTTAATTCAATTGTTTCCGGCTGTAAATATAGCGCATATGGTGTAGCCGTAACCTGAATAAAGTTACATGTAATATGTTCCCTTAAGCTATTGATTTGAGACGCTATTGTTCTAAGATCGTATTCATCCGTCTCTTTATTAATTTCAAATCCAATGCTACAAAAATCCGCTTCATCATCTATTATGAGACATTTTTTCTGACTGCCTAGTGAATATTTTTCTATAAAATCAATCATTTTAGGCAAATTATTCTTTTCCTTTTTTACGACAATAATCAACTTCTTATCAAGTTCAAATCGAGATAATTCCTGGGGAATACACATAATATCAAAAATGTCGACAATATCATCGTCTTTAAAAGCTGTAAATTCCTGCTGCATTCTAGCGACCGTTTGCCTTGCTAATGCATTACTATTTTTTGTTAATATAATTGCCAAATCATAGCCATTATCAAAAGCC
>JAGOGF010000119.1 GCA_017996845.1 Butyrivibrio sp.
CTTCTTTGTTCACATACAATTACCTTACATTTGTTCCATCAAACCCTGCATTCCTTTTTCTTTATACAAATTTTTATAATAACCGATTTCATCCTGAATCATACTGTCTATCACGCGCATTCCCATCAGTTCCACCGGTGCACGGTCATCTGTAAAAATCAGATTTCCGCCATGATACCCGGTCATGCCGCTCTGCACCTGCCGCATCAGATTATACAGATCCGGATTTTTTATTGCTGCGATCTGTTTATCAAAATTTTCCATGACTGCCGTATTGTCTGTTGCAAACAGTTCCCGGTTCGTATATCCGTTTACATCCACCGTATATACCTTTGCAAATACCGAAGCAATCGTGTCCGACAGATATTCATTGATATTTCCTTTTGCCCCGTTATGCATATTCATATTTACTACCATAACCCCGTTTGGCTTAAGGTGTGCTTTTACCAATTTAAAAAATTCTGAGGAACTCATCTGAAACGGTATGGTAATATCCTGATAGGCATCTACCATAATTACATCATACTGATTCTGATCCGCATTCAAATATGCGCGTCCATCGTATGTCGTAACCGGGATATTCTCCGGAAGATTGAAATACTGATGTGCCAGTTGCGTAATTTTTCCATCAATTTCGACGCCCGACACTGACAGATTCGGAAAATATTTCCGGCTCTCAAGTGCGTACGTTCCGGTTCCCATTCCCAGTACCAGCATACTGGGTTTGTCCTGCTCTGCCATATCTGTCATGACAGGGGCTGCGAGCGCATAGTCATAATACATTCCTGTCAGCATGTTCTGCTTCATGTAGATCGACTGCACACCAAACAGCACATTGGTTGACAGCACCGTGCTCTGCTGCGTATCTTTTACCTGCAAGTAATTATACACAGATTCGCCTTCATAAGTCAGATTTTTTTCCCAAAAGGCAAAACTATCTGAGTTACCGAAGAATCCGCATAATATAAAAAACAAAACTGAAAATGCCGTTAATTTTTTTCTGCTGCCATCCGCAATGAAATATAAAATTCCAAGCAGCAGAAGTGTTCCCGCAAAAATCAGAAAAGTGACCGCTGTTCCAACTGCCGGAATCGTGACAAAAGTTGGCAGAAAGGTTCCCAGAATGCTGCCGATGGTATTGCATGCACCTAATGTACCGACCACCTTTCCGTTATCTTCCAGATTACTGGTGGTAAATTTGACCAGGGAAGGCGTCACCGTACCAAGTAAAAAAAGCGGGAATACAAATATGATCATGCAGGCACAAAAAGCTGCCCAGATCAGAAGATTCGTACTTATTGTTACAACCAGAATTCCTGTAATTGCAAGGATGACATATTTTCCGACCACAGGAATTGCAGCGATCCAGAGCGCCGCCACAATAATTCTGGCATAAAGCCGCTCCGGCTCCGGGTGCCTGTCTGCCATTCTGCCGCCCCAGATATTACCAAGTGCCATGGCAATCATAATCGTTCCGATAATAATCGTCCAGACAATCTGGGAAGAGCTGAAATAAGGTGCCAAAAGCCTGCTGGCCCCAAGTTCTACTGCCATTACAGCCATTCCGGAAAAAAATTCTGTAAGATACAAATAGTAACGGTTCTGCATCAATCTATTCTTCATCTTTTGCCTCATTTCATAATATCCACAGAATCTGTCTCCACTTCTCTTTTGATTATAAGTGTGGACGATTTCTGCTGCAACCAGAAAAACCGGATAAACCATTGCTGCATGGTTTATCCGGTTTTCAATTTTATATATATTCTATATATCCCATTTCTTTTATTGCACTATCATTCTTTTTCTGTATTCCTTCGGCGTACATCCTTTTACAGTAACAAAACGATTTACAAAATAATCTGTATCATGATATCCGACTTTTGCAGCAATCTGGCATGTTTTTTCATTCGTATCCATTAAAAGGATTACCGCCTGCTCAATTCGTATCCCATTGAGATAGTCTCTAAAAGACTGCCCATATTTTTTTTTAAATATCTGTCCCAGATAAGCTGCATTAAAATAGTATTTTTCACTTAGAATTTTAAGTGTCAGATTTTCCGCATAATGCTCACGAATTTCTTTTTCCAATTCGATTGTCACACCTTTAGATCTATCCTCCTTTGCTACATCATCTGATACATGCTTTGGATTTTTCTGTCAGAATGCCAGCTGTAATTCCTTCGATTCTACTCCCAGAAGCTTTGCCGTACGTGCATCCGGCTGTCCGGTTCCGATATAAACCTTTGCACCGGTTCCTTCTATGTGCGACTCGCCGTTCTCATCCACTGCCGCAAATGCTTTCTGCGGAATGCAGAATTCGATTTCTGCATTTTCTCCCTGTTCCAGAGAGATTCTCTCAAATGCTACAAGTCTTGGATTTCTTACTTCATTTTCTGCATTTTCAAGCTGCACATAAACCTGCAGAACATCTTCTGTAACCTGATTGCCTTCTGCACTGACCTGAACTTTTACTTTCAAATCCGCACCTGCAGCAATATGATCTTCTATTACCATAACATTCTGAATATTGGTCTTCCCATAAGTAAGTCCATATCCAAACGGATAAAGCGGTTCCTTTTCCAAAAAGCGATAGGTCCTGCCCTTCATGCTGTAATCTGTGAACTCCGGCATACCATCCATATCCCTGTATATTGTGATCGGGAGTTTTCCGGAAGGCTGTTCCTGTCCAAACAGAATCTGTGCAACATCTCTTCCACCCCTTCCACCGGGATACCATGTCTGGAGAACTGCAGCAGCATGCGCATCTGCATAGTTCATATCCATTGCACTTCCTGACATCATACATACAATAACAGGCGTCCCTGTCTCTACTACTTTCTGGAGTAAAATCTCCTGTGATAAAGGAAGATGCAAATCCTTCTTATCTCCGGAAGCATCTGCATTCCCGGTATCTCCCTCTTCTCCTTCCAGGCTTTCGTCAAGTCCGAGGCATAATACTACAACATCGGAATGTTCTGCTACTGTCTGCGCCTCTGCGATCCGATCATTAGCACGTCCAAGCGGCTGCACCCGATCCTTAAACTTGTGACAGCCTTCCGAATACAATACTCTGACATCTTCACCCGCCACATCTTCAATTCCTTCCAATACGGTAATATACCTGGCACTTGTTCCGTGATAATTGCCGATCAGTGCTTCTCTGCTGTCCGCATTGGGGCCAATTACACCGATTGTTTTGAGCTTATTCTTATCAAGCGGTAATATCCCGTTGTTTTTCAGCAGAACAATACTCTCTCTTGCCGCTCTTGATGCGAGCGCCTGGTGTGCTTTGCTGTCTACCTCTTCAAAAGAAATCTTGTCATATTCTGTTTCTTCAAACATTCCGAGCAGATATCTGGTAGTAAAGAGACGTACGGCTGCCCTGTGAATCTGTTCCTTTGTAATCAGCCCTTCCTGAAAAGCATCCATGATCTTCTGATAGCTGCAGCCGCAATTTACATCACAGCCCTTTTCCAGCGCCAGCTGTACACTCTTTTCCGCGTTTGCCGTTATTTTATGTTCCTCATGGAAATCACGAATGGCCCAGCAATCCGATACAAAATGCCCCTGGAAATTCCACATGCCGCGCAGTACTTTTTCCATCAGATAGGTATGTGCACAGCAGGGTTCGCCATTTGTGCGGTTATACGCCCCCATGACAGATTCTACATTTCCTTCTTTAACACTGGCTTCAAATGCCGGCAGATAGGTTTCCCACATTTCCTTCAGACTTGCTTTCGCGTCAAAATGATGGCGAAATGCTTCCGGACCTGAATGAACGGCAAAATGTTTTGCGCAGGCTGCTGTCTTTAAATGCTGACCGTCTCCCTGCAGTCCTTTTATAAAAGGAACTGCCATTTTGCTGATCAGAACCGGATCTTCCCCATAGGTTTCCTGTCCGCGTCCCCATCTGGGATCTCTGAATAGATTCACATTCGGAGACCATACGGTAAGTCCTTTGTAAATATCTCTGTCGCCATGTTTAACTGCTTCGTTGTATTTGGCCCTTGCTTCTGTTGAAATACAGGTTCCAATTTCCTGCATCAGCTCTGTATCAAAAGTCGCACCAAGCCCGATCGCCTGCGGGAATACGGTTGCCGTGCCATTTCTTGCAACTCCGTGCAGTCCTTCACTCCACCAGTTGTATTCCGGTACCCCCAATCTCTCAATTGCAGGTGCATCATAACGCAGCTGTGCAGCCATCTCCTCCAGTGTCATCTGATCCACAAGCTCTGTCGCCTTTTTTCTGGCTTCTTCTCTGTTCATGTAATCCCCTTTCTGTGTGTCATCCGGACGTTAGAAAGCCAGGCAAGGCATTTACCGCCATTTGCCTGAAAAGTTTTCTGTTTTGTCTGTTCCCTTTTCGCCTGTTTTCTTTTTCGTGTGGATATTCCATTCGAGATACCAATCAAAGTATCGAATTTCTATAATAGATTCTGTTGCAGTAATATGTTGTCCTGCGGTAGCATTAATTGGAAAGACTGCGGGATATCCTTTATACTGCTTTGTACTTTCTATTGTATCTATACGAAAATTCGCATACATTACATTACTTGCTAAGTATTTTACAATTATTGCTAATTTATTCTATAAAATTTAATTTACTGGTAAAATAAATTTGATCTACATCTTTTTCTTATAATTGCATTATTTTCTATAACCGGCGCCCGGAAATAGCTGCATATCATACAGGAGGAACCTCTTTATGCCAGAAAAGTCCCACAGACCATACAAATATGAACAACCGGATCATTCTTTTGAACGGAGAATTTTGAATGGCGCACTGGAAGAGGTGGTCTATGTACCGGAATCACACGTGCGCATCTGGCACAACGATATGACCAAAAGCTATCCTGTACACCACCATAATTCCATGGAGATTATCATCTGCATGGAGAATCAGTATACCGTGATCGCAAATGGACAAAAATATATTCTGAATGTCGGTGATATATTACTGATACCGCCACATATGCTGCATGAACTGATCTGTAACAGCAAAGGCGTTCGTTTTATTATGCTGATCAGTCTTGAAATACTTACTGCTTTACAGGACTTTAATACACTTGATCCGCTTTTCATGGAAGCGTATCTTTGCAATACACAAACACATCCTATGATTTATCAAAAGATTTATTCTCTTTTTATGCAAATTGTAGATGAATATTTTTCGGGAAAAACTTTTTGGGAAACTTCCGTTTACTGCCAGCTGCTGGCAATATTTACAGAAATTGGAAGAGAGAACTTTGAACCGCGTTTTGACGATGAAAGTGCTCCGTCTGCGGCAAGACAAATGGAAAATTATGAGAAATTTGCAAGCCTTCTGGGATATATTGATGCACATTTTGCAGAAACAATGTCTCTTCAGGAAGCTGCTGATTATATGGGGTTTTCAAAATATTATTTTACCAGACTGTTCCGTCAGCAGATTCATACAACATTTTATGATTACCTGATGCATAAGCGGATCTCAGCTGCACAGTCACTTTTATCAAGTGATATGACCATGACAGAAATCGCCTTTCAGACAGGCTTTAACAATCTTACTTCATTTTGCAGAAGTTTTCGGAAATACACCGACTGTTCTCCAAGTGAATATCGTTTGAATCTGAGACAGGAACATGACTGGCAGAAGCAGTAATGGAAGTCTGGCACTTCCGTATACTTTCATTCCGCTCTGCCTTTCTTTTTGATACGTTTATTCCGGTACATTTCCATGTCACTTAACCGGATGCATTCCTGACAGGAGGTTTTTCCATCAATTACGGTAGTATATGTTCCAATGGATGCTTCTACCGCATATTTTTCCTCTTTTTCAATGTTGAGCATTTCAAGCTGATGGAGTGTTTCTTTTTCTATTTCTTCTGCTCTTTCGCTATTTCCTTCCACTATGATCAGAAACTCATCCCCGCCGGTTCTGGAAACAGAAGCATTTCGGGGCGCTGTTGTTTTGACTGCTCTGGCAATTGCACAAATCGCACGATCTCCCTCTTCATGTCCATAATGGTCATTGATATACTTTAAACCGTCAACATCAATACTGATAAAGGATATAACCGCACGATCTCTCATCCATTTTGGCCAGTTTTTGTTTATATAACGTGCAAGTCCTCTTCTGTTATTCATCTGTGTCAGAAAATCTGTAATACTGTTCTGATCATTTTTTTGCAGCAGTACCTGAATCCTCTGATGCGCATAGAATTCATTAATGGAAAGTGCAATTGTCAGATTCCAGTCATAATAGAAGATTCCGATCCCATCCTGCGGTCGTTTAAAGTTGATCGCAGTATACCCGAAGGTACTGACACGATCATGCAGCATGGTCAGAAAATAAGCCTGCGGTTCGTTATCATGCTTTTGCGGCGGCAACAGCTGCGCTCTGTCAAATGATGCATCCTTCAGATCCAGCACTTTCCCATTTTTCCATCCCAGAATTGCTTCTGCTTTATCCGGAATTTCTTTCTGAAATACCGGGATTCCGTTTCTGTCGCGCTTTCCTAAAAGGCAAAGATAAAAAGAACTGCAGTCACCTGCCAGATGAAGATTTCTGATAACCATTTCCATCATTTCATTAAAATTGTGACATCCTGCCATATCTATTTTGAAAAAAGTCTGCCTGGTATGCTCCTCCACAAGATCTGCAGTCTGCCTGTAATGGTTCTGACAGTCAAAAATTGTTTTTCTGTCATTTTCTGACATGCAGCCGCAGCTTTCCCTGTATAGAATTTTTGCCGGTACCGAAATGTATTGCGCTCTCTTCTGACCTGCCAGAAGATCCGTGATCAGATGTATGGTTTCTGCCGCCATCCCGGGGTAATCCATTGCAACGGTTGTAAGCGCCGGTTCAATTTCGCGTGCCTCCGGCGCATTATCAATTCCACTGATCATCAGATCCTGCGGAACATTAATATCATGTGCCGCAGCTGCATCGCAAAGTGCTCTTGCCATGAAATCATTTGCACAGATAATCGCATCCGGGCAATGATCCTTGTCCGAGTAAAAATACTGAAGTGCCTGCTCTCCCTGATGTTTCCATAAATCTCCAAAAAAGACAGAGTTTTCAAATACCGGAAGGCCAAATTCTTCCATCGCCTCCTGGTAGCAAGTAAGTCTTTTCATGCTGTCATAATGATCTTTATAACCTGACATAAAAAAGATATTGCGGGCATGATGTATCGTTGCAAAATGCTCCACAAGCTCTCGAACGGCCATATTGGCATCACTGAGTACCCCGTAAAAAGAATTATCCTTTTCACGATAAGTAATCACAGGGCATTTTGCGCGTTCCTTCAATGCTCTGACAAGCTTTTCCCGAAACACGGACATATCATAAGTATCAAGCGCAACCACAATTGCGTCAAACTGTTCAATTGGCGCAAAATCAACAATAATATCTCCATAAATATCATAGGTATTTTCATTGCGCCGAATTTCATAAGAGGTCATAAATGCAATATTATAATCTTCTCTATGCGCATTTTCGATCAGTGCCGTACAGAGGTTTCTCTGAAACTCCATTTCTGCACGGTTCATAAAGACACCTATTGTTTTTCTCCCATTATAAAACATGCTGCCACGCACCTCATAAGAACATATCCCAGTAGATACTTCTGCATGTTTTGATGACAAGGTTATCAGTCCCAAAAATAATAACGATACACTA
>JAGOGF010000120.1 GCA_017996845.1 Butyrivibrio sp.
CAGGAAAATGTGTACAATGATGTATATGGATATCAGGATGCTTCAGGAGCTGTCATATTCTATGAAAATGTAGTTACTACAAAGAATACAGCTACTGCTGTGGCAGGCAGTTGCAGAAGCATCCTATATGTGGATGTTTGTGTTTCTGTTTTCCAGCCTGTGGGGCAATCGGATCGGACATGCAATTGCCGGCAGAATGATTTGTCCGGAAAAAGACAGTGACTTTTTATGTACTTTGATTCGTGCTTCCTGTACGGTATGGATCATGTGCCCGACTATGAGCATGGTGGCGACGATTCTGTTTAATATCATACAGGGAGGTGCTTTGGTGTACCAGCTTCCGGCGATATGGATCGGAACTGTGATCAAGAATTTTCCTATGGCACTGTTATGGAATCTGTTTGCGGCAGGTCCATTTACACGATGGATTTTTCAAATGATTTTTCGCAGGAAAAAGCAGCTTAAAAAGATAAAATCAGATGAAGCCGCCTGAAATGTATAAATATGTAGATTTTGTGAATTAGAGTATATATATTGCATGTACTGCAAAAAAAGTCCTATAATTTCTGATAACGGCAGGTAAGTGTGCGATAACAGGCTGAACAGAAATGTGATGGAGGGAAATTGCAGGATATGAATCGATTATGCAGAAAAGGACTTAACAAGGTATCTGTAACATTACTGACAGTTGCAGCAGGTATTATTCTGACAGGAACACCGGTTTTTGCACAAGAAACCACACAGAGCAGCGGTACAGCAAGCGTGGGAAGTGGTGTTAAGGGAAATGATACGGGCAGTACGACCATGAAAGCGATTGTGACAAGTGATGATGCGGCAGCATATACAATCAAAATTGATGGGGCGATTGCAAAAATAAGTGTCGGCGGACTAAAAGGTTATGTCATATTATCGGCAGATCGTACCAAAGCAGGAATTTATGTGAATGGAGAACAGGTTTTTTCTATTAATGTTGATGCTGAGGGAACAGGGACGACCAAAATCAATTCAATTGGAGTGGGAAATATCGGGATGGATGCTTCGGCAGTACATTCTATGACATATGATGACATCGCTGCTTCAACGTCTTCTTATGCAGAGATTGCAACATATACCGGTGCGGATACACTATTTGTAAATACAGTGACGACAGGAACGCCCGGGGTGATGAAGACATCCGGAAGTACTGCAGTGAAGGCAAAAGAAACGGTATACCAGAATGGTAAAGTTCTTACTGTTCTGGAAGGCGGACCGATCAATTATGCATCGGCGTTGACAGATTATGAGATTTCCTATATAACACCACAGGATGCAATTGATAATCTGGATAAGAATCGCGTGCAGTTTGTGATACATCATAAAGATTATTCCAGGCAGGAAAATGTGTACAATGATGTATATGGATATCAGGATGCTTCAGGAGCTGTCATATTCTATGAAAATGTAGTTACTACAAAGAATACAGCTACTGCAGCACAGGCAGAGGTGTCCACATGGTATCGCCGTGGAACGGACGGAAAGTATTATACAGTGGATCTATATGGTAATATAACGGATACAGAAACGGGATATCATTATGACTTAGCCACTAATTCGATGATTTCCGGTTGATTGCAGGATAGTATATATATAGAAATATTTGTTTGTATGAAGATGTGAAATAAAAATTGTCCCCGGGTGATGAAATCCGGGGACAATTTTTGCAGTGATAATATATTTCTCTTACAGTTTTATTTGATCGAATATTGCAGATTAACGGTTATGGTAGCTGTTTTCTCTCTGGAAGAAGTATCCAGTGCACCATCATAGGAATAATTGGAAGTACCGGAATTTTTGGCTGTAATCTGGAAAACACCAAGATCAGAGCTGGTCAGTTTTCCAACCTGTGATCCGGTTTGCTTGGCCATAATATCCACCCGCTGTTTGGCATTTTTGGTAGCTTTTTCAATCAGATCAAGTTTTACGTCATCCAGTTTGGAGCAATAATATTCAGGAGAAGCGGAGGTAAAGGTAATACCGGAGGCCAGCAGACTCGAAATATCACGGGATATTTTTTCAACTGTATCAATATTGGAGGATGTTACAACAATACCCTGCGTAAGATCATAACCGGTAGGCGTTGCAGAAGTCTGATTGCCATTAATATCATAAGAGTAGCTGTAGCTCTGTGATATATCTACAGAATTGAATACGATTTCAGAATCCTTGACACCATTGTCGGTCAGGTACTTCTTGACCTGCGCGGCGTCACTTTTAATCGTGGCATAGGCAGCCTGGGAAGTTGAGTCGTGAGCGGAAAAAGAACCGCGCCATACGATCAGATCAGATTCAAAATCTACACTTGCGGAACCGGTAGCACTGATATAGTGGCCATAGCTTTTTTTATAGCTCAGGAAGCTGAAGGCAAGAATCAGACAGCTGATAATAACACTGAAACAGATAATAATTGACGGAAGAACAGAAGAACTTTTCTTTTCCATAACAAGCCCCGTTTCTGTGCCTTTTTGGCACATTTTTATGCATGGTAATGATTTATACTCATATATTTGAGCATAGCATTGTTGGAAGGGAAGGTCAATCGACCATGGATTTTTTTTATATTTGCATTTCAGGACAGGCTGTGATACGGTAATACAGGTTGTAGAATTTCATAATAAAAATAACAAGGGGAGCCGCGAGGCTGAGAGGTGCATATGCACGACCCTGAACCTGATTTGGATAATGCCAACGTAGGGATGTTAGCGGGATTAGTTTATTATATGATCACACATGCGGCGTCCGGAATCGGGCGCCGTTTTTTTGCGTGTATAAGCAGAGCCATGTGCCTTAGAGCAGACATTGTGCTCGCACAAATGGATGTGAAAAGGCATATGGCGAGTAACACGACCGAGGAGCTGAAAGCTCCGAAGGT
Organism: Butyrivibrio sp.; assembly: GCA_017996845.1. The sequence continues at coordinate 2,909 of JAGOGF010000120.1, forward strand.
GGTGTCTGCTTTATAGAAAATTGCGTCCGGTGAATATAGAAAATGCTCTGCTTTGGATCGCACTCCGGTGCAGAGGAAGATGTCATTTACAGGGTCCGTCGGAGGCAGCCGCCTGTAGAAAGGAAAAAATGCAGCAGAAATTATCAGATTTTATAAGGAAAAAGAAACCGATGGTGCATATGATCACAAATTATGTGACGGTAAAAGATGTGGTCAATATCGTACTTGCGGCAGGTGGGAGCGCAATTTGTGCAGATGCACCGGAAGAAGCGGCAGATATAACGGCGGTTTCAGACGCATTGTTGATCAATATCGGGACGCCTTCTGTAAAAGGGCTTGCAGCAATGCTGATTGCAGGCAAAAAGGCAAATGAAAAAGGTATCCCGGTGGTGCTGGATCCGGTTGGAGCGGGAGCATCCTCTTTCAGGGATGAAATTTTAGCGCAGCTGCTGGAGCAGGTTCATTTTGACTGTATCAGAGGAAATGCAACAGAAATTGCTTCACTTTGTCATGTTGGAGTCAATCAGAGCGGAGTGGAAGCCGTGGAAAGTTTTTTACCACGGGAGTGCATACAACAGTTGGCAGTATCGACAGGGGCGGTAATTGCAGTAACAGGAGAAACAGATCTGATTGCAGATGATAAAAAAATCCGGATGGAAAAAGGCGGTACGGATATTATGAAAAGAATAACAGGAGCAGGGTGTATGCTGTCAGGACTGATCTGCTGCAGTCTTGGTGCGATGTATGAACAGGAACAGGAAAGAAGTCAAACGGTTGCGCAATGTATCCATTTATATAATGCTGCAGCAGAAAATGCTGAGCACAAAATGCTTGCGCAGGCTGGCGGAACAGGAACATTTGGCATGTATCTGATAGATGAGATAAGCAGATAGCAGAAAGGGAGTACGGGCGAAAAAAGTGCAGATAGAACGGGAAGCATTGAGATTATATGCAGTGACAGACAGAAGGTGGATAAAGAGACAGACATTTGAGGAGGCGGTGGAAAAAGCAATTCTGGGAGGCGTGACCATGGTGCAGCTTCGGGAAAAGGAGCTGGATAAAACCCGGTTTCTGCAGGAAGCGCTTGCACTCAGGACGATTTGTCACAAATATGGAATTTTGCTTCTGATCAATGATGATGTGGAGATATGCAGACTTGCAGGGGCAGATGGTGTTCATATCGGACAGGAAGATATGGAGATACACAGAGCAAGGGCCGTTCTGGGAGACGATAAGATAATCGGAGTTACGGTACATAATGTCATAGAAGCAGTTCATGCACAGCAGGCTGGGGCTGATTATCTGGGGGCAGGAGCGGCTTTTGGTTCGACAACAAAGAAAGACGCACATCCGATCAGCAGAGCCGATTATTGTAATATTACTGCAAATGTACAGATTCCGGTGGTTGCAATAGGAGGAATCTGTGCAGAGAATATAGAACAGCTTTGCGGATGCGGACTTTCAGGCGCAGCTGTCATATCGGGAATTTTTGCACAAAGTGATATTGAGCAGGCAGCCAGAGAGATACGCGTACACTGCGATCGGATGAACTGGAAATAGAAAAAAGGATCGGTGCTGCGCCCGACCGGGCAGTTATCTGCTGCTTTACAAAATATAGTCGCAGTATGAGGGAACATATGAAAAAACAGGAAATCAGGAAAATCACAGTTTCAGGTATGCTGATAGCACTTGCGGTATCACTTTCAACTTTTTCTATTCCGATCGGAGCATCCAGATGTTTTCCGGTGCAGCATATGGTTAATGTACTTGCCGCGGTATTTTTGGGACCGTTTTATGGAGTGTCAATTGCGTTTTGCACATCACTGATCCGGAATCTGATGGGGACAGGTACACTGATGGCATTTCCCGGCAGTATGCTGGGTGCTTTGTGCTGCGGTATGACATATCGCTATGTTGGAAAGCTTTTGCCGACTTATCTGGCAGAAATATTTGGAACGGGGGTTCTGGGGGGATTGCTGGCATATCCGGTTGCAGTATATCTTATGGGAAAACAGGCCGCACTTTTTGCTTATATCATTCCATTTCTGATCAGTACCTGCGGTGGAACCTTCGCGGCAGCTATTCTGATCGGAGTCCTCTATCGTACACATGTGTTCAGATATCTGCAGAAGGTATGGTGAAACAAAAAGGAGGGGTATATGCATACGGTTTTAACTATTGCGGGGAGCGATTGCAGCGCAGGAGCCGGTATTCAGGCAGATATGAAGACAATGTTTGCAAACGGTACCTATGCGATGACGGTACTGACAGCGCTTACAGCACAGAACACAATGGGTATATCAGATATTATGGAAGTTCCTGCAGATTTTGTAAAAGAGCAGATTGACAGTATTTATGCCGATATCGAACCGGAAGCCGTCAAAATCGGAATGATGGGGTCGGAAGAAAATATTCTTGTGATTGCAGATCGCTTATCGGCATACCGGGCGCAGCCAATTGTACTGGATCCGGTCATGGTCTCTACGAGTGGTACCAGACTGCTCAGTGATCAGTCGGTTATATTGATGCGGCAGAAACTGTTTCCGATCGTTACACTTCTGACACCGAATATACCGGAGGCAGAGGTGCTGTCAGGGCAACGTATTTCTTCGGCAAATGAAATGGAAACGGCAGCCGGGCTGATCGGTAAATCCGCTCACTGTGCTGTTTTAATAAAGGGCGGTCACTTTTCAGGTAACGCAAATGATCTTCTTTGGGAAAAAAATCATATGGAATGGATATATGGTAAAAAAATAGCAAATGACAATACACATGGAACAGGCTGTACTCTTTCAAGTGCAATTGCGGCAAATCTGGCAAAAGGCTTTTTACTGTATGAGAGCGTAAAAAGAGCAAAAGCATATGTCGGAGATGTGATTGCAGCGAATATGAATCTGGGGCATGGAAAAGGACCACTGGATCACGGGGCTGGTGTAACCGGAATATATATGGAAAGAGAAAATGGATAATGCTGTAAAACAGCATGAAAAGGAGAATACTTTGAACAGGAATTATCATACACAGATGGAAGCAGCCAGAAAAGGAATTCTGACACCGGAAATTCAAATTGTCGCACAAAAAGAAATGTACAGGGAATCCGAAATAATGGAACTGACAGCGCAGGGAAAAGTTGTCATTCCTGCAAATCCGAATCATAAAAACCTTGATCCGAACGGAATCGGAAGCATGCTGCGGACCAAGGTTAATGTAAACCTTGGTGTCAGCAGAGACTGCAGAGATTATGATGCAGAGATGCAGAAAGTTATGAGTGCTGTCAACCTTGGAGCAGAGGCGATCATGGATCTCTCCAGTCATGGAGATACCCAGCCGTTCCGGCAAAAACTTTGTAGGGAATGTCCGGCGATGATCGGTACAGTGCCGGTATATGATGCAGTCATTCATTATCAGAGAGATCTGGCATCCATGACAGCAAAAGACTTTATTGATATTGTAAAGCTGCATGCGCAGGATGGAGTGGATTTTGTGACGCTGCACTGCGGGATTACCAGAAAGACAATCGAACAGATTCAAAAAGGCAGTCGTAAAATGAATATCGTAAGCCGTGGCGGAAGCCTTTTATTCGCATGGATGACAATGACAGGAAATGAAAATCCATTTTATGAATATTATGATGAAATTGTTGAAATCTGCAGAGAGCATGATGTAACAATCAGCCTGGGAGATGCCTGCAGACCCGGCTGTCTTGCAGATGCTACAGATGGCTGCCAGATTGAGGAACTGATACGGCTTGGTGAGCTGACTGAGCGCGCCTGGAAAAGGGATGTTCAGGTCATGGTGGAAGGTCCGGGACATATGCCAATGGACCAGATTGCAGCAAATATGAAGCTGCAGCAGACGATCTGCAAAGGTGCACCCTTTTATGTTCTGGGACCTTTGGTAACGGATATCGCACCGGGATATGATCATATTACGGGAGCGATCGGGGGAGCAATTGCAGCTGCGGCAGGGGCGGCTTTTCTGTGTTATGTTACACCGGCAGAACATCTGGCACTTCCAAACCTTGCGGATGTGAAGCAGGGAATTATTGCAAGCCGAATCGCTGCACATGCAGCAGATATTGCAAAGAAGATTCCGCAGGCCAGAAGCCAGGATGATCGTATGGCGGATGCCAGAAAAAAACTGGACTGGGATGCACAGTGGATAGAAGCAATGGATCCTGAAACCGCAAGACAGATCAGAGACAGCAGAGCGCCGGAAGATGATCATAGTGATACCTGCAGCATGTGCGGCAAATTCTGCGCGGTCCGCAGTATGAACAAAGCGCTGGCTGGTGAACAGATTGATATTCTGTAAATTGGACAATCATTTTTTTTACAGGATTTTTTCATATTAAATGCAGAAAACTGACGAAATTATGCTTTTATGAGATATATTTGATGGAACTATTGACGGACGAATTCTACGATGATACAATATGACGTGCCGGATTCAAAGAGAAACACAATATATTGTGTATGTTAAAAATTTGACAAGATATTGCGTTGCATGCTATACTCGGCCCGTTACAGTAAATGGATTGTTTTTTATTAGGAGGAATCTGATATGTTAAAGCAGGAATGGCGAAGCTTTTGCGGAACACATTGGCTGGATGATGTCGATGTAAGAGACTTTATACAGGATAATTATACACCATATGATGG
>JAGOGF010000030.1 GCA_017996845.1 Butyrivibrio sp.
CAAGATCCCGGTCATCTGCGGTGAAGAAAACATGTGTAAGACAGGCGGTCTGGCAACACTCAGTATCAGCTAGTATGATATGGGTTATTCCGCACGTGAAATGGCATACGATATTCTGGTCAATGGTAAAAAGCCTGCAACAATGCCGATTCAGTACGTATCGAACAATATTACACCCGAATACAATCCTGATATTGCGAAAGCCATCGGCTGGAATATGGATGTCTTCAAAGATCTGACCGCACTTGATACATCCAAATAATAACAGAAAGTTTATTACCGGAAAGGGGTTTTTACAATATGATCGCATTTCTGAATGCCATGCCCGGAGTCATTGCACAGGGTCTCATCTGGGGAATTCTGGCAATTGGCGTATATATTACATTTAAGGTACTTGATTTTGCGGATATGACTGTTGATGGAAGCTTTGCTTTGGGCGGTGCTACCACGGTTATGATGATCCTTGGTGGCTTTGATGTATCCATTGCTCTGCTGGCAGGAGTTCTTGCCGGTATGGTAGCCGGATACATCACCGGTCTGCTGCATACCATATTCAAAATTCCCGCAATCCTATCGGGTATTCTGACACAGCTGGGTTTGTATTCTGTAAATATGCGAATCATGGGCAAATCCAATCAGGCCGTGAGTGTTGACAAGTATGCACTGATTGTCAGCATCCGTTTTGTCAGTGAATCCATTGTCATCTCTTTGATCTTCATTGCAGCAGTAATTATTCTATTGTATGTTTTTTTTGGAACTGAGATTGGCTCTGCCATCCGTGCAACCGGTTGTAATCAGAATATGTCACGCGCACAGGGTATTAACACCGGAAGGTGTATCCGGCTGGGACTTGTCCTTGGAAATGGTCTGGTCGGCCTTGCAGGAGGTCTGATTGCCCAGTATCAGGGCAATGCAGATGTCAATTCCGGACGGGGTGCAATCGTAATCGGTCTTGCGGCTGTTATTATCGGTGAAGTCGTATTCGGATCCAGACACAATTTTGCTTTTAAACTGGCTACTTCCGTTTTCGGTGCAATCATCTATTATATTGTCATTCAGATTGTATTGACACTTGGACTGAAACCGGATTATCTGAAACTGTTCAGTGCCATTATTGTTGCTGTCTTTATGGCGCTGCCTGCCATTCAGGGCTACTGGCAAAATGGAAAACGTATTTTACGGAGAAAAAGCTGATGCTGGAAATAAAAAATCTTACCAAAACATTTAATAAGGGAACGATTAATGAAAAAGCTGCTCTGACCGGTGTAAATCTGATACTGCATGATGGTGATTTCTGTACCGTTATCGGCGGAAACGGTGCTGGCAAATCAACGATTCTGAATGCTGTCGCCGGTGTATGGCCGGTCGATTCCGGCTCCATCATACTAAACGGTCATGATATCACATGGCTTCCGGAACACAGCCGGGCCCGGTACATCGGACGCGTATTTCAGGATCCTATGATGGGAACTGCTGCTACCATGCAGATCGATGAGAATCTTGCTCTGGCTGCAAGACGGGGACAGCGCAGATTTTTGCGTCCCGGCATCACAGGAAAAGAACATGAACATTATATTGAACTTCTGAAATCCCTTGATCTCGGACTGGAAGGAAGGCTTACCTCAAAGGTTGGTCTTTTATCCGGTGGTCAGAGACAGGCAATTACACTTCTGATGGCTTCGCTGAAAAAACCTGATCTTCTGCTTCTGGATGAACACACGGCAGCGCTTGACCCCAAAACAGCCAAAAAAGTTTTGGAGCTTTCCGATCAGATCATTCAGGAAAATCACCTGACCGCGCTTATGGTTACACACAATATGCGTGATGCCATTGCACATGGTAACAGGCTGATCATGATGAGCGAAGGAAAAATTATTTACGATGTCTCCGGAGAAGAAAAAAAGAATTTGCAGGTTGCAGATCTTCTGCGTAAATTTGAAGAAGCAGGCAGCAGCGATGCGGTAAATGACAGACTGGTACTGAGCTGATCCCTGCAGCAATCATCTATTTTATTTCTTATTAAGCAAAAAACTGTTGCAGACAACTGATTATTTTCAGTGATTCTGCAGCAGCTTTTTTTAATTGCCAAAAAAGATGCAGATGGTCACCCACCTGCATCTTTTTTATTCATTATTCCTGTGAAAATTCATCCTTGCTAACGCCGCAGAGCGGGCATACCCAGTCCGCCGGAAGCGCATCCCACTTTGTTCCCGGTGCTACTCCATTATCAGGATCTCCGGTAGCTTCATCATACACATATCCACATATACCACATACGTACTTCATACTGCTTTGATCTCCTTTCAGCACTGTAACATTGATGTCTCTTAAATGGATCACTCCATTCATTGATCTTATTATATCATATTGTTTTTGAAAGTAATAATATATTCGCATGAAAAGAAAAAAAATGATACGATAAAGAAAGAGAAACGACGATCTTCTATCAGAAAGGATAAGTGCCATGATAAAAGAAGGCTCCCTGATCCACATTCTGCAAAACTGTATCCTGTGCGATGGCATGACAGAACTGGAAATCGCAGATTTTATACATGCCAATCATGCAAAGGTACATCACTATAATCCGGAAGAAGCACTTTTTACCATTTCTGAAAAACCAACCAGAATATTCATTCTGATATCGGGTGAGGTGACAGTATGCAGGGATACTCTCTCGGGACGCCGCGTCCTGATCACAAAAATTCGGGAACCGGGGGATATCTTCGGAGAAGTATATCTCTATAAAAAGCTTCGGAAATATGATGTTGACGCAATTGCCACATCGCACTGCGATGTTTTGGAATTCCCGGCTTTTGATTTTACAAATCAGAAAAATCAGGTGGTGATTGGCAATCTGATCACACTTTTTGCCAATAAAGCCTTTACCATGAACACCAAACTTCGCATGATTTCTGCCGGTTCTTTGCGTGAATGCCTGGTTCACTATATTCTGGATAATGAATCAGCAGATGGCCGTATCATTGTTGACATGACCCGCGAAGAACTTGCCGACTATCTGAATGTCACAAGACCATCTCTTTCACGTGAACTGATGCATATGCAGCATGATGGACTGATTCATGTAAAAGGTCGTGAAATCCGCGTTGCCTCACAGGAAGCCCTGGAAGATTACCTCTGATCAGACTTCTTTAGAATGCTATTTTTTCTGCTGTATGTCTGGAATGTATAGATGGTATCAAAATATACCTGTTCTTCACTTTCCTCTGTCATTTCCCATTCCGGCATTTCATCCAGATTCGGGAAATAGCAATCAGCATCATATACCCGATCAATCTTCGTTACAATACAGGTATCGCAGTATGGAAGCAGCTCCTGATATACACTTGCCCCGCCGATAACATAAACATCATCTGTATCATATTTTTTTACCATCTTCAGAAGTTCATCCCTACTATGTGCTACCTGGGCATTTCTGACAGTATAGTCACTTTGAGAAGACAGAATAATATTATTTCTCCCATCAAGCGGAAGCCCCTGTGGAAAGGTGGCAAGCGTTTTTCTGCCCAGCACAACCGTCTTACCCATTGTTTCATTCCGAAAAACCTTATGATCATTTGGGATACTGATCAGAAGCTTTCCCTTTAATCCGATTGCCCAATTTGCATCTACTGCTACGATAATTTTCAATATGAACCTCATTTCTGTACATCAAAATGCACACCTGTGCTTCTTTCATTTTAAAACGAATTATTTTGGTTCTTTTATAACCTTCAGATCGCAATCGGAATATCTTTTAACTGCTCGCCCGCAACTGTATAATTTTCCAGGCTTACATCATTACGGGTAAACTGATAGAAATCATGAATATCCGGATTCAAATGAAACTGCGGTACCGGCTGCGGTGTACGACTGATCAGTTCCTGTACCAGCGGTATATGCCTGTCATAAATATGCGCGTCTGCAATCACATGCACAAATTCTCCGACATTCATGTCACAAACCTGCGCAATCATATGAATCAGAACCGCATACTGAATCACATTCCAGTTGTTCGCTGCCAGAACATCCTGTGAGCGCTGGTTCAAAATAGCATTCAATGTCAGTTTATCCTGTCCTTTGCGCTGTGTTACGTTAAAGGTCATACTGTAGGCACAGGGATAGAGATTCATTTCATGCAGATCCTGATGTACATATATATTGGTCATGATTCTTCTGCTGAAAGGGTTGTTTTTGAGATCATAGATCACACGGTCTACCTGATCGAACATCCCCTCTTTATAGCTGTGCCTGATTCCAAGCTGATAGCCATAGGCCTTTCCGATAGAACCGTCCGGATCTGCCCACTCATCCCAGATATGACTGTGCAGGTCATGCACATTGTTGGACTTCTGCTGCCAGATCCAAAGGATCTCATCCGTCGCACTTTTCAGTGCCATTTTGCGAAGTGTCATGACCGGAAATTCCTCCGTCAGATCATATCTGTTAACCACACCAAATTTCTTGACCGTATAAGCCGGCGTTCCATCTTCCCAATGTGGTCTTACTTTCTCTCCCTCGGTAGAGGTCCCATTGTCCAGGATATCCCTGCACATATTAATAAAAATCTCATCTGCCTTACTCATTCTCTGCTCCCTGCCACTTTACCTGTTATTTTAACCATTTATCACACAGTGAATTGATCTGATCTGCAAATCTTGCCATGTCCCTGTTGCCTATTCCTTTGCTGTCCTCAATTACTGCAAGCAGTCTTTCTCCAGCTGCCTTCAGCCTGCTGTATACATCCGATATAATGGCTGCTTTCTTTATGATCGGTACCGGAGCCGCCGCCTTTATGAGCGTACCAGTCCCAAGATCAAATTCCGTTCCGCTGTATGGCGCATAGGTATCAAACCCGTAGTCATCCTTCAGGCACTGTGCAAAAGAAGCTGCCACTGTATTTTCCCCGTGAACAACAAACACCTTTTCAGGCTTTTTTTCAAATCCCGTGATCCAGTCAATCAATCCGTTTTTATCCGCATGTCCACTGAGCCCTTCCAGTTTGGCAATTTCTGCATGTACATCAATCGGCTCTCCGAATAATTTGACCTGCTCTGCCCCATCCATGATGGATCTTCCCAGTGTACCGACTGACTGATATCCTACAAACAGAATCGTACTTTCCTCTCTCCAGAGATTGTGTTTGAGATGATGTTTGATTCTCCCGGCATCACACATACCGGATGCGGAAATGATTACCTTCGGCGTTGTCTCGAAATTGATCTCCTGTGACTCCTGCGATGTGATTGCAAGATGCAGCCCGGGGAAAGTAATCGGGTTGATGCCATTGTGTATCAGTTCCATTGCCTCATCATCATAACATTCATATTCATGCTCTTTGAATATCTGCGTTGCTTCCACTGCCAACGGACTATCCACATAAACCGGAAAATCAGGCTCCGTTTTTACCAGATTCTCTTCTTTGATCTTACGGATAAAATAAAGCATCTCCTGCGTTCTGCCAACCGCAAAAGAAGGTATTACAACATTCCCTCCCCGTGCAAAAGTTCTTTCCAGCACTTCGGTCAGTGATTTCACATAATCCGGACGTTCCGTGGTATGCAGGCGATCTCCATAGGTCGACTCCATAATCACATAATCAGCATCTTTGGTTTTCTGCGGATCTCTGATCAGGGGCTGTCTCGTATTTCCAATATCTCCCGAGAACACCAGTTTCTTCCTGATATTCTTCTCATCTATCCAGATTTCAATACTTGCCGATCCCAGCAAATGTCCGATATCCGTAAAACGGATCTTGATTCCATCGCATAAATCAATGGTCTGTCCATACCGGCAAGGGACGAAACACTTCATAACACCATCCGCATCCTCCATGGTATAAAGCGGTTCCTGCTGCTTGATATCAGCACTTCGTTTTCCTTTTCGCTTGCGCCATTCATTTTCCTGCTGCTGAATATGTGCACAATCTCGCAGCATGATATTGCATAAATCCGTTGTTGCCTCTGTTGCCAGTACCTGTCCGCGGAAACCTCTTGCAAATAAAAGCGGTAATAGTCCTGAATGGTCTACATGTGCATGTGTCAGAAGAACATAATCAATTCTGGCTTCATTTACGGGAAGCGGAACATTTTCAAAAAAATCTTTTCCCTGCTCCATTCCATAATCAACCAGAATATTCTTGCCACATGCCTGCAGGCAGTGACAACTTCCTGTAACCTCATGATCTGCTCCGATAAATATCAGTTTCATTCCAAGCCCCTTTCATTCTGCCATGTCCCTCTGCCGCTGATTCAGCTGTTCATTTCTCTGCACTTTCCATCTTCTTATATCACGCTGTCTGTTCTCATTATAGCATCTAATAAAGCCAGAGTCATAAAAAAGCTGTATCAGACTTAAAGTCCAGATACAGCTCCATTTTCTTCATTTTTCATAAAATCCTTGAATTGCTCTCTTACATCATAATAGTCTTTCATACCAAGATTGTATAACTCGCGGTTAGCCTGCGCATTCATCGCATAGGTGCTCATCGGAAGATTTTCACTTGGTGCAAAAATAACCGCTTTTCCATCTTTCTCCAGTTCAAACATTCTGTTCTGGCATTGTGCATACATGATATGCCTGCGGTTCAGACAATGAACAATCCGTGGATAAAGCTGACAGAAAAAAGTGTATAAGAATCTGTGCTGTTCCGGCTTTTTAATAAAATCCCGTGGTTTGGATGTAATCACAACTATTTTGTCACATCCATCATCCAGCGCTTTCTGTACCGGAATAGAATCCGAAACGCCGCCGTCGTAATACTTTTCTCCATCAATGCGAATCGGTCTGCAGGCAGCCGGAAGTGCACAGGATGCCATAATCGCGCGATAATCATCCTGCTTCATATCATGCTTGCGAAAATATGCAGGCTTCCCTGTTCTGGCATTGGTTGCAACAATAAGAAATTCTGCAGGATTATCCAGTATTTTCTGATAATCCAGCGCATCCTCCCCATTTGAATTGCTTAATGTAGCATAAATATATTTCAGCCCGAATAAATCTCCTGTCTCCAAAAAGCTCTTAAAACCGAAATATCCGGGTTCTTTAATATGATCTGTATAAAAGCGCAGATTTCTTCCACGCTGTCCTGCAAGAAAGGATGCGGTGTTCGCACTTCCGGCAGAAACTCCGATACAATAGTCAAAGCTTATCCCGTCATCCAGAAAAGCATCCAGAACGCCGGCGCCATAGGCGCATTTCATCCCGCCGCCTTCTACAACCAGTCCTATTTTGCTCAATTTTTTCACTCCCCACTAACCATATCCTGTTCTTTTTAATTTATACAGCAGTATAAATATTTTTTATCATAGCATTGTATTTTTAAATTTACAAGAGTTGCAAACTATTCCAATTATAACAGTAAAAGCTCCCAAAGTGCACTAATTCACACTTTGAGAGCCTCCCCTGTTTTATGTTCTGCCAATATTGACATTACGCTTTGAAATCAATGGCTGTACCAACTGTCTTTTCCTTCTCTGTCATAACATTGTCAGAAAGAGCATTAAACTGATACGCCTGTATTTTACGGATCAATTCCTCAATCGACCCCGCTGTAACTGTTATTGTATCTGTTTCAGAGTCTGCTTTTCCGGTATTCCCATCAACCTCTGCTGCACCCGCTTTGTCCTGTGCTGCTTTGCTGATTTGATCCTGCCGTTTTTCCTTTTCTGCTTCTTTTTCCTTTTCCGCTTCTTTTTTCTCTTGTTTTTCCCTGGCGACCTTTGCATTATGCTCTTTTTGTGCAGCATTTGCTTTCTTCAGCACAGCAAAAAACATTGCATTTCCGCCATCGTTAACAGTCATTCCAAATGCAGTTACTGCCCCGGCAGAACTGCCTGAAGAAGAATAAGAAGCCCCGATCTGTTTGGAAAGACTGTTCAAACCGCTTGCAGCTGAAGTAATGGTTGCTTCGATTTTTTTACGATATTGCTCATCGGATGCCATCTTTTCAATCTTGTCCGTATCGATCAGGACTGTCATTGCACCTGCGGAAGCAAAACTTCCCTTCATTGCCTCTGCCTGCTGTTTACTCTCCGATGCAACCAGTACGAAATTCATATTGGAGAATTTAGCCTTCAGCCTATTATAATAGGCAAGTCCTTCTTTGGAAAGTTTGGCATCCCCAAATGTAGCCGTTCCGGTTACTGCCGTTTTATCTGTCTTAATATCCGCAGTTTTGTCTACTGTTTTGTCTACCGCCTTGTCTGCTGCCTGATCCGCTGATTTTGGAGTTTCCTTTTTCTGTACTGCTTCCTTCCCTGTCAACTGTGTACTGAGCTGTTGCAGATAAGCTGTTTCATTGATTCCGTTTATCATCCTGTTATCCCACCTTCCCTGGCGAAACGGCAGTTATTGGTATCACACTGCCTTCAACTTGTGACTTCCCTGTGCACATAGTGATCCTATAATAGATATATCGGATGATAGATTGAAAAAATTAGCATATTTCAAAACGGAGATCAGCGCTTATCTCTTCTGTAATGCGAGCCAGTCCAGTAACGTTACTTTTTTCATATTTACTGTAACAGATTCTCTGATGCACGGAAATCTTCCGCCCTCTTCCTGTTCCGGCGCATCGTCAAAGTCACAGTCATCATTGAGCATGGGAATCCATGAAAAATGGCCGATATATTCATATGGTTTTCCGTTCTCATCACAGAATCCTTCATGGATATCTGCAATATGATCCCAGAAACTGAAATGAAGATTCTCTGCTCCTGCTGCCTTTAATCGCAGGTAGGTTGCCAGAACTGTCTCAGACGGTTTTACTACCGGATCATTCTTGGCATGCGTGAACCAGATCGGTAGTTCTGCAAGTTTGGCAATCTGTGCATCCGCAATCGTATCATCATACAGTGCCTCACAAACCGGAAATGCTGCTGCAAAAAAGTCAGGATAGTCAATGCAAATGCGCATGGTCATAAATCCGCCGTTGGAATCTCCGCCAATATATATTCTCTTTCTGTCAATTTCAGGATGGTTTTCCACAAATTCATCAATCAGATATTTCAGGGCACTGACATACATACTCTTTCCGCCCTTTGTATATTCACCGCTCCCGTCATCCATCCACATGGTAGGACACTGCGGTGCAAGAATATAGGCTCCTCCGAATTTCTCCTGAATCCGATCCGAGGCCAGATTGGTTACTTTATTACCGGAATAGGCAATGCTTGTATCCTGTCCGCCTTCTCCGGCACCATGCAACCATATGATCAGTGGTTTCTTTTCTGATTTCCCCTGTGGTACAAAATAGCCATAGCGAAGGGGTATTTTCCGGTCAGTTGATTTATCTGTCAGAAAACGCTCTGTATCTTTACATCTCGTTCCAAGCTTTTGATCATATACCAGTCCCGATAACACCCCGTGCCGGGAAGGAATCTCCTTCAACTGCGTGATCCGGTAATCACTCACGATGTGAACATTAAAGCCTTCCGGCGCAGAAATCTCCGCTGTCAGTTTGTAAATCGGACCGTATTTCATTGCAAGCGTAATGAAACTTCCCGTTTCAGCCCGTTCTCCCGTTTCATCAGACAAATATGCATTGTCAACCGGGCAATAGCCCTTACTTGGTTCTCTGTCATCCATGGCCATCCAGCTCTTGGGCAGTTCCAGAATGTTACCTTTGGTATCCTTTCGTTCCACGTATACATTAAACATGTCTGCACTGACTTCTGCTGTAATTTCATCCGTAACCGGCAGAATGATTTTGGTCACATACGGTCCGTAGTCCGTAACCCTGACATTTGTATAATATCCTAGACCCATTCCTATTTCCTCCTGCTTTTTCTGTTATACTTCCCGGATCAGGCGAATTGCCATATACTGCCTGCCAGGCATCTGAATTGCAGTATAACCGGAGTGTACTCCCATATCGGTAACGGTCATATTCCAGGTATCGATCACTTCAGCCCGAAACATCTCTTTTTCCGGCAGATCAAACTCTATAACAGCCGGCTGTTCAAATCCGTAATAATGAATCTCATAATCTGCAAATTCTGCAGGTTCTGTCCAGCTCGCCTTCCGATTTTCGGTATATGGTATTCCGACCACCTCATCAAATCCGCATTCCCCTTTTTTCATGAATCCGCCCGGTGTTTCCTGCATAATCCTATGCAAAAAGGCAAGTCTTGGTTCACTTGTTCCATGCAGGACACCGCCTTTGGACCACCATAAAATATCATCGGGATCCAGATATGTCTCTCCGTGTCCGGCATGTCCGCCCCGCAGAAAAGCTTCCCAGAAACGACGCACCATTTCCTGTCCGGTAATGTTGCCCCAGCCCATCATGATATTTCCTTCATACGCAATTTCATCCCATACGACAGGTTTCCGGTATTCTTCCAGCAGATGATCCGTTTCTTCCACATGCCGGTACAGATCAATTCTCTGTAAACTGCAGTGTGTAATCCAGTCTTCGTGATGATCATAGAATTTCAGACAGTTATGAATCGAGCGCAGATGATTGTACGGATCACAGGCCTTCACGAGCTCTCCGTATGCTTTCCACTCCGCAGTCGTCTTTGTCATCAGATCATATTCGTTTGCCATCGACCACCAGATATTCCTGTAACACCCATATCTTGCAACGATATAGCGCAGATACAATTCATCACATTCCCGCTGCATCGTAGAAAATCCCCATTTATCATAAGGATGCAGCAGAATCATATCTGCCTCTATCCCCAAATCACGCAGCTGAGAGATCCGCTTATCAAATCTTCTGAAATGCTCTGTATTAAACTGATAACAGTCAAAATCGGTAATATCTTCTACCTGTTTATCTGTATGGAAACCGATGTGCATTGCTTTTGCAGCGCGTTCCTTGTCCTGTCCTCTTTTTGTTCCTCTGACATATGGATAGGAAACAGGTTCCTCGGTATTATATCTGTAAAATTTCGGGAAAAAGCAAAACCGTATTTTGTTAAAACTGCTTTTTGCAAGTGTTCTGAGTGTCTGCTCCTGCAATGCATCTGTCTGGTTCGCCCATGCGTAACAGGTCGTTCCGATAGAATAGTAGGGGGTTCCATCAGCATATGCCAGATAACGCTCCGCATATACTCTGACCGGTCCGTGATTCCTGGCACTGCTTACAGCCACTGCCTCAAATTCACCTGTTAATGGTGAACTGCTCTTTGCTGTAGATGAATCTGCAAATGTTCCTGAAACAGCATATGTATAACGTCCTGTCATTTCCGGCATGAAACGGACTTTATAAATACCTTCACCGTCATAAAATCCGTTTACCCTTATTGCTTCACCATTCTCTCCTGTAAACAATGCATCTATTGCAAAATCTGTAAACGGATTACCCTCTGCGTGCCCGCAAAAACACAGTTCCAACACGCTCCATTTCTCTATCTGTATCATTCCAATATCCCTTCTCTACTAATAATGGCAGCAAACTTTTTTATGTTTGCCACCATTATAATACAAATTAACCTTTTACACCGCCAAGTGTAATTCCTTTTACAAAATTTTTCTGAATAAACGGATATACAATAATGACCGGCAATATTCCGAGCGTAGCCATTGCCATTCTGACTGTTGTTGACGGAATCTGCGCAAGACCCTGCTGTGCGCTGCTGAGATTAGATGAATTTTGCGCCAAAGCCTGAATGTTCTGCATCAGTCTGTTCAACAGATTCTGGATCGTAAATAATTCTGTATGTTTTACAATATAAATATATCCGTTATTCCAGTCATTCCAATAGCCAAGGCCTGCAAACATGGCTATCGTTGCCATAATCGGTTTTGCCATAGGCAGTGCAACACTGCACATTGTCCTTACTTCACCTGCACCATCTATGTATGCTGCTTCCAGGATTTCATCCGGCACACTTGCCGTAAAATAACTCTTCATTAACAGCACATTGAACGCATTCATCATAAGCCCGGGAACAAGCAATCCCCATATGGTATCTTTTACATGAAATATTGTCGTATAATTGATATAGGTGGGTACGAGCCCTCCATTAAACAACATTGTAAAGAATACAAGAAAAGTTATGATTCCTCTAAACGGCAGCCCTTTACGTGACAATCCATACGCAAGTGTAGTTGTCAGGAACAGACTGCATATCGTTCCCAAAATTGTGATAATGAATGACATGCCATATGCTTTTATTACAGTCGCTCCATTTGATTGAAATATCCAGGTATACGCATACAGACTCCATTTTCCAGGAAAAAATGAATATCCGTTCTTCAGCAAAGTAGCATTGTCTGTCAATGAAGATATCATCATCAAAGCAATAGGAACCAGTGCCAGAAGTGTCATGATGATCATAATCGTGCTTCCTATGGTTTGAAATATTCGATCTTCCTTTGTTCTCATCGTTTCCTCCGTAACAATTCATATCATTTATATGCTTAGATCAAGGCATTTTCTTTATCAAACTTTCTGACTGCAAGATTTGCCAACAGAACAAGTACAAATCCCACAACTGACTGATATACACCTGCTGCCGCTGACATGGAAATGTTACCGATCTGAATCAGCCCTCTGTATACATAGGTATCAATGGTATTTGTCGTTGCATAAAGTGCGCCCTGATTCATCGGCACCTGATAGAACAGTCCAAAGTCAGAATAGAAAATTCTTCCGATCGCCATCAATGTCAGCATGATAATTGTCGGTTTTAATAACGGAAGTGTCAGATAACGAATCTGTTGCATTTTGGATGCACCATCAATACTGGCTGACTCGTATATTGACCTGTCTATGCCCATAATGGAAGATAAGTATATGATACAGTTATAGCCGACACTCTTCCACGCACTGACAAAAATAATAATAAACGGCCAATATTGTGATTTACTGTACCAGTCCACGGAATCTTTATTGAAAAGAGGAAGTATCGTATTATTAATAAATCCGTTCTCAACACTGAAAAAAGCAAAAACCAGGTAACCAATAATAACAGTAGATATCAGGTTGGGAAGCAGAATCGCACTCTGATAAAAATTTTTGGCTTTACCGTACAATTCACTTAATATAATTGCAACCATAATGGCCATAAACGTATTAACAATGATAAATGCCACATTATATAAAATTGTATTTCTGGTAATAATGAATGCGTCACTGGTCTTGAACAGATATTCAAAGTTCTTAAAGCCGATCCAGCTGCTCCCATATATTCCCTTTTTGATATTGTATTGCTTGAATGCCACGATCAACCCCGGCATTGGCATATAATTATTGATAAAGAGATAGATAAGCCCCGGCAGCATGATCAGATATACCGGAATGAATCTTCTGATCCTCTTACCATTTATTTTGTGAGCAGGTGCTGTTACAGCACCTGCCTTTTTCATCATAGTATTCATCCACATTCCCCTGTTTTCTGTTAGGTACATACGCTATTATTCAAGGTCAGTTGGACTGTTTTGCTGCTGCCCATGCATCGAGCTGCTCCTGTTTTGCATCAATGATTTTCTGAAGTCCTGCATCCATCATCTTTTTATCCATTTCTGCAATTGTTGTATCCGGATCTGCAAAACCATATTCCAGACTCTTCTGATATTCATCATATACAGCCTGCACAGCCGCAAGTTCTGTTGTTACACCTGTTCCGTCAAAGCTGAAGCCAAGTGCACTGGACTTCTTTGCATTATCATTAAAGCTCTTTATCTGATTCCACAGATCTGCGCTGTTGCCTACACCTACATAAGACAGGAACTGATTTGGTGCCATCCATCCAAGCGTACTATATGCTGCAGTTCCGCTTTTATCCTTAATTGTTTCTGCAAGGCCATCGTCCTTAACTGTATAATTTGTATCTTTTATGCCATAGATCAGCAGATTCTCAATTTCCGGATCTGTATAAAGTTCATTCATCAGCTTCATTGCTGCTGTTGCATCTACTGTAGTCGAAGGAATGGTCCACATGAAGGATGCTACCGAACTGGAAGACATATAATCATCTTTTGTCTGGAAAATAGTCATGTCACGATTATCGCCACTTGACTCCTGCGCCTTGCTTCCCGGCTTTCCACCTGTCTGATAGGCAATCAACGTTCCTGCTGCCTCTAATGTTCCTACAGATGTTGTATCTGTTGTTGCATCTTTACTGATATAGCCATTCTGATTCCAGCTATACATCAGTTTACAGAAATTCTTATATTCATCAGTCTGAAAAGCATCAACCACTTTCAGATCCTTGCCGTAATTTTCCAGAACCCCGAAGATATTGCCGCCCAGAAAATCAAGATTTGTATACTGCGATACCCCACTGGTCGCCGGACGCATCACTTCCATATCAGGGAATTGTGTATGAAGTTTTGCCAGAATATCATTTAATTCATCTTCTGTAATCTTGACAATTTCTCCGCTTCTTTCCGGTTCTTTGTACCCGATTGCATCCAGATATTCTGTTCCGATTGCGATACAGCCTTTTCCCTGTGCGTAGTCCCTCATACCGGGAAGTGCATACAATTTTCCATCCACACGACATGCATCTACATAATCCTGTCCAATTGTAGATACAATTTGTGCTCCGTTCGTCTGCATCAGATTATCTGCTTCCAGATCAGTCAGACTGCCCTGCGCAATCAGTGTCGCATAATCCTGCATGATCGTGTTCATGATATCAATCTGCTCTCCGCTGCTGAGTGCAAGCGTCATATTCTGTTTGTAGGAAGCCAGATCTGAAATCTGAAGTTCAACTTCTACGCCGATTTTCTTTCTCAATATTTCATTCATGGCATCCTGCACTTTTTGCGTATCTGCCGGTGCCCCTGTGAAGGTCGGAAATGCCATTACCAGATGTGTGATCTTACCATCTGAAGCTGCTGTTGTTGTTTCAGATGTACCCGTAGTACCGGATCCTGTCGCTCCTGTTGTTCCTGCTGCTGTCCCTGTTGTTCCTGCCGCACTGCTTCCACATGCTGCCGTGCTGACCATCATTCCGGCTGCCATACCAATTGCCAGTAACCTCTTCATTCTCATATTTTCCTCCATGCCGGAGCTTTTTTTGCGAAGGCACACAATGAGAAATCTGTGTATACAGTTTTTCATCTGTGATCAGGAAGGTTTGTTCTCCGTCGCAAACCTTCTGTGTGAAAGATTTTTATCGAAAAATCTTTCACACTTTCCTCCTTTGACATACCCCTGTCAGATTTTCTGCTGTTCCTGCAGAATCTGACTACGCTTTCTCTTATCTTTCCTTCATTCTATTATTTCCATCCGATTTACAAAACAAATTTTCTGCTCCCTTTTGGTACAATTCTGCTGTCATGATTTTAGAATACCATCCAGAAATTCCATGATCTGTGCGCTGATCTCATCCTGATAGATTGCCGGTGCAGCATGCCCTGCATCCTTCACTTTCAGCAGCTCCACACGAATATTTTTTGCGTCAAGTGCATCATAAAGGTACTCGCTGTGTTCAATTGAAACCATCGGATCAGCCATCCCGTGCACAATAAAGAACGGCGGTGTTTTTTCATTGATATAGGAAGTCACATCTGTTTCTTTTGCTCTTTCCGGCACCAGCCATGAACTGTATCCCAACAGCATCTGGTCAGGGAATGGTTTCCCTTCCGGATTACTCCTGCCTTCCTCTGCAAAATGTGATGGGCCATAAAAATCAACAACTGCCTGCACACTGCTTGACTCTGTCAGATTTTCTCCTACATCAAATTCCGTCCTGTCTGCTGTTACACCTGCCATAGATGCAAGATAACCACCCGCTGATTCACCCATAACAGCAATTCGTTCTGCATCAATTCCATACTCATCCGCATGTGCCCGCAGATATCGGATCGCACTTTTGACATCCTGCAGCTGCGCCGGATAACAGGCACTGTTTGACAGACGATATTCAATACTTGCTACAATATAGCCATGCTTGACATATTCCATCAGATAAGGTGTATGCGCATTCCGGTCCATGGTGATCCATGCCCCGCCGCAGATCCATAATACCAACGGACGTTTCCGTGCACCGGGCTCAAATGGTCTGATAATGTTCATTTTGAGATCATGGTAATTATAAAACGGAAACCAGTATGGTACCTGCGCAAAGGTTATCCCACTGATCATACAATACGTTTCATTTTTCAGTTCTACACATATTTCCTTTTTCACCTGCAGCCTCCCGATATTGATTGATTTTTTCTCAGTGTAACATTGTCCGTCTTATCCTACTTTCACTTCACTGCTGTCTTTTTTCACTTTTATGCTTTTCAGGCTCAAATATAACTTTTCATGCTATAATGCAGTTGTCATATTGATGCTGTTGTTTCTGACCGGTGTGAAAAAGACTATGAAAAAATTTTTTAATCAGATTCATTTTACAATCAAAAAATATTTTGTTCTCTACATCGGTTTTCTTTTTGCATGCATGCTGCTCATGGTGATTTTTACCAGTCTGTATGCTGTTCATATCATCCGAAAGGAAGCATACCATTCCATCGATATCGGTATGCGCACACAGGTTGCACAGCTGAACACCAACCTGCACAGGACAGAAATTTATTTATCCGGTTTCGTATACAATGACGCGGATGTTGCAGGTCTTGGTACCGCAAACTGGAACAGTCTGGAATGGATGAAATCCATTTATCACCTGCAGGAAACATTTTCATCTGCATTAAAACTGCAGCTGGCAGACAACTTTTTTTACTATTCTCCGGATGCTGATCTGTTTGTCACCAGTTCCAATCCCGTTTCGGCCAATCTCAGAAAAAGAATCCGGACAGCTTCGGATTCCGGTTTATATTTCAATAAACGCAACGCCGGAAAATGGAATGTGATCTACTCTGATAACAAGTATTATCTGATTCGTGTACTAAAGCTGCGAAACGGATACATCGGCGCCTATCTCAGTATTAATTCTGCCATACGTACTTTTAGCCTGGACAGTGAGGATCTGTACATTGACTTTGCGCTTTCTAACGGAACTCTTTTGCGCACCTCACCAATCACACCTAAAATAGAAGATTACAAAAAAATTTCAGAATCAGAAAATGATGTAATAAAAATAAACGGACAACCCGATCTTTTCATGAGTTATCCGATAACCAAATCTTCATCTGTTAAACTGATCGCACTTGTTCCGGATCGTTCCGTCAGTTCATCCATCACCATTTTTGAAACGGTTGCTGTAATCATGATTTTACTGAGTATGATACTTTTGTTCCTGTCTTTCTGGTTTGGAGACCGGATCATTTTAAGACCGATCAGTTCCATGTCTGCGACCATTAAAAAAATACGAGGTGGTCAGCCGGATGCCCGCATTCGCCCCGCCTTTCGCTGCGATGAATTTATTGATATGAGCAATGCCTTCAACGAAATGATGGATGAAATAAGAAATCTTCAGATTTCGGTATATGAAGAACAACTGCATAAGAAGCAGATCGAAATCGAATTTCTAAAGCTCCAGCTCACCCCACACTTTCTTGTTAATTGTCTGAATACCGTATATGAACTGACTGAGGCAGGGCACCCTGATCTCTCTATGCAAATGACCCGCGATCTGACAAAGCACCTTCGTTATCTGCTCAGCTGCGGAACAACAGTTTCATTTAAAGAGGAAGCTGCATTAACCGCCAATTATGTCGAACTGTCTTCCATCCGTTATCCCGGAAGTATCCGACTGACCACCGATTATGATGCAGCAGGAAATTCCATCCGTGTCATCCCTCTTTTGCTGCTCAGTTTCGTTGAAAATATTATTAAACATGAGATTGAAATCGGAAAAGTAACTGATATATACATCTCTGCCAAAGTGAATGCTGACCATACCTTTTACATTGATATCTATGATACAGGATTGGGGTATTCTGATGAAATGCTCGGAAAACTCCAGAATATGGAACGTTACACACAGGAAAATTATGAACACATCGGTATCGGCAACGTTTATTCCAGAGCACGCCTTATTCTGGGTGAACAGTGCACCTTTTGCTTTAGCAACAGGAAAGATGCAGGTGCTGAGGTTGAAATCACAATACCTGTCTCATGAGAAGCCATATCACAAAAGCACAGAAATGAGGATCGCATGACACTCTTAATCGTCGATGATGAATATTATTGTGTTGAAAATCTGAAAAACAAACTGGACTGGTCTGATTTTGGCTTTTCCAATGTTCTTTGTGCCTATTCCATGATGCAGGCACAGGATCTTTTTGAAAAAAACAGAATTGATGTGATTATATGTGATGTGGAAATGCCCCACGGAAGCGGTCTCGAACTGCTTCGGTGGGTACGCGGACAAAACTTCGACGCAGAATGCATCTTTCTGACCTGCTACGCCCGCTTTGATTACGCTTCTGCTGCCCTCAAACTTGGCAGCTCCGATTATCTGCTCAAACCGGTTGAAACGGATGCACTGATTCAGTCTCTTTCTCATGTCCTGATACATCTCCAGCAAAAAAAAGCAGAACAGGTAAACGAACTGCATGCCAGATACTGGCAAAAAAGTGAATCCCTTCGTGCTGCGCAGTTCTGGCTCAATGTCATACACGGAAATATCCTTTCCGAGCATGATGATCTGGCTGCCGCTGCACATGATATGCATCTTCCGGATAATCCGATAAATGAACATTATCTTTCTGTTTTGCTCTCCTGCAAACAGGACAACCGGTTACCCTTGTGGAAGCCAGAGCTTTACGAATATGCGTTTAAAAATATTCTTGATGAAGTTCTGATGTGCTGTGACAAATCCCCTGTAATTATTACCGTCAGTCACAATGAATACTTCGTTCTGATTCCTTGTCCGGAAAATGAAAAAGCCAATGCACATCATAATGTTCTGAAGGCCTATAAGGCGTGCTGTCATATTCTGCCCGGACAGTTTCGCTTCTATATTGACGCACAGTGCTGTGACGCAGAGTCTGTTGCCGGAAGATACCGGCTCCTTTCCGATTATATGCAGGAAGATATCGGTGCAAAGAGCTCCATTCATGAACTGAATGCATCTGACCTGCATCATTCTGAAAATGCGGAACCTGTTATTGCCGCAGTAAAAGAATATATCAAATCCCATTTGCAGGAAGATCTCAGCCGCAATGATATTGCACAGGCTGTTTTTCTGAGCCCGGACTATCTTTCCCACATTTTTCATGAAAAAACCGGAAAATCGCTTACCGGTTATATTACTGATAAACGGATCCAGAAAGCAGAAAAACTGCTGACAAAAAGCAACATGAGTATTCGGGACATTGCCATTGCCTGCGGATTTCAGAATATCTCCTATTTTTCAAGACAGTTTAAATCCTGTACAGGAAAAACGCCCCAGGAATACAGCAAAACAGGCGTGTGAGAACACGCCTGTTTTGCTGTATTTCGCTATATTTATTATCTGATAAAATTTGTTCCAACCTTCTGCTCATATTGCGGCACGCTGATCCCTGCATTTTTACCTGCCTCAATACATTTGAGCAGCCATGCCATATTCATTCCCAGTGTACGCATCGTCTGCATACCCTCCAGATCCTGCCTGACTTCATCCGGAGAATTGCCATGTACCTGATTCCAGTACTGCGAAGTCGCGATCGGCATATTACAAATGGAGAAATATTTATTGAGCTGATCAAATGCCGCTGTTGCACCCCCTCTTCTGCAGGATACCACTGCCGCACCCGGTTTGCCGGCCATATGCCCGCTGGAACAATAAAATAATCTGTCCAGAAAAGACGTAATCTGACCGGATGCCGCTGCATAATATACCGGAGAACCAACCACCAGCCCGTCCATCTCATTCATTCTTGCCGCAATCTCATTCACACTGTCATCAAAAATACACTTTCCGCTCTCTCTGCATTTACCACAGGCAATGCAGCCTGATACTGGTTTCTTCCCAATCCAGAAAATTTCCGTACCGACACCATTTTGCTCCAGTGTGCGCGCCACTTCTAACAGCGCCGTATAGGTACAGCCTTTTTCATTCGGACTTCCATTGATCAATAATACTTCCATCCTTCATTCTCCTTTCATAATCTGCTCATCCGGAATTCTGAAAATACCCTGTTTGTTCAAATAGAACAGATAACAGAAACAGATAATGATCTGCAATAAGGTAGAACACGGCGTTGCAAGACCGATCCGAAAAAGTGAAACCGGAACGATCCTGCTCATCATAAAGGACACCGGAACACGAACTGCAAATGCACCCAAAATTCCCTGTATCATAACAAATCTGGTCTTGCCGATTCCATTAAAGAATCCGATAAAACAGAATAAAAATGCCGTAAACAGACAATCAATGGCATACGCCTTCAGATAATCCGCGGATGCTGCGATAACCTGAGCGTCCTTTGAAAAGACTTCACTCAGCTCACTTCCATGGAAGAATGCCAGATATCCTAAAATAATTCCGCATACCAGTGATGTTGCAATTCCCTCAAAAAGTGCCCTGATGGCGCGGTGCAGTTTGCCTGCACCATAATTCTGTGCAACAAAAGCGGACATGGACTGCATGAATGCAGACGGTACCAGCATGATAAATCCGC
Source organism: Butyrivibrio sp. (assembly GCA_017996845.1). The sequence continues at coordinate 20,458 of JAGOGF010000030.1, forward strand.
ATAACCGTTCCGCTACTCCGACTCCGGCAGATGCCACTACCCCGATTCCGTTGACAATGGACATGATAATCAGAAAGCTGATGCTGACCAGCAGATCCTGCAGTGCAATGGGAAGTCCCAGAGAAATGATCTTTCCGGTAATACGTTTATCCAATCGTATCATTTTGAAATGAAAGGCAAATGGCAATCCCATTTTGCGAATGATAAAAAAAGACAACACAACGCTGAATGCCTGAGAAATTACTGTGGCATAGGCGGCGCCTGCCGCTCCCATATGAAATACCGCAACAAACAAAAGATCCCCGAATACATTAAATACCGCTGCAATGGCAACCGCCACAAGCGGAACTTTGGAATTCCCCATTCCTCTGAAAATACTGCCCAGAACATTATAGGCGACAATGAAAATTGCACCGCCGCAGCATATCCGGATATAGGAAACGGTCTGTGAAAAAGCTTCCTGCGGCGCATTCATTGCATGCGCTATACTTCCTGCCAGAAACTGCATAATAATGGCAACTGACAATCCGATCACTGCAAACATCGCTATACTGACCCCGACGATCTCGCCTGCCTTATCTTTTTTGCCTTCTCCGATCATCTGTCCGAGGAGAATCGTCGTCCCCATTGCAATATCTGTAATGACAAACGTGATCGTCTGCACGATCTGCGATGCGGTTGCAACTGCAGAAACATTTGCCCTATCCGAAAACTGTCCGACTACCAGCAGATCCACTGCTCCATATAAGGATTGCAGTAATACTGCAAACAATACCGGAAGTGCGAACCGGACAAGCGGTCCATATATCTTTCCTTCCGTGAAATTGGAACTTTCTGCTGCCTTCACTGTTCTTCCTTCCTCTTCTCCCGTGTATGACATCCTCTCTGATGTCTTGATTCAAAAATCAGATCCACAAGACTTGGGTAATACGGTATGAATGTCCCTGCCTCGATCATTGCCAGGATTTCTTCTCTGGAAGCCCATTTTACTGCCTGCACTTCTTCCTGCTGCAGCTTTATCCCGTCAATCTGTACCTCTTCTTCCAGAAAATAGAAATCATCAAAGCCTCTTTCAAAATTGAAGGTGAAATATGCTCTTTTCTCCGAAAAATCCCTGTCCAGTCCCAGTTCTTCCAATAATTCTCTTTTTGCTGCTGTTCTGCTGTCCTCTCCCTGCACTGCACTGCCGCCGAGTGTAAAATCCCACAGATTCGGCCAGCCCTGTTTAAAGGGCTGTCTTTGCTGAATCAGCATTTCGCCGGCCGCATTAAAGAGACAGACATGAACAACTATGTGATAATCCCCCGGTTCCAAATAGGGACCCCGAGCCACCGTTCTTCCTGTCCTGTTTCTGTCAATGTCATAGATATCCCAGTATTCCATACAATCTCCTATATTACCGTTTTTAAGCTGTTACGTTTCTATACTATCATATTTTCGGATGAAAGAAATCCAATATCAAAATATTTGAAGCAAATGAAAAAACAGATTTTTGCTTTCCTGTCCAAAAAAGTTTATGATTAACTGCATGTGTCTTTTGTGCGCAAATTTATCATTAAGAGGTATCACCATGCATAACAAAATCAGCCTTCTGAAATCGGTTCCCGGTATGATCCTGACCGCTATTTTCTGTAACTTCCTCTGGGGGAGTGCCTTCCCTTGTATCAAGATCGGCTACCGGTTGTTTCAGGTCAGTGCCAATGATTCCTCCTCACAGATTCTGTTTGCAGGAACCAGATTTACACTTGCAGGAATTCTGGTTATCCTCATCGGCTCTCTTTTATCCGGAAAAAAACTTTTGCCCACCAAAAATAATTTCCCAAAAATTCTGATACTCGCGCTGTTTCAGACGATATTGCAATACCTCTTTTTCTATATCGGGCTTGCACATACCAGTGGTGTTAAGGCGTCCATTATAGAAGCAACCAGTGTATTCATGGCTATTCTGATATCTTCCTTCTTCTTTCGCATGGAGCGTTTTACCCATAAGAAAATTCTGGGATGCCTGCTGGGTTTTGCAGGTGTTGTTCTGGTAAACCTTGGCGGACACGCTGTAAGTATGGGTTTTCAGTGGAACGGAGAAGGTTTTATACTTCTTTCCACCATTTCCTGTGCCTGTTCAACTGTCCTGATCAAGTTCTTTTCACGTACCGAGAATCCGGTACTGCTCTCCGGCTGGCAATTCTTTACCGGTGGTCTGGTCATGGCTTTATACGGGTTTCTGACAGGCGGCCATCTCAAGGTAACCTCCGGTGCAGCATGGCTCTTACTCCTGTATCTGGCACTTATTTCCTCAATTGCCTACTCCCTCTGGGGTATTCTTCTCAAATATCATCCGGTTTCAAAAGTATCCGTATATGGTTTTTCCAATCCCCTTTTCGGCGTACTGCTATCTGCTGCTTTCCTGCATGAAAATGCACTTGGCTGGCAGATTTTTGCAGCGCTTCCGCTTGTATGTATCGGAATCTGGTGCGTCAATTCCGCAGGAGCAGGTAATGCCACAGAAAAAGCGAAATCGGAAACTTCCGGGGCAAAATAAATTCTCCCGCCATACCGCCTGCATAAAAGCATTGGAAAGAAATGTCAGAACAAAAAATAACCCCGATCAGTCAGCTTACAAACCGACTGATCGGGGTTATCTGCATTCCGATCTTCTCTTCCATATTCTATTTTCATTTTATGTATTTTCAGACGCTTTCATATCTTCTGATATGCAGCGGTATTCCCAGTCTGTCTGCGAGCTCCTGACTCCTGCGGATCTGATCCGGTCCGAT
>JAGOGF010000121.1 GCA_017996845.1 Butyrivibrio sp.
TCCTTTCGGATTGCCGCTGATGCAGCTGACCGGACAGTTCCGTGCACATTTGGTACAGCCGATGCAGCTGGTCGTGATCTCATACGTGATCAGTTCTTTACAGACACCGGAAGGACATCTGTGATCCCTTACATGTGCAAGGTACTCATCTCCAAAATATTTCATCGTGCTCAGCACCGGATTGGGCGCCGTCTGTCCAAGGCCGCAGAGAGAGGTATCTTTTATAACCTGCGCCAGTTCTTTTAACGTGACCAGATCTTCCTCTTTGCCTTCTCCTTTTGTGATCCGCGTCAGGATCTCGAGCAGTCTTTTATTTCCGATTCTGCAGGGCGTACACTTTCCGCAGGATTCATCCACTGTGAATTCCAGATAGAACTTTGCAATATCTACCATGCAGTTTTCTTCATCCATGACGATCATTCCACCAGAACCCATCATGGAACCGATCGCGGTTAATGATTCATAATCAATCGGAAGATCCAGATCAGCCGCCGGGATGCAGCCGCCGGAAGGTCCGCCTGTCTGAACTGCTTTGAATTTGCCGCCGTTCTTGATCCCGCCGCCAATGTCGTATATAATCTCCCGCAGGGTCGTTCCCATCGGAACTTCTACCAGTCCCACATTATTGATCTTTCCGGCAAGTGCGAATACTTTGGTTCCTTTTGATCCGGCCGTTCCAATTGCACTGTACCATGCAGCACCTCGCAGAATAATTGCAGGAATATTTGCCAGCGTTTCCACATTATTTACAACCGTTGGTTTCCCCCAGAGTCCGCTTTGCGCAGGAAATGGCGGTTTATTGGTCGGTTCACCTCTTTTGCCTTCCACGGAGTGGATCAGCGCTGTCTCTTCCCCGCATACAAAAGCGCCTGCTCCATATTTGAGTTCTATATCAAATGTAAAATCAGTACCAAGAATATGTGATCCCAGAAGGCCCAGCTCCTTTGCCTGTCCGATTGCTACCTGAATCCGGTTTACTGCCAGCGGATATTCTGCACGAATATAGATAACTCCTTTTGACGCACCAATGGAATATCCTGCAATCGCCATTGCTTCCAATACACTGTTGGGATCTCCTTCGAGAATGGATCGGTCCATAAATGCTCCCGGATCTCCCTCGTCTGCGTTGCATATGATATATTTCTGATCCGACTCATATCCCTTTGCAAAAGCCCATTTTTTACCGGTCGGAAATCCGCCGCCGCCTCTGCCGCGCAGACCAGACTCTGCTATGATATGGATCACTTCATCCGGTGTATATTCGGTAATGCACTTTGCCAGCGCCTGATAGCCTTCATTTGCAATTGATTCACTGATTTTCTCCGGATTGATCAGCCCGCAGTTTCGAAGTGCGATCCGCATCTGTTTTTTGTAAAAAGACATCTCATCCTGACTGGATACTTTTTGCTTGATTGTGGGTTCTTCATATAACAGATGCTCTACTTTACGATTTCCAATGATATCCTCCGAAACAATCTCTGCTGCATCAGACGGTGTTACCCCGATATAGAAGGTATTATTCGGATATATTTTCACAATAGGGCCTTTTTCGCAAAAGCCAAAACAGCCTGCCATGGTGACCTCGACGATGTCCGCAAGTCCCGCCTTTTGAACTTCTTCCCTGAGTTTTTCAATGATCTGCATGCTGTCAGAAGATTTACATCCCGTTCCGCCGCATACGGATATCACTTTTTTTTGACAGGAATCTTTTGTTTCAAATGCTTCTCCCATACGTACTTTGAAGCATACCGCATATTCTTTTGCCAGATTCTTTAACTCTTCATAGGAACTTATCCGATTCACCTGTGATCCTCCTATTCGCTATATTCTTCAATAATTTTACTTACCATGTGTTTTTCGAAATGTCCGTAAACACGCTCATTTACCGTTACCACCGGTGCAAGACCGCAAGCCCCGACACACCGAAGCATCTGCAGCGTAAAGCGTTCATCCTCAGTCGTTTCTCCGACCTTGATATGGAGTTTCCGTTCAAATTCCTCCAATATTTCTCCTGATCCTCTGACAAAGCATGCTGTTCCCATACAGACATTGATCACAGTTCTCCCTGTTGGCTTTTCCGTGAAATAGGAATAAAACGTTACAACACCGTTTACCTCCGATAGGGGCTGCTGCAATCTGACTGCAACATGCTTTTGTACTTCTTCCGGCAGATATCCGAAAATTTCCTGCGCTTTGTGCAGCACCGCTATTAGTGAACTTGATTTGTCCTCCAGACTATCAATGAAGGCATCCAGTTCATCAAACAACCGCTCCTTTTGCAAATTCTGACACATTTCCTTACCTCCCAACTTTTTTGCCCTTTCCCTAAATTCCCTTCCTTATATTATTTCCTCTGACTGAAAAACTGCTTTCGTCAGTCCGTCCCAATTGATAGATATTTATATTTTAACATTCAGCATATAACTTTGTGAATACGATAATTTGTATTCGTAATAATAAATTAATCATTTATATCCCTACACTCATTTTTATTTCATTCATGGCTTTCCTATAATAGATTACAATAGCTTGCTCTGCTTTATTCTTTATATTTTTTGCATTATAATTTGAACAGCTAACCGACGGTAATCACGATATGAAAAATTATCTATTCAACACAATCATGGAGCAGAATATGATTTATGAAAAAGCTTGCGGCGCAGTCGTCTATACGATTCTGAATGGCCGGATACACTATGTGATCATACAGCAGAAGGAAGGTTTTCATGGTTTCCCGAAAGGACATGTGGAAAAAAATGAGACCGAAGAAGAAACTGCCCTACGTGAAATATATGAAGAGGTAGGACTAAAGTCAGTTTTGATAAAAGGCTTCAAAGTTATTGATGAATACCCTCTTTTGCATAAGCAGAATGTAATAAAACAGGTCGTCTACTTTCTGGCTGAATATAACAGTCAGAATATTATCATTCAGGAAGAAGAACTGCTCGGCGCTATGCTTCTGTCCTACCCGGAAGCAATGAAAGTGTTGGATTATGAAAGTTCCAGAAAAGTTCTGGCACAGGCAAATCATTTTCTCTGCTTACAAAGTAAGCAGTCCTTCACTTGCCAATCATTCTAATAGCATATTCCAATGTTTCATATATATGCCAGAACATCTGCTGAGAGTCGCCGAAAAAAATTCTGTGGATATCTTGTAAAAAATACGCTACACTTTATGGTATATACAAATTTCCCAATATATCTGCGCAGCACTTATGACAGTGCGGAAAAGAGGAAGTATGATTTACGAAATAGGCGGACTGTTTGGCTGGCTGATTACAATTTCCTTTGCCGGAACGATTCTGAATTACATTCTGAAACGGATCAATAAGCGTTGGGGCCGGAAAATAAATGCAAATCCGTCTGCTGCCCGTCTGATGAAAATCCTGATGACAGTCTTTGTCCGCCAGCATAAGTACTGGGGCTTTGCCGCAGTTATTGCACTGATTTTACATTTTCTGATACAGTTCAGCCGTTTCGGAATCAATTTGACCGGCGCGCTGGCGGCTGTCCTGATGTTATGCCAGCTGTTTCTGGGGTTTTTCCTGACTGCTGCAAGAAAAGGAAAGAAAAAGATCCGGGTCAGTATCGTGATCCATCGTATGATCGCCATTCTTCTGATCCTCGGAATCGCACTGCATTTACTGCTTCCGTATTCACTTAATAATGTAATGAAAAATAATACAACACCCGCAGCAGCTTCTCAAACGGCTGCTCCATCAGCTATTTCTGCACAGTCCGCTGCCAGTGCATCTGCTCTGCAAGCCTTTACACCAACGGAACTGGCAAAATATGATGGCAAAAATGGTGCAAAAGCATATGTTGCATGCAATGGAACTGTCTATGACGTGACAGATCTGCCACAGTGGAATAAAGGCAGTCACGAAGGGCATGTTGCAGGAACCGATCTTACAGATGTAATCAGTCAGTCCCCGCATGGTGAATCAATCCTTAAGAACCTTCCCGTAGTGGGAACGCTGCAGAATTAATCCAAATACAAACATAAAAAATTATATACTTGTTTTTCTTATGATCTTCATAAAAAAGAAACTCTGAAAAATTCTTTTTCCGGGGTTTCTTTTTTATCTTTTTTCGGTTAGAATCATATCAGTATTTCAGCCTTTTATAAATTTTCCGACGAGGATAATTTTCCTATATGAAAAATGTGACCAAAGAAATTCTTATACAGATCAGCTCACTGCTTGTAAACCCTGTTTTTCTGATACAGCAGCAGCATGCATACCCACTGAATCCTCCTGCAGAGATTCTCTTTATGGATACTGCGGCTTTTTTGGACTGTCTTTCAACTGATTTATCTGAACCGGAATGTTTTTCCAGCTATCACAAGATGATGTCTGCAGATAAGCAGACGGTAAATTTCTATTCCTTTTCCGGCCGCAGAATAGAATATGAAGACCAGCTATGTTGGCTGGTAGAAGTTCTGCAGCTCCATCCGCAGAACTTAGTCCCTGACATTTACCAGATTGCATCTGCCAGAAAGATCATGCTGGATATCTATTCCCAGATTGATCATCTTGATACAGATTCTGATATATACGAATTCATTCTGGATAACTGCCGTAAAGCAGTTGCACATTCTGATTTCTGTTCTCTGATTCTTGTAAATGGCCAGACCGCCAGAATTGTTGCACAGCGTGGGTTCAACCAGGATGTCTGTTATGTGGACATTGCACTTAATGATACTTTTCTGGGGCAGGAAACAGATGGAAAATTTGATCATATTGCAATTATTAATGATCTGGACAAATTTAATGATCGTTATCATCTCGAATTTAAGCCTGGGAAAGACAATAAATATCTTGCTTCTACTATTTCAGCACCGATCTATATTGAACATTCTCTTTATGCAATTCTGAATTTTGATTCCACGCAGAAAAACACCTTCACAGAAGCTGACAAAGAGCTGTTGTATATTATCAAATCCAATATCGAAATTATTCTCACCAACCACCAGATGTACACCGAAATCCGCCGGCTCTCCCAAACCGATATCCTGACTGGTCTCTATAATCGGACTTATTTGCAGGAATATATCCGTTTGCATCGCGAGCAGGCTTTTTATATGGGTCTTTTTGATATGAATGACATGAAGCATATAAATGACATTCATGGCCATCGCAGTGGTGATATGGCTTTGAAACATTTTGTTTCCTTTTTGCAGCGCAGCTTTCCCTTCCCCAGTGCACTGTTCCGAATTGGAGGGGACGAGTTTCTCTGTATCACATTTGATTTAGATAAAGCAAGGATCAATGATTGTGTGAAATCAATGCGTAGATTGTTTGAACAGAATCCAATACTTTTACAGGATGGTGCAGAAACCGTCTTAACTTTCAGTTGTGGTTTCAGTCTCCATGAACCGAATATGTCTTCGCACGAAGTAATGCACCGCGCTGACAAAGCAATGTATCAGGAAAAACGTGCATATAAGCTGTTGCATTTCACGAAATGATGGCTGCTTGATCCATGGCTGTCATACCCCGAAATGTTTATGGATCACAGAACATCAAACAGATGCGGGTGTCAGAGACACCCGCATCTGTTATTTGCTTTTATTTGCTGTCTGTTACTGCATTTCATCCAAAATGGAACTTCCGATTGTGCCTTCCGGCATACCGATGCCGAAATTGTCGGCAATGGTTGCTCCAATCACTGCAAACGTATCTTTTTCAGGAAGTGGTCCGTTTCCGATAAATGACTTGGAGTAAGCCAGAAACGGTACTTTTTCACGGGTATGATCCGTTCCTGTATAAGTCGGATCATTTCCATGATCTGCTGTTATCATCAGTAGATCATCTTCTTTCATGCTGCCCAGCAGTTTGCCCAGATTGACATCAAATTTCTCAATCTCCTGCGCATAACCCTGCGGATTTCTTCTGTGTCCCCAAAGTGCATCAAAATCAACCAGATTGACAAAGCAAAGGCCTTTCCAGTCATCTTTTTCTGCTTCCTCAATGGTCTGTTCCATTCCGTTTACAGAGCTGGTCGAGTGAATCGCTTCGGTAACACCTTCGGTGACAAAAATATCGTTGATCTTTCCAATAGAAATAACATCATATCCGGCATCTTTGAGTACATTGAGCGTGGTCGGTCCAAAAGGTTTTATCGCATAGTCATGGCGATTGCTTGTTCTGACAAATTCACCCTTTTTCTTCCCGAGATAGGGTCTTGCAATGACACGTCCAACCTTCCACTCGTCCTTCATGGTAATCTCACGGGCAATTTCACAGCATCTGTACAGATTTGCAAGATCAAATGTTTCTTCGTTTCCGCAGATTTGCAGAACAGAGTCCGCAGAAGTATATACGATCATCTTTCCTTCATTAATTTCCTGCTCTGCCAGTTCTTCCAGAATTTCTGTGCCGCTTGCACTCTTATTTCCGATTACCTTCTTGCCGCAGCGCTCTTCCAGCTCTGCAATCAGTTCCTTCGGAAATCCTGTATCAGTAAATGTCACAAAGGGCTTGGTTGTCAGAAGTCCCATCATTTCCCAGTGTCCGGTCATCGTATCCTTGCCTCTGCTTGCCTCTCTTAAAGGGCAATAGTAAGCAATCGGATGCGCTGCAGGAGTTGTATGCTTCATTTCTTTTAAATTGGCCAGTCCCATTTTCTCCAGATTGGGAATATGGAAACTGTCTACAGAATCCGCAATATGTCCAAGTGTATCCACGCCGACATCGCCAAACTCTGCTGAATCAGGCATTGCTCCCATTCCCATGGAATCACATACGATCACAAATACTCTGTTAAATCTGCTCATCAGTATCCTGTCGCCTCCTGTCCCTTTACAAGTTTCACGATTCGGCTGGTACCAAGTCTGTCAGCACCAAGTTCGAGGAATTTCTCCGCATCATCCAACGTTGCTATTCCGCCTGCTGCCTTGATCTTCACATTCTTTCCCACGTGCTCGGCAAACAGTCTGACATCATCAAACGTTGCGCCTGCCGTAGAGAATCCCGTTGAGGTCTTGATATAATCAGCTCCGGACTGTGTTACGATCTCACACATTTTGATCTTTTCTTCATCTGTCAAAAGACAGGTCTCAATGATTACTTTCAGAATTAATGTTCCGCAGGCTTCCTTCAGCGCTTTGATCTCTGTGAGAATATCTTCATATCGTCCGTCTTTAAGCCATCCGATATTAATGACCATATCGATCTCGACCGCGCCGTTTGCAATGGCATCCTTTGCCTCAAATACCTTTGCTGCAGTTGTGGAATATCCGTTTGGGAACCCGATGACGGTACAGACATTCATCCTGTCTCCCATATATTCCTTTGCCTGCTTCACGTAACTGGCCGGAATGCAGACGGATGCCGTATGATATTTCATCGCATCGTCACAGATCTGTTTGATCTCTGCCCAGGTAGCCCCCTGCAGCAGCAGTGTATGGTCTACATGTTTCAACATTTCTTCCGTATTCATAACTTTATCATCCTGACTG
>JAGOGF010000122.1 GCA_017996845.1 Butyrivibrio sp.
AATAACGTTACAACCGGAATCCTTCAAGTTAAGGGCATGTGCATGTCCCTGGCTGCCATAACCGATAATAGCAATGGTCTTACCTTCCAGTAAAGAAAGGTTACAATCTTCCTGATAGAAAATACGTGCTTCCTGTGCCATAATTTCATTTCCTCCATACGTTTATTATTGTCAACTCTCTATTCATCGAGATAGACTACATTTTCAATTCCTCTTCCCAGCCCTGCGATACCCGTTCTGGCAAGTTCCAGTATTTCATATCCATCCAGCAGCTTTATAAATGCATCCAGTTTGGATTGATTGCCCGTTATTTCAATCATCAGACTTTCAGGAGCCACATCAATAATGTTTCCCCGGAAAATATTTGCAACAGCCAAAATCCCCTGCCGCTGTTCTGCTCCTGCTCTTACCTTAATCAGTGCAAGCTCTCTGTAAACACTTTCATCCGGTTTCAACTCGTGAATATCTCTGACATCTACCAGCTTGGCAACCTGTTTCTCAATCTGATCCAGTATTTCATCATCCCCGGAGGTAACGATCGTGATTCGGGTAAATCTTGGATCAGCTGTTACACCTGCTGTGATACTTTCAATGTTATAGCCGCGTCTTGAAAACAGACCTGATATTCTGCTCAGAACGCCCGATGTATTATCCACCAATAACTGAAATACTTTTTTTTGCATTCCAATCCCCTTTGTCTGCAAGTATCCTTTACCAATTTAAAGTGTAAAATCGTATCGTCTGATATTTTTATCTTTTTATCGCTTTCAACTGATTTAAATCACATTATAGGCACGAAATTTTGATAAGTCAATAATAAAATGCTTTTTCACTTTAAGTTTTTAAGACTTTAACATGTTAAATTTATGTATTAAAAAAGATCAAGTTTATTGAGATCCTTTGTATGTCTCACTTTACAAGTTTTTTAATAAAAAACTCTTCGTATTTATACATTTCGGAAAATCAGCTTCCGAATTGCAAATAAACGAAGAGTTTAAAAAATTTATCATTATTCTACAGCGGCCTTTACTTTTCAATACATTTAGGAAGTGCCAGTGTTCCGGTGCGTGCTACCTCCACAATGCTGATGCTTTTGAGCATGCTCAGAAACAGCTGAACGCGTTCGGGTGTATCACAGATCTGTATCATCATCATCGTCGTAGACATATCTACAATCTGCGCTTTCATAATTTCACAGTTTTCCATAATATCACGTCTGTTTCCCGGATTATATTTTACTTTGATCAGCATCAGTTCTCTGCTGATACCTGCTCCTTCGGGAAATGTTTTCACCTTTATGACATCCAGCTTCTTATTGAGCTGCTTCTCAATCTGCTCAATGGTATGTTCATCTCCGCTGCTGACAATTGTCATGCAGGAAACATCCTTGGAATCTGTCTCTCCGACTGCAAGTGAATCAATATTAAAACATCTCCTGGAAAACAACCCGGCCACTTTGCACAATACACCTGCCTGATTTTCTACCAATACCGAATATATGCGTTTCATACCCGTTCCTCCTTAAACTCTGACCAGATCATTGGGATCTACCAGAACTTCCATCAGCATTGATTCGTCACTTTGCAGGAACTTACCGATCAGGCTTTCCAGATCGCTTTTCCCATCTGCACACAGATAGGAAAGGCCATATGCCTGCGCCATTTTATCCAGGTCTGGTTTTCCTGCGATATCCACCACAGTATAATGATCCTGATAACTGTAATGCTGATATTCTCTTACCATACCAAGATAATTGTTTCGAATTACCACAATCTTAATGTGAATATCATGTTGTGTCATCGTTCCCAGTTCCATCATGGACATCTGAAACGCACCATCTCCGCAGACTGCTACGACCTGCCTGTTCGGATCTGCAATTTTAGCCCCCAGTGCAGCAGGAATGGCATATCCCATCGTTCCCATCCCGCCGGATGTCAGGAATCTCCCGTCTCCGCGTATGTTGCAGAAAGCGGTAGACCATATCTGATTCTGGCCAACATCTGCAACATAAACGGCATCATCCTCCATTTTGTCTGATAAAAGTCTGATAAATGATTCCGGATCTGCATAGGCAGGGTCAATGACAGGCCTTTTTTCTGTCATGGTATTCCTGTAATTTTCCAGTACCGTAATCCAATCCGTATGCTGTTCTGCAGAAATTTCCTGCTGCAGAATCGCATCAAAAATATGCCGGATATCGCCTACCAGCGGAATTGTAGGGCCGACATTCTTGCCGATTTCTGCAGGATCTACATCAATATGCACCATTACCTTGTTTTCCGTGATCAGATCCGGTCTGTTTACTGCTCTGTCTGCAACCCTTGCTCCGACCATCAGCAAAAGATCTGATTCATTGAGTGCTCTGTTGGCAAAATGCCTTCCGTTATTCCCGACCATGCCAAAATAAAGCGGGTCATTTGACGGCATAACACCTATGCCCATCATGGTTGAGACCACCGGAATTTGATATTTTGATGCAAATTCACGAATCTCTCCTACCGCATTGCTGAGAGCAACACCGCCTCCCACACACATAATCGGTCTTTTGGCACGCGTGATTTCACGTATTACCTTTTTGATCTGAACCATATTCCCGTCCACCGTAGGTTTGTAGGTTCGCATACTGATGTTATCAGGATAGGCAAATTTTGTAATCATCTCCTCCTGGATATCACATGGAATATCGATCAGCACAGGTCCCTTTCTTCCGGTATTTGCAATATAAAAAGCCTCTTTGAAAATATGCGGAATATCTTCTGTCTTTCTGATCAGATAACTGTATTTAACAAAAGATTCTACTGCTCCCGTAATATCTGCTTCCTGAAATACATCGCTTCCGATCATGGAACTGTTCACCTGTCCAGTAATACAGATGAGCGGAATACTGTCTGCAAAAGCTGTTGCAACTCCCGTAATCAGATTGGTAGCTCCAGGGCCTGAGGTAACGACACATACTCCAGGCTTCCCACTGATTCTGGCATATCCACTTGCACTGTGTGCAGCATTTTGTTCTGTTCGAATCAGAATCGCTCTGATATCTGAATTCAACAGACTGTTATAAAAAGGACATATGGCAGCCCCCGGATAACCAAACAGAACCTCCACGCCTTCTTCTTCAAGACATTTTACAATTGCATCTGCACCTGTCATATTTTTTTATCTCCCGTCCTGTATATTCAATATTCTCTTTACAACACGTACGGCATCCGCCGCATCGTCAGCATATCCATCCGCACCAATTTCATCGGCATATTCCTGCGTGACGACTGCTCCTCCAATCAGGATTCTGGCATCACAGTTCATTTGTCTTGCAAGGTGAATAACATTTTTCATTTCCTGCATGGTAGTCGTCATAAGCGCTGAGAGTGCAATCACACTTGCATGTTCCGCAATTGCTGTCTGTACAATTGTCTGTGCAGGAACATCTTTGCCCAGATCTGTTACACGAAATCCGTAGTTTTTCAACATCAGTGCAACCAGATTTTTGCCGATATCATGAACATCTCCATGCACTGTCGCAATAACAACAGCAGGCATCTCCTGTCCCTGTTCGCTTCCGGTTTTCAGAAAAGGTTCCAAAAAACCAATCGATATTTTCATCGACTCTGCGCTGGATATAAGTTGTGGAAGAAAATATACGCCCTGGTCAAACAGTTCTCCGACTTTATTTATGGCAGGCATCAGGGTCCGGCTTAAAATTTCCTGTGGAACACATCCGTTTTGTACTGCACGCTCCGTATCTTTGAGAATTGTCCTTTTGGATCCTTTCAATACATCCTGATAGAGCTGCTCCAATATTTTGTATGACAGATTATCCTGCTTTGCAGCAGTACCGGCATCAGGCATCATATTACGAATAGTATCTGCATTTCTATTTCCAAGTTCCGGATCTTCCACATTATAACGCTGCATTCTCTGAATATAGAGAACATCTGATTCTTCTTTATGACGCAGCAGATCAGACGCAAAAGCACTGTTAATCAAAAGCTCCTGCGATGGATTGGCGATTGCCATTGTCAGTCCTCTCGCAATTGCCATTGTCAGAAAAGCAGTGTTGATATAGCTTCTCTGGGGGAGTCCGAAGGAAATATTCGAAAGGCCGCAAATTGTCGCATAACCGTGATCATGACAATATTGAATGGTATCAAGCGTATTTACTGCAGCATCCGGATCTGCCCCAACAGTAGCGACCAGTCCGTCTACAACAATATCCTCCTGACATAATCCATATTCTTTTGCCAGTAATGTCAGTTTTTGTATCGTTTCTATCTTTTCTGCGTTATTTTTAGGCAGGCCGTCAATCCCGATCGGCAGCAGGATGAACATTGCACCATATTTTCGTGCCAATGGCAAAAATTTTTCAGCCTTTCCCTTTTCAAGCGAAATGGAATTGATCAATGCTCTGCCCGGGTATCGTCTGAGTGCATTTTCCATTGTCTGTACATCGCTTGAATCGATGCATAATGGAAGCGGTGTCAGCATGGTGATTTCATCAATTACTTTCTGCATGAGCGTACATTCATCTACTCCGCTCATTCCAACATTTACGTCAAGAACAGTTGCCCCAGCAGTTTCCTGTTGCTGTGCAAAATCACAGACCATATCCAGATTGCCTTCACGAAGCTGTGCCTGGAGTTTCTTTTTACCTGTCGGGTTGATCCGTTCGCCGACTATCATAAACGGATCATTGAGTCCAAATGCTCTATAAGCACGTTCAGAAGTCAGATAGCGAACTCCGGTTTTTCTGCGTCTGACAAAGTTATTCTCGCTATCTTTTATTTCAGATAGCTTTATATCTTTCAGTTTTTCATGTAAAAGTGCAATATACGTCGGCGTCGTTCCGCAGCACCCTCCCAATACAGAAGCACCGCATTGCAGTAAATGCTCCATGTCCGAAACAAACGCTTCTGCATCCATATCATACTCGGTCGTTCCATCCGGTGCTACAGAAGGAAGGCCTGCATTGGGTTTTGCAATGATCGGTATGGTTGTAACAGCAGCCATACTCCGGATGATATCCTGCATCTGATCAGGACCTGTCGAGCAGTTGGCTCCAACAGCACATACGCCAAGACTTTCCAGAACGATTGCAGCGGATGCCGCATCACTTCCAAAAAGGGTTCTGCCATCCGCTTCAAATGTAAGCGATACCATGACCGGAATATCGGTTGTCTCCTTTGCTGCAATTACTGCCGCACGGCATTCCTGCAGACTCATCATGGTTTCAACAACCAGCAGATCGACACCTGCATGTACCAGCGCTGTGATCTGTTCCTTATATACATTCACAAGTTCTTCGAAATCAAGATCCCCAATCGGTGAAAGCTGTCTGCCTGTCATAGTCAGATCCCCGGCAATCAGAGCTCTGCCTGTAACAGCTTCAGCAGACAAATGCACCAGTTCTGAATTGATTCGTTCTACCTGGTCAGCAAGTCCATATTCCTTTAATTTAATACGATTAGCCGTAAATGTCGGGGCATAAACAATATTGCTTCCGGCACTCATATATTCCCGCTGCAATTTCATTATCACATCTGAATGTTCCAGTATCCAGCGCTCCGGACATACACCTGCCGGCATCCCTGCTTTCATTAGGTTCGTACCTGTTGCGCCATCCAAAAAAATCGGATGATCGCAAAGCAATAAATCCTGAAATTTCATTTTTGTCATAATGTCCCATTTCTGCGCTGTTTTACAGTGCACAATAGCTTTGATAAAAATAAGGTGACAACAATAACGATGATAGGCTTAATCCAATTCCAGCAAACACTCTGATCCCATCCTGAATTCATGGTTATAACTCCAACAAGGGACAATATCAATACATGCCATATATATACATCTGCCGACAGATATTTGCCGATTCCGACCAGAAAACCCACGCCTTTTTCTTTTTGACTTTCTGATAAAAAAAGAAGTGATATCACAATAATCCATGAACCAATATAAACTTCCGTAAGACCCGCAAGATAATATTCAGCAATACAACAGACTATTCCCGACAACAGACAAATATTCCATAATTTTATATTCTGTGCTAGTTTTCTGCCTCTGTCAGTTTGAATGAAAATGTGAAATCTGATTCCAAGCATCATAAATGGTATCCCAATAAACAACCAGTTACGCATTACATACCACGTGGAAATACTGATTCCAAAAAGTCGAACCGGATACACTTTCTGCAGCAATTCCCCAAGCATCAGGAATCCGCCCAAAAGGATTACCAAAGGACCGCTCATTTTTCTGACTGCCCCGGCAAATATCCATATCAAAAGATAAACATAGAGCAATGCAAACAGATACCAAAGATGGTCAAAAGTATAAGAATAATCATATATGAACTTGCCAGAGCCAAATAGAACCAACCTGGAAAATTCAAAAAAATTATATTTTTCATGAACCCAGCCCAAAAATCCTGTCCCGTTACATAACATGTAAATGAGAGAATATAATGTGTACGCTACCCATGCAGCAAGCGCAAGTCTCATTGTATGAATCAATCTGATATGCGCACTTTTCCTGATAAGAGTCTTCTCTGTACATTCATGATCATGAATCAGGAATCTTCCAGAAACAGCAAAAAACATTGGTACGGCAAAGCGTGCCAGCGTCTCGCAGATTGCTCCGAAATTACCCGGAAACTTCACATGAATCAGTATGACCATGATACATGCAATTCCCTTTACCATGTATAAAAAGCGATTATCTGAAGTATCCCTCACAGCAACTTTCCATCCTATATACTTGATTTTCCAATAATGTTAGCACAATCTCTCACAAACTACAATTGACCGTCTTATCCATGTGTGATAAATTAAAAACTGATGTATTTTAATCAGGGGGTAGTAAATTGCTGAAAAAAATAATGAAAAGAATTGCCTATTTTTGTACCATAATTTGCTTATTCACACTTTTTCTTGCCGGATGCGGATCCAAAAGCAATGATCTTGAAACTTACAAAACAAATATGAATGCCTTTTTTGATGCAGTTTCCGGTTACAATGATGCTATTAATGAAATCGATCCCAATTCAGAGACAGCAACAAAGGATCTTCTTGCAGATCTCGACGGAATGAATGCAGAGTTTCAGAAAATGGCTTCCTATCAGATTCCGGATGAATTTTCTTCTCTCGGTGATCTTGCAGCAGAATCTGCCAGTTATATGAGCCAGGCCGTAGCAGCTTACCATCAGGCATATGATGGCACATATGATAAAGACAGTGCAGATCTGGCCGTTCAATATTA
>JAGOGF010000123.1 GCA_017996845.1 Butyrivibrio sp.
GCAGTTGGAATGGGTAAGTACAGGTACTTTGGAAAAGATATCATTGACTATTTATTGTATATTCCGGTCGTTATTCCGGAAGTCGTTCTTGGCATTGCTTTGTTGTGTGTTTTTTCAATCTGTCAGATTCCGCTTGGACTTTTTTCCATAACCATTGCGCATGCAACGTTTTGTATCCCGTTTGTCGTATTTACAGTAAGAGCAAGACTGGCAGGATTTGACGGGTTTCTGGAAGAAGCAGCAATGGATCTTGGTGCCAATCGTTTTCAGACATTTATGAAGGTTACATTCCCCCTTTTATTACCTGGGGTAATCTCCGGTGCACTGCTGGCTTTTTCACTTTCCTTAGATGATGTGATCATCAGTTTTTTTGTCAGTGGACCCAACAGTATTACGCTTCCGGTCAAGATATTCTCCATGGTGAAAACTGGCGTAACACCGGAAGTAAATGCACTTTCTACGATTATCATGCTGGTGGTTATGGTGGCAATCAGTCTTAATACAGGTGCGCAGGTAAAGAAGCTTAAAAAGAAAACGTTTTGAAAATACAGAAGGAGAATGGAATGTCGGCTGATCTGATCATAAAAAGTAAAAAAATATTTACGGCACTGCAGGATGTTCCACAGGAAGCAGCGGTTATCATTCAGGGAAAAAGAATTTTGGATGTAGTACATTATGGAGAAGAATTGAAATATGCAGATGAACATACCCGTATAGTAGACGCCGGTAAAAAACTGGTCATGCCGGGGTTTATTGATGCACATACGCATTTTTTCCAGGGATCACTGATATTCAGTAACTTTGTCTGTACTGAAATTGAACATGCAATATCGGAAGAGGATTGCGCGTGCATGATTGGGAAATTTGCAGCAGATCATCCGGAAATGGCTGTTATTCGCGGATTCGGATGGTTTCTGCCAAAATGGAAAGGGAGTCCGTCGTTTCCGACAAGGGATAGTCTGGATAAAGTGGTTCCGGATCGACCTGTCTATATGGTCTGTGCTGATACACACAGTATGTGGCTGAATACAAAGGCATTGGAAATGTGTAATATAACGGCAGACATGCCGGTGAAGAGCGGATATATCGGGACAGACGAAACAGGGAAACCGGATGGCATGCTGGTAGAACCGGATGCATATGCACCGGCGATGAAAAAGTTTACTGAATTTTCTGATGAAGAGACCCTGGTTATCTTCAAAGATTTTCTTAAAAAAGCGGCAGAACTCGGAATTACCGGAATGAGTGAAATGTATGCGGAAGATTATACGGAGGAAATTCATCACAAATACAGTTTGGTAAAAAAACTGGAAATGTCCGGTGCATTGTCACTTCGACTCAGTATTTTCACAAGGCTTTTTGGATATGATCAATTTGAAAAAGTCCTGGACTGGAAAAAAGAAATGGATTCAGATTGTTTTCAGATTGCTGGGGTAAAAGGGTTTATTGACGGGGTGGTGGAGACTTATACAGGTTTGCTGACAGAGCCCTATTCAGACAGACCTGACACCTGCGGTATCGGGGTACCGCTTGAACCCCGGGAAAGCATTCAAAAATCTGTTTCGGCAGCCAATGCAGCAGGTCTTCCGGTCCGACTGCATTGTATTGCAGACGGTTCGGTACATATGGCGCTGGATATTTTCGCAGAATCAAACCGGATAAATGGGAAAAGGAAAATTCCGAATACCATTGAACATATCGAAAATATTCTGCCGGAAGATCTGAACCGATTTGCACAGGAGGAGGTTATTCCATCGATGCAGCCGATGCATCTGCTTCTGGACAATAATTTCAAGAAAGTAAGAATCGGGAAAGAAAGAGCTCTTTTAGAATGGCCGATCAGAACCCTGCTTGAAAAGAGCGGGGCGGTAGCACTTGGATCAGACTTTCCGGTGGTAGAACCGGATCCATTACATGGAATATATGCGGCTGTGACCAGAAAAAGTTTTGATGGTATACAGGAAGGCGAAAATCCATGGGAAACAATTACACTGTCACAGGCACTGAGAGGATATACAATTGATGCTGCAAAGGTGTATGGTATGGAAAATAGAACCGGATCGCTTGAAAAAGGAAAGTATGCAGATATTATTATTCTGGAGAGCAATCTGTTTGAGACAGATGTTGATGATCTGTGGAAGAAAACTGTTAATAAGACGATATTTAATGGTAAGGTAATTTTTGAAAAATGAAAGATGCTCGTGTAAAGACCGAATGACCAGATAAGAAATTCTTATAATTTCATTTTGTTTGCCATTGCTGTGATAAAAGAGACAAACTGCTTTATAATTGTATTCATGATAAAGTAGTTTGTTTTTGTTGTTTGAAGGAGATGTAATATATTGAGGTGAGAGGAATGGCTGTAGAAGAGAGGTATAAAGCAGATGTGGATGCCATATTGTCCCGCAGGTATGATAATGGTGCAGATTATTGGACGACACTTGATAAGCGCCTTATAAAAGGATCACCATTTTCCATGCTGGAATGTATAATGTATCTGTTGGAATTAGGGATGGAACCTACCGAGCCTTTACTGGAAGAATGTGCCGGCATAATATTCAGTGCATGGCGGGAAGATGGAAGTTTTAAGGTGTATCCGCAAGGTTCCGTTTACCCATGTCATACTGCCAATGCAGTTCGTGTACTTTGTCACATGGGTTATGCTTCTGATGTCAGAATGCAGAAGACCTTCCAGTATCTATTGCATACACAATATACAGATGGCGGTTGGCGTTGCAATAAGTTTAGCTTTGGTCGAGGTCCGGAAACGGAGTATTCCAATCCGCTCCCAACGCTTATGATTCTGGATGCGTTCCGGTTTAGAGAGGATTATAACAAAGAACCGGCGCTTGATAGGGCGGTAGATTTTTTGCTTATGCACTGGACAATACGAAAACCGATTGGGCCATGCCATTATGGGATTGGCACATTGTTTATGCAGGTTGAATATCCCTTCCGCAATTACAATCTTTTTGTTTATGTATATGTCTTATCCTTCTATAATCGTGCGAAGCAGGATCCGCGGTTCCTCGAAGCATTGAAAGCACTGGAATCCAGGCTCGTGGATGGCCAGGTTGTTGTCGAGCGTGTTGTTCCGAAGTTGGCCGGGTTTTCTTTTTGCAGAAAAGGGGAACCAAGTTCCCTGGCAACGATACGATACTACGAAATCCTAAGGAATCTTGATAAAAAAAATAAAATCTAACACCTATGTTTATAAGGAAAAAACGGACTATCCGGATCCGTATGCAAATAGAGTATTGTTTCATTCAGGAAAGGAAATATGGATATGCTCACACATTCAGGGACACAAACGATTAAAACAGAAAGATTGATTCTTCGCAGATTTGCGTACAGCGATGATGATTCAATGCTGAAATATTGGATTTCAGACCCCGAAATACAGTCACTTTATTCTGAACCGGTATATACTACAAAAGAAGAAGTAAAAGAATTGCTTGATCAATATATTTTTTCCTATGAAAAAGAAAATTATTACAGATGGGCGATTATTACCAAAGAAACGAATCAATGTATTGGTCAGATTGCATATTTTCTTGTTGATGAGAAAAACAATTTTGCTGAAATAGAATATTGTATAGGCGCTGCGTTTCAATGTAAGGGATTTGCCACAGAGGCAACGAAAGCAGTTATAAAATATGGCTTTGAAAATATAAATCTTCATAAGGTACAAATTTGTACGAAAACAATTAATGAACCATCAAAACGTGTTATAGAGAAATGCGGGTTTACCTATGAGGGAACCTTGCGTGATTATTTCTGTGTAAAGGATGAATATATCGGAAGACTATACTACTCTATTCTGGAAAGTGAATATCAGCTGCAGCGATAAAGGTTTTGAGTAGTTTGGAAGAAAACAGGTACAATAATTGTCTGTTTTGAATCATAGACTGTGGAATATCATAATTTCTACTGTGTTCAGACAGACTTTATGATAAGATGACCGATGAATAGAAGAGCGCATGTACCATTTAACAGAAACACCATAGGGAGCAATTATGATAAAGGTTCAGAATTTGTCTTACGCATTTCCGCAAAAAGATTTATACAATAAAATTTCTTTTACAATAGAAGAAGATGCACATTGTGCTTTGATTGGTATCAATGGAACAGGGAAAAGTACGTTGCTTGATATACTCATGCATACAGAAGACTATCTGTACGATGGAAAAATAGAAATTGACAATATGGGCAGAACCGGCTATGTAAGTCAGTTTTCACAATTAGATCCCCAGGAAGATCTGAGTGTATTGCAATATCTCAGCGATGAATTTGTAAAGCTGGAACAAAAAATAGCAGATTTGTGTAAGCAGATGGAAACAGCCACAGAGCTGGAAGAGATTTTTGCGGATTATCAGAAAGCGTCAGATGAATGGAATGCGATTGATGGTGATTCATACGAAATCAATATAAAAAAACAGTTGAAAATTGCGGATCTGCAAACGCTGGAAAAACAGAAAATCAGCAGCTTAAGCGGTGGGGAATTTAAACTGATCCAGATCATCAAAGAGATGATGCTGAGTCCTGGACTTCTTATTATGGATGAACCGGATGTCTTTCTGGATTTTAAGCGTTTGAATGCACTGCGAAATCTGATCAATGCCTATAAGGGAACACTTCTTGTAATTACACATAACAGGTACCTGCTAAATCACTGCTTTAACAAAATACTGCATATGGAAAATATGGATGTGCAGGAGTTTGACGGGACCTATACAGAATATAATTATGAGCTTCTTGCAGGTAAAATAGATTTGGAAGAAGCAGCGGCAGCAGATCAGGCAGAAATCGACCGTCAAAGCAAAATTCTGGAGAAGTCGCGAAAGAAATCAATGCAGTTTGACAATGAGGCGCTTGGGAGAGCCGTTCATGCCAGGCAGACCATGGTTGACCGGCTCAAAGCAAGAAAGACAAAGGCTCCCTTTGTTGATATCAGGCAGCCGGAAATCTGTTTTAACATGGGAGATGAAGTAACAGAGGAAACAATTCTGGAATTAAAAGATTATAGTGTCGCTTTTGATAAGCAACTTCTGGAGCAGGTGAATTTTGAAATGAAGCCGACAGATCATGTTGCGATTGTAGGCAATAATGGAACCGGAAAGACAACCATACTATGTGAAATCTTTGAAAATAAAAAAGATACGATCAAAGTAAGTAATAATGCGAAGATCAGCATGTTTTCTCAGATTACCGGAGCATTATATGAAGAAGAGAAAACGATATATGAAATTTTTGAAGAAAAAGGATTTGATAAAAAAAATGATATAGAAGATTACCTGAAAAAGTATGGATTTGAAAAAGATATGCTGGATCAGAAAGTCAGTGAATTATCCGGAGGTGAAAAGGATTTAATTCAGTTGGCAGCGCTTTCACTGGAAAAAAACAATTTCCTGTTGCTGGATGAACCAACCGGGCATCTGGATGTCTATGCGCAGAATGCATTGGAACAGGCAATCAGGGAGTATAAAGGTGCAATTCTGATGGTATCGCATGATTATTATACGGTGGCTGGCTGCATGGATTATGTACTTCTGGCAGAAAACAATACACTGCGCAAAATGAGTATCCGCAGATTTCGGCAGATGATTTATGCGAATTACTTTGATAAAGATTATGTGATTCTGGAGCAAAATAAAAAAGAGCTGGAAACAAAAATTCAGGAACTGCTGCAAAAAAATGAATTTGAAAAAGCTAAGGTTTTGCTGGAAGAACTGGAAAAAACAATTAAGAAAATGAAGAGTTCGGTAAAAACGATTTAATAAAAGAAGGAACGACGGAAGGATATCATGATGTCACCGGCAAGTATGTTCTACGAAAATCTGGAAAAGAACTTTGTTTCCTGGGCACAATCCAAAGAAGATATCAGGGCAGCGTTTATGGTAGGTTCCCATGCAAGAAGCGACCATCCGGCGGATGAATGGTCAGATATGGATATTATTCTTTATACTTCAAAACCGGACAGTTATCTTTCTGATGCAAAATGGGTTGAAGATTTTGGAAAGGTCTGGACCTTAGTAGTGTCACGGACATCCGGAGGAGAACCGGAATGTCTTACTTTGTTTGAAGGCGGATGGCAGGTTGATTTTGTCTTTCATACCATAGATGATTTGAAGCAGATTGTAGAGAAAAGGGTGGTTCCGGATAATTTTAACAGGGGAGTAAAGGTCCTGGTTGACAAAGATAACATTGCAGATAAAATTACACCCAAATGTTTCAAGGCTCCCCAGGGAACCGCTTTGTCGGAAGAAGCTTTTGTGCAGACTGCGAATATGTTCTGGTTTCTGGCACTGTATATGGCAAAGCAGATAATCAGAAACGATCTGTGGATGGTAAAAGTCCGCGATGCCAATATGAAAGAAATTCTGCTGCAAATGATAGAATGGCATGAGAAAGTGGTAAATGGATTTGCATATGATACCTGGCATGCAGGACGGTTCATCTGTGAATGGGCGAGCCCTGAGACACGTAAAGAACTGCAGAGCGCATTTGGCCATTTTGACAGGCCTGACAGCTGGAGAGCATTAGCGGATACCATTGCACTGTTTGAGCGTCTTTCGCATGATATTGCCCAAAAGAAAGGCTATGCATATCCTTATGTGCTGGAGAATAATATTTCTGACTGGATCAGACAAAATGCAAAAGGTCTGTGATATCGCTGATACTGTAGGTGGCAATATTGCAGCTGATTGCCGCATTTCTGCTGAAGAAACAGGCGTCCAGCCCAAAATCAGAGGCACCTTTGATATCGGAAACGGGATTGTCACCTACCATAATAACTGACCGGGGAGAAACCGTACCGATATTTTTCAGGCAGAATTCATAGAAACAGGGAGATGGTTTTTCGTATTGTATCACATCAGAAATGAAATGCCCGTCAAATAAGTCGATAATTCCGGCACTTGTGAGACGCTTCATCTGCGTACTGTATACCCCATTGGAAGCGGAAAATATCTTCTTTCCCATTTGATGAAGTGTGAGCAGGGTTTGTTTTGCATGCGGAATGAGGTCAGCAGAATCATCGAGACAGGATCTGTATTGCATTTCCCATATTTTACCATCAACATCAATTCCGTAGAGCTGGAAAAGCTTTTGAAAGCGTGTAGTTAGAACCGTATCTTTTGAAACTTTGTTTTGTTCCAGATCACGCCATAAAGAAGTGTTGATTTCCTGATATTTCTGAAACAGCTCATCCGTATAATCCATACCGGCATTTT
>JAGOGF010000124.1 GCA_017996845.1 Butyrivibrio sp.
AGACAATTGTAGTATATTCCATTGCTTTTGCTTTTTTCAAAGTTGTGATCAGTCTGGCAACCGTAGACGCTTTCTGCCCGATTGCAACATAAATGCAGATTACATCCTTCCCCTTCTGGTTCAGAATTGTATCCATTGCAATCGAAGTTTTACCGGTCTGACGATCTCCGATAATTAACTCACGTTGTCCGCGACCGATCGGGAACATCGTATCAATTGAAAGAATACCTGTCTCCATTGGTTGGTTTACAGACTGTCTGTCAACAATACCAGGTGCAGGTTCTTCAACGGCACGGTATCCATCTGCTTCTATCGGGCCGCCTTCATCCAATGGCTCGCCAAGTGCATTAATCACTCTTCCGACAAAATCGTTTCCTACCGGAATACCTGCCTGCTTATATGTTCTGACTGCCTTACTGGATTGACGAATTCCGGCATCATCTCCAAATAAAATACATCCGATATGATCTTCACGAATGTCCTGTACCATACCTTTTGTACCATCTTCAAATTGAATGATCTCACCATAGAACGCATGTCCGCATCCTTTGACGTTGGCAATTCCATCTCCAACCCAAAGTACGTTTCCCACTTCGCGATCCTGCAGCTCCAATCTGAAATCTTCCACATGACTTTTTAAGATACTGATAATATGAGGAGAAGAAGTCGTTCCCTGACGCTTTACACCTTTGAGCATATCACGTAACTGTTCTGCACGACCCTTATCACTCCAGTCATATTCAAAATTACCACATTTGATAATAAATCCACCACCGACAGAATCATCCTGAACCGGCATAATATCCACTTTATCAACTTCCATCTTTTTGCAAAGCATTTCGCTGATTTTCTGCAGTTGTTCATCAGACGGCTTCGTATTCGCATATCTGATTTCTGCTCTGCAATAATTGTCTATTGTACTGTGTAAATCATTATTCCAAAAACTCTCCTGGCTCATTTTTCTTCATCACCAGCCTCATCTATGAACCTGTTATAAAGTTCATTATCTTGCTGTTCACTATGTGAACCAGCAGCAATCTTAGACGCAGCGCTTACAACCATATCGGTAATTTCCGCTTCATAAATGCGTCTTTGTCTTTCGCTCTCAAGTTTAGCCGTTTTTTTGGCATCTTCAATAATATTGCCCGCCTCGACTTTTGCATTTGCTACAATCTGAGCGTACTCATGATAACCTTTATCTCTGGATTCAGAAATGATACTTTCCTTCTCATCTTCCAGTTTTTGAATGTCGTCATCGTACTTGGCTTTTGCTTCATCAGCATCATGACTCTTCCTGTCTGCAGCCACAGTCGCATTTTCAACCTCATCATTTCGTGCTTTCAGTACTTTGTCTACCCGATTAAACAGAAAGACACGAAAAATGAAGAAAAGAATCAATATATTAATAATTGTATATACAATGTTGAAATTTACATTCAGCACAGCTCTATCCCCTTTTTTGCCTGCTTACGCAGGCTTTTTACTACGAAATCACTTCACAAAAATCAACATAAGTGCAACAACCAGACCATAAATCGCAGTTGCTTCTGCAAGTGCACATCCCAAAAGCAGCATCATCATAATCTTATTGCTGGCCTCCGGCTGTCTTGCAACCGCATCTGTTGCCTTTGCTGTAGCAATACCGATTCCAATGCCTGCCCCAATGCCTGTAAATGCGGCAATTCCGGCTCCAATCGCTGTTAAATTCATAATAAATATCTCCTTTCAAATCTCTCATATTCAATTTTATGTACAAGGAATAATGTAACTTCCGTGTTACCGTTTTTATTCGGTTGCTTCTTTAATATACAAAGAAGTAAGGAAAATAAATACATATGCCTGAATCAAGCCATCAAAAAAATCAAAATACAGACTCGCAAGCGCAGGTATAAACATGGGAACTGCCATTTTAATCAGTTCCATAATAACCGTTGCCCCAAGCACATTTCCAAATAACCGCATACAAAGTGATAATGGTCTGATTCCCAACTCCAGGATATTCATTGGAGTAACAATCCAAACAGGCTCTGTGAATGCTTTCAGCCATCCGCTTGCTCCTTTTTTACGAATACCTGCAGCTTCGATCAACACAATACTCATTAAAGCAAGTCCAATTGTAACGTTCAAATCCATTGTTGGCGGAACAAGCCCAACCACACCCACCAGATTACTAAGTGCGATATATAGCAGCACTGTCAGAATATAATCTGTATATCTTGCTCCAAACGGACCAAGCAGTCCGGAAACCAGACCTCTGAGCTTGACAACAATTGTTTCAGCAATCAACTGTCTCTTACTGATATGGTGCAGTCTCATATTTCCGGTCAAAAAAATACACAATAAGAAAAAAACAAGTATAATTCCCCAGGAATAAAGAACCGATCTGTTAATGTTAAAAAAGCCTTCCGGTCCAAATCCGATATTGACCGGTATTGCTGTTTTATCTTCCGTAAGAAGTTCGTTCAGTCGTTCGCCAATACTCATTCCGTTTCTGTTCCTCCATAACTGCGCAATCGCAGTTTACTTTTCTATTATAAATCTTTTTTTGTTAACTATGTATGAACAAAGTATAAAATTAAAATATGCACAAATTATCTATCTGTTTTTTGTTTAAAGTGTCTTTACTGTTCTGGCGTATAAACGTTTAAAAAAGAAAACTGACAGAACCAGTGAAACAAGTTCCGCAACAGGAAAAGCCCACCACACAAAATCAACATTTCCGGTCAGTGACAAAAGCCATGCAATCGGAATCAGCACTACCAGCTGTCTGCCAATTGATATAATCAGTGAATAAATACTTTCTGAAAATGCCTGAAAAATGGATCCCATAGCAATACTGAATCCTGCAAGCGGAAATGACAGACAGATAATGCGAAGCGCGGGAATACCAATCTGTTTCATATCATCTGATGCATTGAACATTCCCAACAGCTGTCCCGGAATAACTTCAAACACAATCATTCCAACCAGCATAATCGCAACTGCAAGCGTCATTGCAAATTTTAATGACTCACTGATTCTCTCTTTATTCCTGGCACCATAATTATATGCCAGTACCGGAATCAGACCATTATTCAGTCCAAATACAGGCATAAAGAAAAAGCTCTGTAATTTAAAATACACCCCAAAGACTGCTGTAGTTGTTGTGGAAAACACAATCAGAATACGATTCATCAGATATGTCATCAGAGAACCGATTGACATCATCAGAATCGAAGGCACGCCAACTGCATATATTGCTTTGACCGTCTCTTTTTTGGGCCGAATGATTTCCGCAAATGATAGGGTAATATCTTTATTGACCTTCAGATTCATGTACAATCCCAGGAAAGAAGCAATTACCTGTCCCAGAACCGTTGCATATGCCGCGCCCGCCACACCCATTTTGGGGCAGCCAAAAAGTCCGAAGATCATGATGGGATCCATAATAATATTAATCACTGCACCGGTCAGCTGCGAGATCATACTGTATAAAGTACGTCCGGTTGACTGCAGAAGTCTTTCGAAAGTAATTTGAAAAAACACACCAATTGACATACAACAACAGATTCTGAGGTAAGTTGTACCATATGCGATAATCTTCGGATCTGTCGTCTGTGTACGGATAAACGGTTCGGAAAGCAAGAATCCGATTATCAGAAATGCAATAAAATTCAAAAGGCTTAAAAATATACCGGTATTGGCTGCCGCATCAGATTTATCAAAGCGTTTTTCGCCAAGTGATTTGGATAACAGTGCATTGATACCGACTCCTGTACCTGCTCCTACTGCAATCATCAGATTCTGCATCGGAAATGCAAGTGTAACAGCTGTCAGTGCATCCTCTTCGATCTGTGCCACAAAAATGCTGTCAACCACATTGTATAATGCCTGTACCAGCATTGAGATCATCATTGGGAGGGACATCGCGATGATCAGCTGCTTCACCGGCATTGTACCCATCTTGTTTTCTGTTCGTTCCAACTGCTTCGTCCTCCGTTCATAGGTATACCATCACATACGATGTGCCGGCATTTCTGTCAGTTAACTTCACGAACTGCATAGTAGCAGTTTCGACAGTTAATCAGTCTGGGTGCATTTGCAAAACGTTCATCTCCCACATAGCATCTATCTGCCGCTTCATCAGCTGCATATTTTTTGCCATCCGGATCTGTTTCATTCATTTTCTGAATTGCATCAGCAATTGTCTCATCTTTTTGACACAAATAAATAGAAAGCATCAGACACCTCCTGCTCTGCATTTTGTTTTATTTATAGAATTCTTCTTCAGAGATGACCATTTATTATAGCATTAAATGCCTCATATTTGACAAAAAAATATCAATAAAAATAAAAGAAATTATCATACATTTTATACAGTTTTTGATTTATTCAAAAAATTTTCTGCACCAAATCATAAAAAAAGACTCGTATGCTGAAATGATCTCCCCATGACGATATCTGCGATCATTTCAGTTTCGGGTCCTTTATTATTCAATATCAGATGCCGTTTTTACTTCCGCAATCTCCTATGCAGCAGAGTCTGTTCAAACCGTTATTTTTTCAAAATCCTGTACGCCATGCTTACAGATCGGGCAGATATAATCCGGCGGAAGTTCCTCTCCCTCATAAATGAATCCGCAAATCCGGCATACCCATTTGGTCTTACCTTTTTCTGCGGCAGGTGCAGCCTGGGGTCTTGGTTTGATGTGATCCTGATAATAGGTATAGGTTACGGAGGGAATGTCAGATAACAGGACTGCATCCGGCACTTCTGCAATGAACATGATATGCGTATCCATGTCAACTTCCTGAATTACCTTCCCTGATACATATGCATTTGCATAATCTGTTATATAATATAATCCGTTTTCACTTCTGGCTTTTTGTGTAAAATCAGCAAATTTATCTACTGTCCTGCCACTCTGAAATCCAAAATGCTTAAACACATCAAATGGTGCATTTTCCGAAAGCATACAGACATTAAATTTACCTGTTGCATGAATCATCTCACAGGTTTTGTTAGCCTTGTTTACCGTAACAGTTATTTTATTAGGGGTATCTGTTACCTGAATTGCAGTATTGACGATACAACCATTGTCAAAACCATTTTCCTGTGCTGTCAGAACATACAGACCATAACTGAATCTGAACATCGCCTTTATATCCATTGCTTTCCTCCTGCCCTTTTGTAGGTATATCTTTTGCTGCAGAATTAGAATCAATCTATCGGGATTCCATAAATCCTGTGCATGATATTAATATAACATGTGCAGGATTTATCTTCAATCAGAGTTACATAAAAAAAGAAATTGTGCACGCAATGTACACAATTTCTTTTTTTATTTTATAACCCACATTCAGTATCAATGTGGGCAATATGTGGGCAAAACACTTTTTTATTGCAAAAATATGTCTTGCCTATTTTTACAAAATCAGAACTTTCCAGCCTTGGCAGCCTCTTCGATTGAAACAGCCAGAGAAACGGTTGCGCCAACCATCGGGTTGTTGCCCATACCGATCAGACCCATCATTTCTACATGAGCCGGAACAGATGAGGAACCTGCAAACTGTGCATCGGAATGCATACGGCCAAGTGTATCGGTAAAGCCGTAAGAAGCCGGGCCTGCAGCCATGTTATCAGGATGAAGGGTACGACCTGTGCCGCCGCCTGATGCTACTGAGAAATACTTCTTGCCAGCTTCGAGTCTTTCCTTCTTGTAAGTACCTGCTACCGGGTGCTGGAAACGTGTCGGGTTGGTTGAGTTACCGGTAATGGAAACGTCAACATTCTCGTGCCACATAATGGAAACGCCTTCTGTAACATCATTTGCGCCATAGCACTTAACTTTTGCTCTGTCGCCTGTGCTGTAAGGAACTTCCTTAACGATCTTAACCTTGCCTGTGTAATAATCCATCTCTGTCTCAACGAATGTGAATCCGTTAATACGGGAGATGACCTGTGCTGCATCTTTTCCAAGACCGTTCAGAATAACACGAAGAGGTTTCTGACGAACTTTGTTAGCCTTTGTAGCGATACCAATCGCGCCTTCAGCTGCTGCAAAAGACTCATGTCCTGCAAGGAATGCAAAACATTCTGTCTCTTCTTCCAGAAGCATCTTACCAAGGTTACCATGTCCCAGACCAACCTTACGCTGATCTGCTACAGAACCGGGGATACAGAAACTCTGCAGTCCTTCTCCGATTGCTGCTGCTGCATCAGCAGCTCTGTGACAGCCCTTCTTAATAGCAATTGCTGCACCTACTGTATATGCCCAGCAGGCATTTTCAAAGCAGATAGGCTGAACACCCTTAACAAGATCATATACATTCAGGCCGGCATCATCAGTGATCTTCTTAGCTTCTTCGATGGAAGAAATGCCATAGCTCTGAAGTACTTCATTGATTTTATCAATACGTCTTTCATAAGATTCAAATAAAGCCATTATTTTTTCCTCCTTCGATTATTCTTTTCTCGGATCAATAAATTTGACAGCATCAGCAACACGGCCATACTGACCCTTTGCCTTCTCATAAGCGTCTGCCGGAGCATCACCCTTTTTGATGAAATCCATCATCTTACCAAAGTTGATGAACTTATATCCGATGATATTATCCTCTGCATCAAGTGCCAGATCAGTCATATAACCATCTGTCATTTCAAGATATCTGGGACCCTTTTCAAGTGTACTGTAAATCGTACCAACCTGAGAACGAAGACCCTTACCAAGATCTTCAAGCCCTGCACCAACAGCAAGACCACCTTCTGAAAATGCTGACTGGGAACGACCATAAACGATCTGAAGGAACAGTTCTCTCATGGCTGTATTAATAGCATCGCATACAAGGTCGGTGTTCAGTGCTTCCATAACTGTAAGTCCAGGAAGAACCTCTCCTGCCATTGCTGCTGACTGTGTCATACCGGAGCAGCCGATTGTCTCAACAAGCGCTTCCTGAATAATACCTTCTTTAACATTCAGAGAAAGCTTGCAGGCACCCTGCTGCGGAGCGCACCAGCCTACGCCGTGTGTAAATCCGGAAATATCTTTAATTTCTCTTGCTTTTACCCATTTTGCTTCTTCAGGAATCGGAGCGCATCCGTGATGCACATCCTGATGAACCTTGCACATATCTTCGACTTCTTTTGTGTAAATCATGTGAAATCTCCTTTCGTATTATAAAGTAGTGC
>JAGOGF010000125.1 GCA_017996845.1 Butyrivibrio sp.
CTAAAATGGACTGATTCGGATAATGCTCCACTTCTGTTATTTTCTATCTGCCGAGATTGCGCAGCAATCTCGTATAGATTCGGGTGACGCTTCACTTCTTTCGTTTTCTATCTGCCGAGATTGCGCAACAATCTCGTATAGATTCGGGTGACGCTTCACTTCTTTCGTTTTCTATCTGCCGAGATTGCGCAGCAATCTCGTATAGATTCGGGTGACGCTTCACTTCTTTCGTTTTCTATCTGCCGAGATTGCGCAGCAATCTCGTATAGATTCGGGTGACGCTTCACCCGAATCTATTTTTATTTATACACAACCTCTCTTTGTATCCAAAAGCTTATCAGAAACAGCATACAGTCTACTGGAATCTTGATGATAACCTCCGCAAATGGAAGTATTTCATGAACTCTTCCTACCAGAAATCCACTTGTCAACATAATGCACGCCGCCAGGAGGATATAACGTATGATCGCTCCGGAAGTTCTTTTTTTACTTTTGAATACCACTTTATAATTCAATAGAAAATTATAGGTTGCAGAAAGCAGGCGTGCTAAAACTGTTGCCAGCATGATATAGTCAAATATTCCAAAACTCCTATCCCGAAGCAAATGGCAAAATAAAGTAAAAAGAATCAGATCTATAATTCCGGAAGAAAAAGAAGAAACGATAAATTTTCCGAAAACTGCATAAATACGAAACGAGTCTTTAAATGTATTAAAATGACTGGATCTGTTTTCAGACAGATATATGGTCTGAATCGGAACCTCAACAATCGGTATCTCTCTTTCCCTGGTATCAATCAGCATATTGGTTTCCAGTTCAAAGCGTTCTCCTTTTTCAGACAGAAGAATACGCATGAACGCTGCCGGGATTGCACGCAGACCTGTTTGCGTATCAGAAACCCCAACTCCTGTAAGTGCTTTCAGTATCACACTGGTACACCGATTTCCAAACAGAGATCTCGCCGGAATTCCTTCCTTTGCAAAATCCCGAACGCCCATGATCAGTGCTCCCGGATTCTCACGAAGTGCCTGCATGCAGGCGCACATATCATTTACCGTATGTTGACCGTCAGAGTCAATTGTAACACATCCCAGCATCTCCGGATATTTCAGCAGACAGTAATTAAATGCCGTTTTAAGAGCACGGCCCTTTCCAAGATTAACCGCATGATGCAGGACAGTGTACCCATAATCCTTCTCTGCCTTTTCAAAAATATCCTGATACCGTTTATCGGCAGATCCATCATCTACAATTATGACCGGATCGATTTCTGCACGACTCAGCTGCTCAAGCAGTTCAACCATTCTCTCATCCGGTTCATACGACGGAATGATAACGGATATCATCGTCTGTTCTGTATTCATTTACTTCCTCCATATTGCACCTTCTGCTCTGATTCCTGTAATTCACTATATCCGTCCTGCCTTAATCCTACATAAAAATAACACATGCGGCTGCTTACTGCTTTTCCAGTCTGACCGACCCATTCGTCTGTATGATCCGGTATATCTCTCCACAGGAAAACGTCCCGTCTTCTGTATACACACCCAGATTTGACCCGGTATCT
Organism: Butyrivibrio sp.; assembly: GCA_017996845.1. The sequence goes on from JAGOGF010000125.1 coordinate 1,568, forward strand.
CCCGGGACAGCATCCACATACAGATATGATGCATGTGATGCTGCAATCAGACTTCCGGTCTGATCTGCTGTCATGTCCGATGTATTATAATCCGAATATACAAGTGCTATCGGAGCCGCTTCATTACTGATATAAGTATCTTTTACCCAATGAATTTGTGTACTGTCTCTGAGATACAGAACGCGTTTTCCCCATAAAAATCCGTTGTCCTTTGTCTTTGCAAGAAAGATTCGTCCATCTGCATCTATCATCTGATCAAAATGCTGCCGATTCTCTCCAAGCAGGTTCCGATATCCTATAAGTCCACTGTACATTCCTCTGTAATCTGCCGTCAGCAGAATAAAAACTGCACAGCATATATAAATCAGCCGCATCTTTTTTGATAGCGCTTCCTGCCCCGCCTGCTCGGCCGCAGAAAGTGCAATTCCTGTCAGCAGATACAAACCGCCCATTGTATAGGGAACTCCATATCGGGAAAGAGAAAGCGCCATCGCTGCAGCGTCCAGATATTGCGCTTCCGTCTGAAAAATGGAAATGTGTGCAGCAAAAATCGCTCCATATATGAAAAAAGCCATAATCAACATAAAAACAGATAATTTTTTTCCCTGTCTGATACTGCAGATCCCGGTCCTGATAAACAGAATCGGAACCAGAATCAGGATCAGCAGCATCTCAAAAGAAGAAAGATCAAGTGTAATATTCTGATCACTGTGCATGGGAATAAACAGGAAACCCTTCAGGAAGAACCCTATCTTCTCTGCTGCATTATCCGGTATATGATACCCGCCTGCTGCCATATGAATCCCTGCACTGGTCAGTTTTGCAATTCTGCGGTTGCAGAGACAGAACAGTACCCAGGAACCTTCTGTCATAAGCACAATAAATGTCGGCAGAAGCAAACAACGTTTCCTCCGTTCTCCACAAACCAGAAGAAGAAATATAAATGCCGAAAGAGCCCATAATATTCCGACTGATTTGGTCAATGACAGTACTGATGCAAAAAGAGTGATTCTGGCCATATAGAAATTTACAGTATGTCCGTTTCTGTCCCAGATTGACCACAAAAGAGCACCATAAGCGATTCCCATCGTAACATCCGCGCAAGTTCCGTAAAACAGGACTCCGTTTACGATTCCCGGCAGAAACAAAAGTAAAATGCTGCCTGCTGCCTGTACCGGCATATTTCTTTTGCGAAGCATCCGCAAGAGAGGCATCAGCAAAACTATATTCAGACAGTAATATCCTGCAAATTGCAGTCCCTGTACATAATGCTCTGGAGAAAAATGAAGAAACAGCCATTTAAACAAGCTGGTCACAGGAGGATAATCCCCAAATTCAGGAGACACATTACCATATTTCCCGGGAAATCCATTCAGATAATACAATGCTTTTGCATCCGTTGACCAGAAATTAATATCATCCCACCACGTAAATATCTGCTCCCTGACACAGAAAGTAATGCCAACCAGTAAAAGGATACTGATAATCAGATAAGGCTGCAAAAGAATTCTGCCAAGAGCAGGCAGCATAATTCTTTTTTTTCTCCAGATTAAAATGGCGGAGACTGCCAGCACCGCAATACTGATAAAATCAATTGCATATAACAAACGCCCAAATGCCAGCATATAAAGCAGAAGTATCATGCCACAGACTGTTATGGGAAGCGTATCACTTATATCCTCGCTGCTGTAATATGAAATTAGCGCTGCAGCCAGTAATACAGCTGCAATAATCACAACCCACATGCCTGTCACCATTCCTGATTTCTGCAAAAATACTGTTCCGATGTTTCCTGCTATTTTGCCATATCAACTACAATATTTGTGATAAGACAATTGCTGCAAACATCAGTCCACAGCCACATAGTTCCCGCACGGTCAGGTTCTGGTGCAGGAAGATCCAACCTGCAAGGGCACTGAACACACTTTCCATGCACATTGCAAGACTTGCTATTGAGGGTTTGAGCTTTCTCTGTCCGATAATCTGAAGTGTATATCCGATTCCGCTGCTCATAATACCGGCATACAAAATGGCCATACCTGCTGCCTGAATATCTGCCCAAACCGGCTTCTCAAACAAAAACATCGCAATGGTTGACAAAACTGCCGCTACCAGAAACTGTCCCGCTGAAAGCCAGATCCCGCTGACCTTTGGCGCAAAATGATTAATCCCCATAATCTGAAAAGAGAAAAGCAATGCGCACAGAATCGTCACACTGTCACCAAAAGTAATAATCATCCGGTTCTGAATGCACAGCAGGTAAAGTCCTGCAATACTCAAAGCTACGCACATCCATATTTTCCATCCTGGTTTGTGACCCAGGAAAATTGACAGTATCGGTACGATCACCACATACATTGCTGTCAGAAAACCTGACTTTGCAGTTGTAGTATAGGCAATTCCGATTTGCTGTGCAGCACTTGCCGTGAACAAAAACACACCGCAGAAAAGGCTTGCAATGATCAGCATCCGCCTCTGCGGCTTCTTATCTTCCGATATATTCATCCTATCTGCTGTAACTGATTTCCGTTTGTTCCAAAAATAGCCGATAACAGATAAAAAAACAGCGGCGATCCAGCTTCTGCAAGCCAGAAATGTATATGCCCCGGCATATTCAGCGCCAATGCTCTGCGCAACAAACGCAGCGCCCCAGATCAGTGATGCCAGAAGGAGCAAAAGTGTATGCCCTGTTTCTGACAAATGTTCTCTTTCCTTTTGATTCACACCGTACCTCTATGCATTTCTGCTGAAAATCAGCAGTTTCCAAGCTCATCTACATTAAATGTGATGCAGTCGCCATTTTTGTACTGCAGTTCCTGATTGCGAATGGTAACACGCGTTCCTTCCGGAATAGACGTTGTAATAAAGCAGTTACTGCCGATTACAGAATTACTGCCAATTACCGTTTCTCCACCCAGAATGGAGGCGCCAGAATAAATCGTAACATGGTCTTCTATCGTTGGATGCCTTTTGACTCCCTTCAGATTCTGTCCGCCCTTTGTGGAAAGTGCACCGATCGTGACCCCCTGATATACCTTGACGTACTCTCCTATAATGGACGTCTCACCGACAACGACGCCTGTTCCATGGTCGATCATAAAATATTTGCCGATTGTCGCTCCAGGATGAATATCAATTCCCGTCTCACTGTGCGCATATTCCGTCATCATTCGCGGTATCAGCGGCACCCTCAGCAGAAATAATTCATGTGCCACACGATTGATGGTAGTTGCCAGAAGTCCCGGATATGACAATACGATTTCTCCTTTATCATATGCCGCAGGATCTCCATCGAAAGTTGCCTGAATGTCCGTATCAATATATTCTCTGATCATTGGCACCTTATTGAAAAAAGCAATTGCAATCTTTTCTGCTTTTTTGGCAAGTTCGCAGTCATCCATTTCTGCATATTCAGGATCATAGGGCATTACAATCTCAATTTGCTTTTTCAGATTATAAACCCCATCTTCAATCAGAACTGAAAGCCTGCTTCTGTCATTAAAGCTCTTGTATACTCTGTCTCTGTAATAACCGGGGAAAAAAATATTCAGAAGTTTATCCACAATATCAATAATTGCTTTCCGGTCCGGTTGACGTCCTACATTCATTCTGTCTATATCACGTTTTTTATCATAGTCCTGCAGGATTGTTTTTACTACGTCATCCACATCCTGATTATAATATTCTCTGAGTGTGCTCATTTTTCCAAGCCTCCGTTTCAGGTAATACACCTGAGTCTGATTGTAGCATAAACTGTTTGCAAATGGTACTTGTAAAGCAATAAAACTCACCTGCATTCCTTTCACAAGGAAATCCATCTGATAAACCATATAAAAATATCGGCTTCCAGCCATCAGATAATAATCTGATAATTGAAAGCCGATATCACTTCTTATTCTGTCAATTTGCCTCAGGAAACGTTTTCCTGGGATTTGGAAGCATGTGCCTCACCTGCTGCACCGTTTCTTTGTTCTTCCATGGCACTGTCGATCAGTTTAATCAGTTCCAGTGCACTTCTGAAATGTTCCTTACGATTCTCTTCAGCCCAGACCACCTGTCCCTGCCATGTTGCATTCTGTCGGTACTGAACCTGAACAATAAATGTACTTTCTTTTCCTCTTTCTTCCTGCATCTCTTCTACCTTCTTGTGAATACTATATTTTCGAATATCCATCTTCTGCCGCTTTTGCCTGTCAGATGCAAATGTACGCATCTGAAGCGAAGCCTGAGGGTAATTCCATAAATCATACAGTCGATTCATCTGTAAAACCATGTCTGCAGAACCCTTGTAGCAAATATCTGTCTGATCAAATGGCTGCAGTATCCGTCCTTCATAGTCACCATTCCGTTCTTTGTCAATACAGACACAGATCAGATTTTGTGCAAACAAATGTAGATTTTGTTCCAGAATTGCATTCACCGGACCGCCTCCCCCTCAAGATTTGGTTTCTAAAAAATATTATCCCTATTGTTTTTAAGAATACTAGCATTGATCTGAATATGCAAGATAAAAAATACTTTTTTTCGTTTACACTCTTTACTGTTTTTTTCTGTGTTTTTTGCGTTTTTCATCTGCATCTACTGCCCAATATACGATTGGCATGGCGCCTCATACTGTACCCCTCAAAAAAGATCTCAGGCGTTTTGCCTGAAATCTTTTTTGGTTTAAAATATTTCTATTTCTGCTTTATTCCCGGATAGATTATTCTTTTTCCTGTTTTCTTCTCTTTTTCTGTATTACCAGAACACTTGATGCTGCGCCTGCACAGATCAGAATAATCAGAATCCTCATCAGATCATCTGTTGTATCTCCCGTTGCACGGCTTCTTGTTGCACCAAGGACTGCAGGTTGTTCGGTCACTGCAGGTGTTGCTACTGTCTGCGGTGTTCTCGTTGCGCCAAGAACTGCGGGTGTTGCTGCTGCAGGTACCGGAGCTGCTCCAATTGTCGTAATCGTTGTTGTTGTTGTAGTTGTTGTGCCACCACCTGTTGCTGCAGCATTGACTGTAAGTGTACCAAGTGCTTCTGATATCGAATAATTGTTTGCATCTGCAGTACCATTCCAGGTAAGGCTATAGCTGTTTGCAGAACTTCCAATTGCAGTCTGTGTACCTGTCACAGAAAACGTTGCTGTTTCATCATTCACCAGACCTGTAAAGCTTCCTGATGCAGTAAGTGCTGAGCCGTCATATGTTTTGCTTGCACTGTTTGTTGTAACAGTTAATGGTGCCTGTGTGATTGTGAGTGTTCCTGTTCCTTCTGAATCCATGTAATTGGTATTTTCTGCTTTTACATATATCGTTTGTGCTGAAATGACATTTTTATACTCTGGTGCTGTTTCAGACCAATTTTTAATTTCTGTACTATCAGTACTATATAAAAGTTTTGAACCAGACTGTGCTGCACTCGCCGTAATAGAATGCCAGGTACCATCATATGTACCATTATAGCTTGTTACTGTTACGGGGTTTAAATCAATGTCATTTAGATAAGCATTTCGTCTGTTAGGAAAGGTATCTCACAGGTTACAAGCCTCTGAAAAATCTGTTTAGTTAAGAAAAGGCATGTGAAAACGGTTGAGATTTGAATCAGGAAAACA
>JAGOGF010000126.1 GCA_017996845.1 Butyrivibrio sp.
GTGGGTACCTGGTAAACAAATCATTTCTGAAGAAGACAGAGTATCAGAAATCAGAGAAGAATTGGAACAGAAAAGATAGCTGATGGGAGACCAACTTACACAGGCGGATAAAGAATTGTACGATGTTCTGATCCGATTTGATCTGATATATTATTTTGCCTACCGATTGAATCTGCATAAAATTGAGGATTACAAAAATCTGCGAAGATATGTCAGGGAGTTGTATGCAATCACAGAATTCAGAGAAAAAACGGATTTTGACAAAATAAAAGAAGATTTTTATGGCAATCAGAAGGAAATTCAGAATCCATACCACATTATACAGCAGGGACCGGATATGAGCTGGATTACAGATAACCAGGCGGAGGAATGAGATGGAAGTAAGCGCATGCAGTATAGCAGCACATAAAGATGGAATACAGAAAAAAGAAAAATTCAGCGGCTTCGGGAAAGTTGCATCATCTGAAAAAACAAGGGAAACAAGTGATACCGGTGCATTTGTCAGACAGGAGAATCGTTTTGCTACTCCCTTTGGGAATGAAGCAGGAGACCTTCCGGTTGAAGCCGGAAGATACAGACTTCTCTGGACTCCGATCTGTCCCTGGGCGACAAGACAGGTCATTGTGCTGAAACTTCTTGGAATTGATGAAAATGTGATCAGTATCGGAACCGCAAATCCGATTCGGACGCAGAAAGGATGGGAGTTTTCCCTTGATCCAAAGGGAGTTGATCCGGTTCTGCAAATCAGATACCTTCCCGAGATTTATGCAGAGACAGATCCGGACTATACGGGAAGAGCAACCGTACCTGCGGTTGTTGATACCAGCTCGCACAAAGTGGTAAACAATGATTATCACAGACTGAGCAATTACTGGGAGACAGTATGGAAGCCCTATTGGAAAGAAAATGCGCCGGATTTATATCCGCAAAATCTCAGAACCGGAATAGATGCACTGAACGAAATTCTCTTTCGTGAAATAAATAATGGCGTATACAAGGCAGGATTTGCGGAAACACAAAGTGAATATGAAAAGAATTATGAACTTGTTTTTCATCGCCTTGACTGGCTTGAAGAACACCTTTCCGATAACCGGTTTTTATTCGGAGATCAGCTGACCGATTCAGATATACGGCTGTACGTTACGCTTGCAAGATTCGATACGGCTTACTATTTTGAATTTCGCCTGAACAGAAAAAGAATAAGAGATTATGACAATCTGTGGAATTATGCAAAGGAATTATATTCTATTCCAGCATTTAAGGAAGCAACGGATTTTGATGCAATCAAGAAGGGGTATTTCCTGGGAGATGCCGGATCAAATCCATATCAGATTCTGCCCGAAGGACCGGATGAATCCGTATGGGAGGAGCCAAATAACAGATCAGAAAAATTTGGTCCGATAAAAAATCAATATTAATTTATAACAAAGTGAGGTTACAGGATGGAATTAATCAGAGTGACAAAAGAGTGGCAGCGTGCCGGCGTTCACTTTGTGCGCGCGGCAGCTATGATAAGAGAATTCGGCGTTGATCTCGAGGGTGAATTTGCCGAAGACACACCGGAATCGGGGTATGTTCTTGCATTAGATGGAAACTATCCGGTTTCTACCTGCAGGCTGCATTATCTGGATCAAAAGACAGGCAAGATAGAAAGAGTTGCAACGATTGGCGAATATCGGCATAAAGGGTACGGTGCTGCGGTAATACGGGAAGCTGAAAAGTGGATGCAGGAGCAGGGAGTAAAGAAGATCATGATCAATTCACGGACAGCAGCAGTGAAATTTTATGAAAAACTTGGTTACATTCCTGATTGGAATCAGAAGTCAGGTGCAGGCGATTTTGCATGTGTAATGGTCAGAAGAGAATTATAACAATATTTCATATGAAAAATGGATACAGGAGAAAAGCGAGGAGAGAATATGTCAGATGTATGTGATATCAGTTTACATAGAAAAAAGGAAAATGCGGCAAAAGGAAAAATAGAATACTCGGATGAAGAGGCAGAATTGCATGCCAAAGAAGTTGGCGTGCTGCCTCGCCCCATGGAAACCAAAAATGAAATTGATGACAGAGGTGCATTTGTACGCCAGCCAAATGCATTTATCGTACCATTTGGAGCAAAGAGCGGCGAATGGAAAGCAGAAAAGGGGAGATACCGTATCTATTGGGCAAAGGGATGCAACTGGTCAAATCGTCCGATTATTGCAAGGGATATTCTGGGTCTGACCGATATCATATCGGATCAGCTCACTACTCCTTCAGGGGAGAGCAATCGATACGGACATGGCTTTGCAGACTCACCGGAACATAAAGATGCAGCAACAGGGGCATATTTTTTATCAGAGTTCTACAAGAATGCAGATCCCGATTTTCGTGGAAGAGCAACAACACCAACAATCGTAGATGTGAAAAGAAAAATAGCGGTAAACAATGATTATCATCGTCTGAGCAATTATATAGAGGTTCAGTTCAGAGCGTTTCAGCCTGAAAACGCACCGGATCTATATCCCAAAAAGTATAGAAAAGAAATTGATGAACTGAACGACTGGCTTTTTCCGCATATCAATAACGGACATTACAGGATGGCATTCTGCCAGTCTCTTACAGCATATAATGAAGCTTTTGATGATTTCTATGACAGTATGGAGAAACTGGAAAAACGACTGTCACAGAACCGCTTTCTGTTCGGCGATTATATTACGGACAGTGATATCCGCTTTTTTGTTACGATCATTCGATGGGATATCAGTTATTTCAGAAATATAGGACCTGTAAAAAAGAGAATTGCAGATTTTCCGAATATCTATGCTTATATGAAAGAATTGTATCAAATCCCTGCATTTAAAAATGCTACGTATATCCGTGAACTTGTCCTCGGAAGAGGTAGTTCCAATCAGGACAAAGATCTTTTCGCAGACTGGAATACACGGATTGCGCCACAGATCAATTATGAAGTGTTATATGCGGATGACGGGCAAAGAGCGGTCCTTTCGGAGGATGCGCATAAAAACATCTATTTACAGCATCCGCAGGGAGAAACAGCAGAAGATTATCAGAGCGAAATATCTCTCAGCATATGGAACAGTGCTACGCAGGAAGACCGCGATCCTTCAAACCCGGAGAATGGGAAGCTTTCAACAGATGCCAGTATTAATCCGCTGAAAGGACTTCTGAAAAATACCTATATGTGATGTCAGCATGTAAATACAACAGATAATTGCCAGATATCTTCAAAACCGATAACCGGCATTCGATTTTTACTGTTAACGCGTTTCCTACAAATCATAGTAATATACTAGGCATACACCAATCAGAAAAATAAAAGGAGAAAAATTATGAGAAAGACAAAAAGGATAGCAATACTGATAACGATGATATTTACTTTGACAGCACTTTCAGGATGTGGGAAGACGGCGTCTGCAGGGACGGATAAAACGACAGCTGACAGCAGCGTGCAGGCGAGCAGTACACAGAGCAGCGTAGTAGCTGACACATCAGCAACTACCGCTGCGGCAACGGCAGGCAGCTCGGCACTGCCCAAAAATGCAGATGCAACAACAATCATTGCAGCGACAAGCGGCGCACCAAATCCCTATATCATTCAAAACAATGATGGCTCACTTGGCGGATATGATATTGAAGTATTGAATGCGGTATTTGACAGGCTTCCTCAGTATAATCTTAAATACACAGTAACGGAATTCGGCTCCGTTCTGACTGGAATTACAAGCGGACAGTTCCAGATCGCAGTCAATAATCTCTCCTATAATAAGGATCGTGCAGCCTCTTATCTGTATTCTTATCCATATGATAAGGTTTCCTATGTTTTTGTTCAGAAAAAGGATGCTGCTCCGATCACTTCATTAAGTGATGCCGGCAGCAAAAAGCTTGTAATGGAAGGCGAAGCAGGAGTAAATGTTACGAATGCAGTGGAAAATTATAATAAAAGCAATTCAAAGGCACCGATTAAGATTAATTATACGGATGCCGGAACACAGATCATATTGCAGCATATAGAAGATGGCACAACTGATTTTGGAATCATTGATAAGGCAATGTATGTATCTTATGCAAAGACATATGGTTTTAAGGATTTGCAGAGCAGTGATGTCCCGGCAGATGAACAGGCAGGAATCACAGCCAATCTTTATTCTTATTTCCTGTTTGCACAGGATAATGATGCACTCAGGCAGGAAGTGGATACTGTGCTGAAGGAACTCAAGGCAGACGGGACGCTTACCAAAATTGCAGAGAAGTATTACAGTTCTGATCAGGCTCCGGAAGATGACAAATATGAGAAGACCATTAACTGAACCAAAGTGGATGGATCTTTTTGAACAGGGCGCATTGTAATATGACAGAACATGAAAAAAGAAAAATAGAAATCAGAATATCTCTGGATCATGTCTGAGAGGAGCAGCAATGGGAAAGCTATTTGATGTAAAACTTGTTTTTACAGAAATACCGCAGCTTTTGAAATATTTACCGGTAACGCTTGAACTGACGGGTACCGCACTGATAATCGGATGGTTACTTGGACTTGTTCTTGCAATGGTGAAAATCAGAAATATTCCGGTTTTATCACAGATTTCTGCATTATTTGTATCCATGATACGCGGAACGCCGATTATTGTGCAGCTGTATCTGACCTATTTTGGAATTCCTATTTTTCTGAAATATTTGAATCAACAGAATGGTACAAATTACAATATTAATTCGGTTCCGCCGATCCTCTTTGCAATTGTTGCGCTTGGACTGAATCAATCTGCATTTGATTCCGAGACAATTCGGGCAGCGATTCTTTCGGTTGATAAGGGGCAGGTAGAAGCGGCAAAGGCAATTGGAATGTCAGATATGCAGGTGTTGCAACGAGTACTGATTCCGCAGGCAATTACAGTAGCTATCCCTTCTCTGGGAAATTCACTGATTGGCCTGGCAAAGGGAACTTCACTTGCATTTACCTGTTCTGTTGTAGAAATAACGGCGGCAGGAAAAATCCTGGCAGGAAACAACTATAGATATTTTGAAACGTATTGTTCCCTGGCAATTATCTATTGGGGACTGACGATTCTGATAGAGAAAATCTTTAAAGTGATTGAGAAAAGAACCAGTATCCCGGAAGATGCACCGGAATTAAGCCTTAATAATGAAAATAGAAAAAATGGATGGAAGCCGGAACAGCAAAAAAACAAACTGACTGGTATAGGAACAGCATCTTCATAATCTGAAAAGGAGAAATCGCAGATGAGCTATATTGAAATTAATAATCTACATAAATCATATGGAACAAATGTGATTCTTGATGGCGTTGATCTTACCATAGAAAAGGGAGAGGTTGTTGCAGTAATTGGTCCTTCCGGAACCGGGAAATCAACTCTTTTGAGATCACTCAATCGTCTGGAAACACCTGAAAAAGGGACTTTTGCAATTGACGGAAGCGTATACGATCTGACAACGCATAATAAAAAGGAACTCTATGCGCTTCGGCAAAATACGGAAATGGTGTTTCAGCAGTTCAATTTATTTAAAAACCGTGACGTATTAAAGAATGTCATGGAGGGACTGATGGTCGTTCAAAAACTTGGAAAAGACGAAGCCAGAGAGATTGCCATGGAATATCTTGAAAAAGTAGGGCTGGCAGATCATCTTGGACATTATCCAAGACATTTGTCAGGCGGACAGCAGCAGCGGGTGGCAATTGCACGGGCACTTGCATTAAAACCCAGACTGCTGCTGATGGATGAACCGACTTCAGCACTGGACCCGGAACTTGTAAGCGAAGTACTTGCGACAATCAAACAGGTTGCGCAGGCCGGTTATACCATTTTGCTTGTTACCCACGAAATGGATTTTGTCAGAAAAGTCGCGAATCGAATTATTTTTCTTGAAAATGGAAAGATTGTATCGCAGGGAACACCGGAAGAAATATTCAATCATCCCGAAAATGAAAGATTAAAAGATTTTTTGTATAAGATTCATGTATTTGATGAGGTGGAATATAACATCTGATTCTGAGCATTACGCTGGTAAAAAAATGCATCATAAAGATCTCAAAACCGCTTTTATGAAATCATTTCCGGTCATGTGCAGTTATCTGTTTGTCAGTACGGCATATGGACTGATGATGGCGGAGGCAGGATTTCCCTGGTATATTTCGTTGTTCATCAGCCTGACGATATATACCGGGGCTTTTCAGTTTGTGCTGATTTCCTTTCTGGGAAGCAATACGCCGGCCATTACAATTATTCTGACTGCTTTTCTCATGAATGCAAGGCAATCTTTTTACAGTCTGACATTTGTCCGTGAATTTCAAGCTTATGCAAAAGAAAAAATGGGAGTCGGGAAACTTATATATATGATCCACACCATGACAGATGAAACCTATGCAGTAAACTGCACCCTGCAGATGGAACCGGAACAGAAGCGGCCGGTTATGCTGTGGGTCGCATTTTTAAGCAGATGCTGGTGGATGTGCGGAACGATTTTGGGAGGAATTGCAGGGCAGTTACTGCCTTTGCAGCTGGATGGAATCGACTTTTGCATGACTGCTTTGTTTATTACGATATTTCTGGATCAGTGGCAGAAAGCAGAAAGTCATATTCCTGCATTGATCGGGCTGGGCACGGCAATTTCCTGTCTGTTTTTTTTCGGGAAGAATAATTTTATTCTTCCTGCGCTTGTGCTGACTTCTTTTTTATTGTGCGTTATAGAAAAAGTAAAATGGAAAAATAAAAGGGAAAAAACGAATGGAACAAGACAGGATGATGGGAATTATAGTTGTGGCAGCAGCCCTCACGTTTCTGCTTCGGGCGCTGCCTTTTTTGGTATTTGGGAAAAAACGGCATATGCCGGAAGAACTGGTGTATTTGGGGAAAGTGCTTCCTTCTGCCATTATGGCAATTCTGATTGTATATTGCATGCGCAATATCAGTATCCGCAGTGCAGACAGCAGGGCCATGATTTTGGCGGCGCTGGTGACAGCAGTCACTTATATAGGGAAACGGAATACTTTTCTGAGTATTATAGGAGGGACAGCCTGTTATATGTTACTTTGCCATAGCTGAAAATGATTTACATAAAATATGCTTTCGCTTTTCAAAAAGAATAAATAATTG
>JAGOGF010000127.1 GCA_017996845.1 Butyrivibrio sp.
GCCTGGTATACGCTTTCTGCGGCGACCTGTATATGTCATCCGTTTCTCCATATTCAACAACTCGGCCATCCTGCATATCAGTACATGATCACACATCTCATACACAACCCGGAGATCATGAGAAATAAACAGAATGGACAACCCCAGATGCTGATGAAGAGAATGAAGAAGTTCCATGATCTGCGCCTGAATTGTCACATCAAGTGCCGACACCGGTTCATCCGCAATAAGGAGCCTTGGCGACTGCATCAGCGCTGCGCCGATTGCAACACGCTGCCGTTGTCCGCCGGATAGCTGCGATGGATACCGTGAAAGAAGTTCCTTGGGAAGTTCAATCTGCTCCAGAACTTCTGTCAGTCTTTCCTGTTGTTCCCTCTCTGACCAGCTGCGGCTTCTGTCGACACGCAGTGGCTCCTTCAGCAGCCACTCCACCGTTCTGGCAGGATTGAGACTTCCGTACGGATCCTGAAATATCATCTGCGGATGCGGATATTTCTGAATAATGGTTCCCTGATAATCCTTACTGATCCCGACAATGGCTCTTGCAAGCGTTGATTTTCCGCAGCCGCTCTCTCCCACAAGGCCAAGTACTTCTCCGTCATGCAGTTCGAAGGAAATATCATAAAGCGCCTGCTTTTTGGAAGCTTTTTTCAGAAAATTTCTTTTTCTATTTTTATAGAAAACGTCAAGATGTGATACCTGCAGTGCAGGACGTTGTCTTTCCATTTCATCTGCTGTTTTCTCAGAATATTCCATGATTTTCCCTCTGACAGATTATTCTGTCCTTCCATTTCTTCCCGGTTCTTTGCTCTGCACACTGCGGCGCGGTACAGAAAGATCCACCCTGGGTATTGCTGCAATCAGCTTTCTCGTGTATTCCTGTCCCGGCTTCCTGAATATATCCTCTGCTGTTCCGCTCTCAACTATTCGGCCATTCTGCATAACAATTATCTTTCTGCACAGCTGTCTGACAAGACTCAGATCATGCGAAATGAAAATGATAGACGTTCTTTTTTCACGGTTGATCTTCCTGAGCAGTTCCACAATCTGCGCCTGCACGGTCACATCCAGTGCGGTGGTAGGCTCGTCTGCAATCAAAATCTCCGGATCTGCAATCATTGCCGCCGCAATCATTACTCTCTGCCGCATACCGCCGGATAATTCATGCGGATACATCTCATATACCTTTACCGGTTCATGAAGCCCTACTGCTTCCAGCATGGAAACAGCCTTCTGTCTGCGTTCTGCTCTGGACATCTCAGGTACATGAATCCGTAGGCTCTCTTCCACCTGCCAGCCGATCCGTTTTACGGGATTCAGCGAAGTCATCGGTTCCTGAAAAATAATGGCGATCCGGTTTCCCTGGTAACTACGCAGAATCTTTCTGTCACATGTCAGCAGATTCTGCCCATCATACATAATTTTTCCGCTTTTTTCCATATTGTGTCTGGAGAGAAGACCTGCAATCGCCAGTGCACTCATGCTCTTTCCTGAGCCTGATTCGCCGACAATTCCCACGATCTCACCTTTTTCCAGTTCCAGATTAAAGTCATATACCACCGTTTCCGGTAGCTGATGATCATGAAATTCAATCTGCAGATCCGACACTGCCAGTATCTTTTCGCTCATAAAAATCCCTCTTTATCCCTGTACCTTTCTGACGCCTTCTCCTAGAAAGGAGAATCCCAGAACCATCATAATGATAACCATTCCCGGGCCAAGTACATAAGCAGGTGCAGAGAACATATACTGCTGCGCATCAGAGAGCATTTTACCAAGACTTGCATACGGCGGCTGTGAGCCGATTCCCAGATAACTCAGTCCGGCTTCAGCAAGCACCGCATTATTAAAACCGATCAGTATGGAGGACAACAGCACCCCCCGTATATTTGGCATGATATGCAGAAAAATAATCCGCAGGTCTGAAGCGCCCTGAATTCTTGCACTCTCCACATAATCCATATTACGACATCGCAGAAATTCACTTCGTACAATCCTTGCGAAACTTGGAATAAATGCGATTCCGAGTGCAAGCATCACTTCATATGTTCCCGTACTGAACAGACTGACAAATACCAGCGCCAGAAGAACACTCGGGAACGCAAACAACGCATCAATGATCCGCATCATAATCTCATCAAAAATCCCGCCATAGAAACCGGTCAGCGCCCCAATAAGGGTCCCGACTCCTGCGCCCATTGCCACCGTACCGGTTGCAATAATCAGTGTCACACGGCTTCCATAGAGGACACGGCTGAACACATCTCTCCCCATATGATCCGTCCCCATGAGGTGCCTGAATGAAATCCCCTGCAGCTTTGCCGATGCATCCATCTGTGCCGGATCATAGGGTGTAAAAAAGATTCCGATCAGCACCATCAGCAGAATAATTCCTGTCATGACACAGCCGGCTGTCATATATGCATTATGGTATTTTCCCATAAACTTTTTTCGCTTTAAACGCTTCTTCAAGTTCTCCTCCGCACTGCAACCGCATCCTATACCGCAGACATTTTGCCGCGCTTCTGCCTTTGCCGGATTCAGTCGCCGATTCTGGGATCAATGATTCTGTAAATCATATCCACCAGAAAGTTAATCAGAATGACCAGCATGGCAATTCCCATGATAATCGCCTCTACAACAGGATAATCCCGGTTGCTGATGGAGGTCAGCAGGATTCTGCTGATTCCGGGAATTCCGAACACCTGCTCGATCACGATGCTGCCGGCTACCATATCCGCAAGTGCCATTCCCAGAAAGGTAATAACCGGAATCATCGCATTTTTGAGTACGTGCCGGTACAGCACATCATTTATCGTATTGCCACGGCTGTATGCCGTCCTTGTGTAATCTTTAGCCGCTTCGTCCACCACAGATCCCCGCAGAAGTTTTGTTGCCATAGCCGCTTTTGGAAGTGCTATCGCAATCGCAGGGAAAATCAGGTATGCAAGGAATCCGCCAATACTGACATCATATGCTACAAATCCCCCTGGTGTGAACAGATGCAGGATCATTCCAAAAAAATAGGTAATCAGAATTCCGGAAAAAAATGGCGGAATCGCCATAATAATCTGATTGACTGTCATGATGATCCGGTCTGCCATTCCGTTTTCATGCCTGGCTGTATAAATACCAAGTGGAATGGAAATCAGAATCATGAAAACAAAAGACATCATTGCAAGCGAGAATGTAATCAAAATCTTGGATCCCAGCATAGATGATACCGGTTGACTGTAAATATAGGAAGTCCCGAAATCTCCCTGCAAAAAAGAGGTAAACCATCTGAAATACTGCTGATATAAGGGGTCATTCAGTCCCATCTGCTCCCGTAACGTTTCAACCTGCGCAGGCGTTGCCTGTGTCCCAAGAATACGCGTCGCAGGATCTCCGGGAATAATATGAAAAGCGAGGAATACGCAGACTGAGACAACGACCAGTGTGAAGGCCATCATAAGAAGTTTCTTAAGTATATATCTCATCAGCATATTCCCCGTTATATTTTTTTATATTGCTTTTTGGGTTACTTACCCGCGTTCGTATCCGCTAAACGGATCTTTGCAATATCCTGCGCATAGATCGGATAAAACACATAACCCGTATATTTTTTGTTCAGCGCAACAAATTCCGGCAGGTCCTGAATATAGACATTTGCGGCATCTGTAGACAGAATCTTTTCACATTCCTTAAAGTCCGCAGTCTTCTGCGTATCATCCGTTTCCGCTTCTGCCTTTGCATAGGCTGCATCGTACGCCGGATTGTTATAATTCGTAAAGTTGTTATCTGCAGTCGACACAAATCTGCTCAGCAAAGCGGGCGCATTGAGTGTTGCAGCATCCACCCCGATCACTGTTGCAGCATAATTTCTGTTCGTATATACATCTTCCAGCCAACTGTTCCATTCTACCTGCTGGATATTTGCGGTTATACCGATCTGCTTAAGCTGCTGGGCAAGTACCTGTGCCGTATCCACATGCTGTGTGTAATTGGAGGGAACGGTAATGGTGAAAGTAAATCCATCCGGATAACCGGCTTCTTTCAGAAGCGCCTTCGCCTTATTCAGATCCTGACTGTAAGTGTTATTGAGTTCTGGTACAAAATATTTCGAAAACGACGGATACATACTGCTTCCGAGAGTCGTTCCCTTGCCATCTGATACAAAATCCATGATGGATTTTCGGTCAATGGCATAACAGAGTGCCTGACGCACCTTTACATCATTAAACGGCTTTACTTTATTATTCAGGTAAAGTGCCTGTACCAGATTCATTTCACCTTCATACACCTTAAACTTGTCCGAAAGCTGGGAAGCCTGTGTACTGGTCACCCGGGCAAACATATCAATGGAACCGCCCTCCAGATCCATCACAATGGCATCCGCATTTGATTCCACCTTAAATGTCACGTTTTCAATATGGGCGGCATTATCCGTGCTCCAGTAATCGGCAAATTTCTTCAGAACAACATTCTCCTGTGGAGAACGTGACACATACCTGTACGGACCAGTCCCAATCGGATTGGTTGCAGGATCTGTATCATCCTTTGGAATAATTGCTGTTGTAAGATAACTTAGAAAATCGGTATCCCTTTTCTTCAATACAATTGACACATGCGACTGATCCAGAATATTCACGCTGTCAATATTAGAAAAAGCCGCTACCAATGGGTCTCCTTTACTGGTATCGGCACATCGATCAATTGAATACTTAATATCCTCCACCGTAACCGGATTTCCATTATGGAACTTAATTCCATCACGCAACGTAAACGTATACGTTTTGCCATCTTCTGAAATCGTGTACTTACTGGCTACAGCAGGGTTCAGATTACCATTTTCATCCGGTTTAACCAATCCTTCGAAAACATTAAACAGTACCTCTCTCGTTCCTGCCCCTTCTGCTTTATGGGGGTCAAGACTATCAATATCCTGCGGTATTCCAATGGTAATTTTTGAAGAATCCTCTGCCTTATCGCCTGCGCATCCGCTCAGTGCAATAGTCAGTGTTGTTAACACGATCAGAAAAAGTGCAAGGTTCTTCCCTCGTCTGCTTCCTCTTTTCATCATGCCACAATCCTTCCTTCATATATAATATTTTGTTATAAAAACACTATAAGAGTTTGTTAAATAAATGTCAAGAACTACTCTTTCTTTAGAAGCGGTGTACTTTTGTCTGTATTATCGCGGATCGTTCCATCTGCTTCCTTACTGATCACTTCTTTGAGTTCATCCATAAAGGTATTGATATCTTTAAATTCTCTGTAAACAGAGGCAAAACGAACATACGCTACCGGTTCAAGATCTTTCATTTTATCCATGACCAGTTCCCCGATCACACGGCTCGGTATTTCTTTCTGTTCTCTGTTAAAAATCTCCGTTTCCACTTCATCAACCAGATGCGTAATCTGCTGCGCACTGACCGGTCTTTTATGACATGCTCTGAGTACACCTGCCTCAATCTTGGCACGATCATAGGGTTCACGATTATTATCTTTTTTAATGACAATCAGCGGAATTGTCTCAACCTTTTCATACGTGGTAAACCTTTTTCCGCAGGAATCACAGACACGCCTGCGTCTGATTGATGTATTGTCATCAGCCGGTCTGGAATCAATTACTCTGGTATCATCTTTTCCGCAAAATGGGCACTTCATTTCTTTTATCTCCTTTTTTCACGATTCGACACTGGTCCACCTGCTTTTCTCAATAGTCTGACAACTTTAGATCATACTTAAATTGCCGGCTGAAACAGGTTCTCAATCGGATAACTATAAAAAAGCATGTCAACTGACCGCTTTCTTAAAAACGAAATAAATCAATCGACATGCTTTTCGTTAACTACCGTCGGCAGCTTTCATTTAATTATTTTCTCTGCAGAAACTCCGGAATCTTAAGTGATTTCGGCTCTACGGTACTTCTGACACTTTCCGGACGATTCAGACCTGCTGCCGGTCTTGCAGACAACGGTATGTTCTGTGGTGCAGATGTCGCAACAGGTACTGCAGCTGTCCCTATTGGTCTTGCTGCATTTGCTGCATTCAAAGTCGTAAAATTACCATTTGGAAGCACCGTCTGCGCAGGTGTTGCTGCAGCCCTTGCAGCCTGTACTGCTGCCTGTGCCGCCTGTACTGCTTCCATCTGCGCTTTTGCAGAGGCTTTATCATCAATTCCTGTTGCAATTACTGTAATATTGCAGGAATCCGTTCTTGCTTCATCATACACTGCACCAAAGATAATATTGGCATTTTCACCTGCAAGCTGACGTACATAATCCGTCGCATCTGAGGCATCTGCCAGTCCGATATCACCTGATACATTTACAATAACATCTGTAGCACCTGCAATCGTGGTATCCAAAAGGGGACTTTCAACTGCAAGTTTAACTGCATCTGCAGCCTTATGATCACCCTGCCCGGCACCGATTCCAATGTGTGCAATGCCTTTTCCCTTCATAGCGGTCTGAACATCTGCAAAATCAAGATTAATCAGACCCGGTACATTAATCAGGTCAGTGATACCCTGAACAGCCTGCTGCAATACCTCATCTGCTTTTTTCAGCGCATCCGGCATTGTCGTACGCCTGTCTACAATCTGAAGCAGTTTATCATTGGGAATGACGATCAGTGTATCCACACTGCTCTTAAGGTTTTCAATACCGCCAAGCGCATTCTGCATTCTGGTACGTGCTTCAAAACTGAAAGGCTTTGTTACGATACCTACTGTCAGAATTCCCATTTCCTTTGCAATCTTTGCAACAACAGGAGCAGCACCCGTTCCGGTTCCGCCGCCCATTCCACAGGTTACAAATACCATATCCGCACCCTTGATTGCTCCGGTAATATCTTCTGAGCTTTCCTCTGCAGCCTTCTCACCCACTTCAGGGCGTGCTCCGGCTCCAAGTCCTTTGGTCAGTTTCTCACCGATCTGTAAGAGCTTGGGTGCCTTGCACAGCTGCAAAGCCTGCTTATCGGTATTCATGCCGACAAACTCTACTCCTGTAATATTCTCTTCAACCATTCTATTAACAGCATTGTTGCCTGCGCCGCCCACCCCGACGACAATTATTTTGCAGGCATTCTCTGCATCATTCGATTTGATCTCCAGCAAGACA
>JAGOGF010000128.1 GCA_017996845.1 Butyrivibrio sp.
GGGTTCACTGATTGAATCATTCTGTATTGTGGCGGTGAATGTATGGGTACTGATCAGCGGTTATTTTCTGTCACAGTCGGGATTCAAATTAAAGCGGATTCTACAGATCATCTGTGAGATCTTTTTTTATACAGCTGCAATATCACTTGTTATGCAAAGCGTGAATGTTTACCAGGTCAAATCTGATGATACGATTTTTAAAAGTGTACAATATTTTTTTCCCATTGCATCAGAGCATTACTGGTTTGCGACTTCCTACGTCATGATGTATCTGCTTTCTCCTGTTATGAATAAGGGAATTCAGTATTTAAGCAGAAGGCAGCTTAAAGCTACGATTCTGGGGTTATTGTTCTGGTTTTGTCTGATCAAGAGTTTTGTTCCGGTCAATTTTCCGACAGATGATTTTGGGTATGGACTCAAGTGGTTCATGTGTCTGTATCTGATTGCTGCATATATCAGAAAATATGATGTGCGTATCGTATCGGGCGCTTTACGCAGTGCGCTCTTGTATGTGATTTCCTGTGGACTGATTTTTGTGATGACACTTGTGCTATACCTGGTCAATGCGCGTTCAGGCAGATTTGATTATTATTTCAGCGTAATGTCACATTACAATTTTGTACTGTGCCTGACCGGTGCACTTGGCATATTCTCGCTATTCCGCTATATGACAATTCGGGAAGGGATGCTTGCCAATCTTGCGCGGGTGGTAGCGCCGTTGACATTTGGCGTGTATTTGTTCCATGAACATCTGGAGATACGTACCAGATGGTTATTCTGGATGGAAAGCCTGTTCGGACCGGTTCCGACCACCAATCCGGGGATATTCCTGGTACACCTGCTGCTGAGTGTTGCTGTTATTTTCCTGGCGGGCATTTTTATTGACTGGATCAGATCCATGGTTTTCGAGTTTATAGCCAGACTGCTTCGCGGAAGTCGTCTGATGCGCTGGTTGAACAGACTGGACAGAGAACTGCGTTTGCAGGAAGACTGAACAGGGGTGAATATGAATAGCAATCGATTGATAACCGGATGTAAAAAATATCAAAAACCGTTTGAAAAATATCTTTTTCCATTGATTCTGTTCCTGTATCCGTTTATCGGAGTCAGACAGGGGGTTGATGTAACCGATACGACATATAGCCTTGGCAATTATCAGTTTCAGAACAGTCTTGACAAAGTATGGATGCTGGCAACCTATCTGCCGAATCTGCTGGGACATGGATTGACACTTCTGCCGGGCGGAGATTCCATGCTTGGAATGAATGTTTATACTACATTTCTGATCTGTATCATGGCGCTTGGCGTATATTATCTGCTTCAGAGATGGATGCCCGGATGGATGCTTTTTGCAGGAGAAATGATTGCGATCAGTCTCTGCTGGTGCCCGAGAGTGATTCTTTATAACTATATGACCTATCTGTTTCTGACATTTGGCACGATCATGCTGCTGTATGCATTGACAACGCAGAAGCGAAATGTACTTTATTTTGTACTCGCAGGACTTTTTCTGGGATTAAATGTCATGGTACGCTTTCCAAATGTTGTGGAAGCGGGACTGATTCTTGCGGTATGGTTCTATGGCGGACTGGAAAAGAAAAAGATCCGCCAGATTATAAAAGAGACCTTTTTATGTATGCTTGGATATTTTACCGGTATTCTGATACCAATGATTTCGATTGTCCTGATATATGGATTCAATGCTTATTTTGATATGATCAGTGGACTTTTCGGAATGACATCAGGCGCTTCCGATTATACGCCCGGAGGGATGATCAGCTCGATTCTGGGAGCATATGGACATACGCTTTCGATCATGCTGCTGATGGTTCTCTGTGTGTTTGCAGGGATACTGATGTTTGTACTTCGGCGGGGCAGCTGCCTCAGGATCAAAAAAATTCTTTATATAGCAGGACTTCTGCTCTTATTCCGGTTTTTCTTTTCAAAAGGAATTATTACAACGAACTATTTCTATTATGATTCCATGTTTCAGATGGCCATGATGTTCCTGATTCTGGGCATAATACTCAGCGTGGTTTGCAGCATTGGCTGGCTGAGTGACAACAGACAGGAGAGGCTGCTGGCTTTTGCATCATTGCTGCTGATATTGATTACGCCGATAGGAAGTAACAATTATACATTTCCGCTTGTGAATAATTTATTTGTGATTGCTCCTGTTATATTATGGCTGTGCAGAAGATTAGTACAGAAAGCCGGTGGGGCACAATATCATTTCCCATGGAAAATGATGATTGCTGCTGTTATTCTGGTATTGATGGTACAGGGAACACTCTTTCATTTCAGTTATTCGTTTGTGGATGGTGCAGATGGACAGACAAGAGATACGCCTGTTACAGAAATTCCCCGTGCAAAGGGAATGGTAACGACCAGGGACAATGCAGAAGCTCTTTTACAACTGTACAGTTTTATACACAAAAGCGGACTGCAGGATGAGTCTGTGATCCAGTTTGGAAAGGCCCCGGGAATATGCTATCTGCTGAATCTGCAGCCTGCCATTTTTTCATTATGGCCGGATCTGGACAGTAATACAGTGGAGCGTTTTGATCAGGCGATGATGAGTCTGGATCCGGATACAAATCCGTTGATTATTGTGCATCCGGATTTTACCGGAGAAGTGCTCGCAGGGCAGAAATATGATATTTTATTGGACTATATGGCCAATTACGACTATAATAAGGTCTTCGAGAATGATGATTATATTGTATATCAGGTATCGGAGAATTAAAATTTCTGAATGGAGATTCACAAATGAAAAATTTACTGGCACAGATTGCAAAGTTTGGAGTAGTGGGAGTTCTTTGTTTTTTTATTGATTTTGGTCTGTATACGATTTCAAATGTTATTTTCAGAGCAACCGGTTTTGCTGCAGCCTTTACATATTATTATCTGATTGCCGGACTGATCGGTTTCTCTGTTTCGATGATTGTCAACTATCTGCTCAGTATGAAATACGTATTTGAAAGAAGAGATAATCTCAGCAGGCACAGAGAATTTGTTATTTTTTTCGTTTTGAGTCTGATTGGTATGGGAATAAACGAAATTGTACTGTATGTCGGAATAGATATGGTTTATCAGCACTGGAGCTGGATGAGAAGCTGGATGAGCAGTGGTTTTGCAGAAACCTTTTTCAAACTTGCAGCAACGGGAATTGTTATGGTTTATAATTTTATTTCCAGAAAAATTTTCCTGGAAAAAAAGCCGGAAGTTCAGGCATAAGGAAAACAGCAGAATACGGCATATGGAATGCAACTATTATGAAAACAGACGAAGAGCCGTAAAGGAGGCAATATATGAAGATTAATTTTAATGTCCCACCTTTTACCGGAAAAGAAATGGATTATATCAGAGTATGTGTGGAAAACCAGAAGATCTGTGGAGATGGAGAATTTACAGCAAAGGATAATGCCTGGATCGAACAGAAAACAGGTGTCAGCAAATGTCTTATGACAACCTCCTGTACCCATGCCACAGAACTGGCGGCACTGCTTGCAGACATAAAGGAAGGGGATGAGGTTATTATGCCCTCATTTACCTTTGTATCAACGGCAAATGCGTTTGTGCTGCGGGGTGCAAAAGTTGTATTCGTAGATATCAGGCCTGATACCATGAATATTGACGAAAATCTGATAGAAGCTGCCATTACATCCAAAACGCGTGCAATTGTTCCGGTTCATTATGCCGGTGTGGCCTGTGAGATGGATACGATTATGGATATCGCAAAACGCCATAATCTTGTCGTAATTGAAGATGCTGCGCAGGGTGTGATGTCAACATACAAGGGAAAGGCACTCGGCGCCATCGGTGATTTTGGAAATTACAGTTTCCATGAAACCAAAAATTACAGTATGGGTGAGGGCGGGGCGCTGCTGCTTCGCGATCAGACCTATGTCGATAAAGCAATTATTATCCGTGAAAAGGGTACCAACCGTACGCTTTATAAACTTGGTAAAGTAGATAAGTATTCATGGATTATGGCAGGGTCTTCCTTCCTGCCGAGTGACATGAATGCAGCATATCTCTATGCACAGCTTGAGATGGCAGATCAGATCAATGCTGACAGACTGGATCACTGGAACAGGTATTACAGCGCGCTTGAACCAATGAAAGAGGCAGGTCTGATCGAACTTCCTGTCATTCCAAAGGAATGTGTGCATAATGCACATATGTTTTATATCAAAGCAAAGGACTTTGAAGAAAGAGCAGGCTTGATTGATTATCTGAAGGCAAATGAGATACTCCCGGCTTCTCATTATATTCCGCTTCACAGTTCTACGGCAGGAGTCAGATACAGTACATTCTGCGGAGAAGATAAGTATACGACCAGAGAAAGTGAACGGCTTTTACGTCTGCCGATGTATTATAAGCTTACAAATGACGATCTGGACGAAGTTGTCCGCCGTGTAAAGGAATATTATCATTTCAGTTGAGACAAAAGAGGTATGGATTGAAAAATACGAAAAAGCAGATACCGTGGAATTTCATATGGGCTTTTTCGCTGACTGCAGGCATCGTACTGGTTGCAGGCGTACTTTTTGACTACTATTTTGACCTGAATGACGATGTTCTGATGAAAGATATTCTCGCCGGTGCCTATACAGGAACACCGGCAGGACACAACATACAGATGCAGTATCCGATCAGTGCCCTGATCAGTCTTTTTTACCGGCTGTTTAGGGGTGCAGACTGGTACGGCATCTTTTTATGTACCTGTCAATATGGCAGTATCGGGCTTATTCTGTGGAAGAGTTTGCTATTGACTGACCGATCCGCAATGAAAATAGCACAGAAGGTTTTGCTGATTGCGGCAGAACTTTTGATTGTGATTGTCGTACTGTTACCCCATTTGGTTTTCGTTCAGTATACAGTGACAGTTACCATGTTATCAGCATGTGCAGCGTTTTTACTGCTGACAGACGCAGGTGCTGCCGGGCAGGATATTACACAGACAGACAGACGATGGTTGTCCCGTAATGATCTGGCGGCCTGTATACTCATCTGGCTGGCATATCTGATTCGTTCCGAGATGCTGCTTCTGACATTGCCGATTGTCGGTGTGGCAGTTTTTATACGCTGGCGCATGGAAAATCTGCATGCCTTGCAGCATAAGCTTCTGTTTGAGCGATATCTGATTCTGGGGATTGTGATCCTTTT
Source organism: Butyrivibrio sp. (assembly GCA_017996845.1). The sequence continues at coordinate 5,173 of JAGOGF010000128.1, forward strand.
GGGAATCGGAATTGGAACGCTTATGAACCGTGCGGCATACAGTTCGCCGCAGTGGAAAGAATTTGACAGATTTTTTGATAACCGGACGGAAGTATATGATTTTCAGGGAATACCGGAATATGGAGCAAACAGATCGTTTTATGACAGTATCGGGTTGTCGGAGCATGAACAGGCACTGCTCGAAAATTACAATTTCGGGCTGGATGAGGAAATTGATGCAGATTGCATGGGTAAAATTGCCCAATATGCAGCGGTGCACAATTCCGGGAAGACATCCATGCCGGATAAAATAGCGCAGGCATGTAAAGGGTATCTGTACAGACTGCATCATCTTGGAGTACCGCAGGACTTTGAATATCCGCAGACAGATGCGCCATGGAATCTGCTGACGGTACTTCTGTATCTGGCAATTCTGATTCTGTATCTGACAGAGTCAGGACAGGAAAAGAAATGGTATCGGTTGCGTTTTCTGCTATGGCTGACAATCCTGTTTGCAGTCAGAACGGCACTTTGGGGGTACATTCTGGTACGCGGACGCGATCCGATCCGGATCACGCATTCACTTTATCTGATGGAGATGAGCGTGCTGGGGGCGATGCTCATCTGGAAGCTGACAGCAGGACGATTTCGGCAGGGAACAGACAGAAAAAAAGTCTGGCAGGTTGTGTCAGGATTTCTGATGCTGGCAATTCTGGCAGGATGCATTTTGTATCTGCCGGCACAGTATCGCATGACAGCGCAGGAAGCAAAGCAGCGCAGCCAGGTGAATGAACCCTATCTGGAGATGTATGAATATTGCAGAAAGCATGCGGATAACTTTTATTTTATTGATGTCTATTCTTCGGTGCTTTATTCGGAAAAAATGTTTGCAGATGTTGATAATACGCTTGAAAATTATGATATTATGGGAGGCTGGGCATGCAAGAGCCCGCTTCAGATTCAGAAATATGCGAAATTCGGATTTACGGATATGCAGCAGGCGTTACTGCAGAATCATGTTTATATGATTGAGAATGTATCGGATGATATATCCTGGATTCTTGATTATTATGGTGCGGAAGGAATTTCGGTGAAGGCGGAACGTGTAGATGTGACAGGCGGGACTTTTGCAGTTTATCGTCTGGAAGCTGTACAATAGAGCGTGAAATTAGCACAAAATTGTGAAAAGCATAAGATAAACACAGGGATTGGAACAGGGAGCATATGGAAGACATACAATGGGTGCAGGGCCGGAAGATTTCGCTTCGCTTTATGACACAGGCGGATACACCTTTAATCATCAGATGGCGTAATCATCCACGGGTACAGAATAATTTCATATACAGGGAGACATTTACCATTCAGACACATAACGCCTGGATCCGTGATCATGTGGAGAAAGGTGATGCCGTTCAGTTTATAATCTGTGAAAACACAGAAAATCATCGCCCGGTAGGAAGTGTCTATTTCAGAGATATTGACAGGATTGCACATACTGCCGAATATGGTATTTTTATTGGAGAAGATGACGCGACAGGCAGAGGTTATGCAAATGAAGCAGCTGTTCTTGCAACGGAATATGCATTTACAAATATGGGAATAGAACAGATTATTTTGCGGGTATTCACAGATAATGAATCGGCAAGGCGCAGTTATGAGCATGCAGGATTTTCTTATGTGAAAGATCTTCCGCAGGTAATATGCAGTAATGGAACAAAACGTGATATGATCATGATGCAGTTGCATAAACATTAGGAAATGATTGTACATATCAATTCCGACGCAGCAGACTTTTTGCACCGGAAAATCAACAATGAAACACAGAAACGGGGAGTAAAATGCAGGATCGTTTTATCAGTTTTATCATTCCATGTTATCGTTCGGAAAAGACGCTGGAGCAGGTAATTCTCGAAATTGAAGATGCCA
>JAGOGF010000006.1 GCA_017996845.1 Butyrivibrio sp.
GAAATTGCAATTGGCTGCTATCGCGCATCTCTTGAAAACGGGTATTGTATTCCGGTTTTCACCACAGAAAAGCAGCTTTCCATTCAGAATATGTATCATCCTGGAATGGAACATCCTATTCCCAATTCAGTTACCTGTGCGAGAGGCGTACTAATAACCGGTTCAAATGCTTCGGGCAAATCAACGTTTCTGAAAATGGTTGCCATTAATGCAATTCTGGCACAGTCTATTCATACTGCGCTTGCAGAAACGTACAGAGCCCCGCTTTATCGCATTTATACATCGATGGCACTTCGTGATGATCTTGTGGGCGGAGACAGTTATTATATTGTTGAAATCAAATCTTTGAAAAGAATTCTGGATGCGGCGCAAGCGAGCGGCTCCCGTGTTCTGTGCATGATTGATGAGGTTCTGCGCGGAACCAATACCGTGGAACGGATTGCAGCATCAACAAGGATTCTGGCAGGTTTTACGCACCAGAATATTCAGTGTTTTGCAGCTACGCACGATATTGAACTGACGGAACTGCTTAAAGAACAATATGATAATTATCATTTTGAAGGGGAAGTTTCCGATAATGATGTACACTTTAATTATCAGCTGCAGGAGGGACCTGCACAGAATCGTAATGCAATAAAGCTTCTGGGTATTCTTGGGTATGACAAAGGAATTGTCGAGAGTGCCCAGGCAATGGCAGACCGTTTTCTGGAAACAGGTAACTGGTCAATTTAATAATAAAAAAGAGAATGTTGAAAGGCTGGAAACGTAATTGATGAAGGTATCAATCTATACAGATGGTGCAGCCAGAGGAAATCCGGATGGGCCTGGAGGATATGGCGCGGTTCTGCGTTATGTTGACTCCAGAGGAGAAACACATCAGAAGGAACTGAGTGCGGGTTTTGATAAAACGACCAATAACAGAATGGAACTGTTAGGCGTGATCATTGCACTTGAGAATCTGACCCATTCCTGTGAGATCGATTTGTATTCGGATTCCAAATATGTCATCAGTGCTTTTAATGAACACTGGATTGATGGCTGGATCCGCAATGGCTGGAAAACGAGTGCAAAAGCACCAGTTAAAAATCGCGAGCTGTGGGAACGTCTGATCAGAGCGGCGTCGGTTCATCATATTACATGGCACTGGGTAAAAGGACATAACGGGCATCCTGAAAACGAACGCTGTGATGAACTTGCAACGATGGCTGCGGATGCACCGCAGGAAACGCTGTATCATGATGATGGTACAGATCTGAGCAATCTGAATAAAAAATAAGAAAGATATTTATTACACCACATTCATTTAAAAAGAATGTGGTGTTTTTATATGGTATTTCTGATCCTTTGTTCATAAAGCGCCAATTGATATGAAAACATAATCAACCCAAAAAACAGATTGACATTTTTTGATTTGAGCAGTATATATTAATACATCAATAAAAGTTGATTTGAGGTGAGAAGATGAATCATTCTTATGATGATGATGCAAAAGTATTTAAAGCACTATGTGATCCGCGCAGACTTGCAATACTGGAACAGCTGCGCAGCGGAGAGAAGTGCGCCTGTGTACTGCAGGAAGATATGGATATCGGACAGTCCGGGCTTTCCTATCACATGAAGGTGCTATGCGATTCCGGAATCGTAGAGAGCAGGCAGGAAGGAAAGTGGACACATTACAGGCTCTCCGATAGCGGCCGGGAATCAGCAGTCCGGCTTCTTCGTCAGCTGACAACGCCAGATTTCGAAGCAGAAGAGAAATGTAACTGTTCGAAATAAAAGTCATCTGCCATAGGATGGTTTTTATTTCGAATAATATATCAATTTATATCGATTTGAAAAGTTTTATTACAGGATAATTTCTGATACAGAGATCTGTAATATTTCAACATCGATGCAGAAATGAGGACTTCGTGAATATTTGGAATTTTATTCAAAACCAGGTTCTGGGAATGAAATGGCTCAATCAGATAATCGGCAGAATACTTACAGAAACGGGAATGGATATTTCCGCCCGTATGGGCGGCAGTGTCCAATTTTTCCTTTATGATGTCATAAAAATCACCATTTTACTTTGCACACTGATTTTTTTGATCAGTTATATTCAGAGTTATTTCCCACCGGAGAGAAGCAAAAGGATACTGGGCCGTTTTCATGGGATAGGCGCCAATACTATTGCAGCTCTTCTTGGTACCGTAACACCGTTTTGCTCCTGTTCATCCATTCCCTTATTCATTGGTTTTACCAGTGCGGGACTGCCATTGGGTGTGACATTCTCCTTCCTGATTTCTTCTCCTATGGTTGATTTGGGGAGTCTGGTACTGCTGATGAGTATTTTTGGCATGAAAGTTGCAGTTGTTTATGTGATTTTCGGACTGATTATCGCGATTACGGGCGGTTCGATTATAGAAAAAATGCACCTGGAATTTTACGTAGAAGAATACATCCGAAATGCCGGGAATGTAACGATTGAAACTCCGGAAACAACGCAGCAGGATAGAATCCTATATGCAAAAGACCAGGTTGTGAGTACTTTCAGGAAGGTTTTTCCCTATATTCTGATTGGCGTCGGCATCGGTGCAATTATCCATAACTGGATTCCGGAAAGCATGGTTGCTGCAGTACTTGGCGGAAAGAATCCGTTTGGTGTGATTCTGGCTACGCTCATCGGCGTTCCGATGTATGCAGATATTTTCGGAACCATTCCGATTGCGGAGGCACTTCTTTTCAAAGGCGCACAGCTTGGAACAGTTCTTGCATTTATGATGGCTGTTACAACGCTTTCGCTTCCATCCATGATCATGCTGCGTAAAGCAGTTAAACCAAGACTCTTAGGTATTTTTATTGCGATCTGTACGATCGGAATTATAATTGTCGGCTATCTTTTTAATATCTTGCAACCATTTTTGATATAAAATTTCAAAACGATTTTTCAAATGAAAAGGAGAAAATAAAAAATGTCTTTAAAATGGTATCCTGTGATTGATTATGTATCCTGTATTGAATGTGGAACCTGCTCAACCTTCTGTAAACATGGCGTCTATGATAAGAGTAAGTCACCGGTGCCGCTTGTAATCTATCCGGAAGGCTGTATTGACCAGTGTCACGGTTGTCAGAATAAATGTCCGGTCAGTGCCATTTCCTATGTTGGCGATACAAACAGCAGCTTGCCCAATAACAGCTGCGACTGCGGGGGAAACTGCTGCAGTTAAATACAATATAACGTTCAAAAAATCAGGGAGGTATTACAATGTTATTATTTGGATTTGGTAAAAAGAAAGAAGAAAACTGTTGTGATCATCCAGGAAACACAAAGGAAATGAATGTATCCGGTATCGGCAATCAGCATAACGGACAAGTACCTCAAAACAATAGTGAGAACAAAATAAACAGTATTAAAGTGCTTGGAAGTGGATGCAAAAATTGTCATACATTATTTGTGAATACAAATGAAGCGCTTAAAACAATGGGAATTTCCTGTGAAGCGGAATATATTACAGATATGACGGTTGTTGCATCCTATGGGATTATGTCAACACCTGCGCTGGTTGTGAATGATCAGGTGGTTGCAATGGGAAAGGTGTATCACGCGGCCGAAATTGAAAAACTTCTGCATAAACTGGGATACTGAACCGGCACCGAAAGGGAAGAAATAAAGGAAGGTGAGAAAATGAAATCCGATAGTTCCAAACCTAAAATTGCATTTATCTGTACCCATAATTCCTGTCGCAGCCAGATGGCGGAAGCTCTTTGCAGAAAATATGCGGGAGATATTCTGGAAAGTTATTCAGCGGGAACAGATATTGCTGATAAAGTAAACCCTGATGCAGTGCGAATTATGATGCAGCTTTATGGGATTGATATGCAAACCCAACAGCCGAAACGGCTGGCAGATCTGCCCCCTGTTGACATTGTAATAACCATGGGATGCGGCGTACAGTGTCCGGTTCTGCCATGCAGCAGAAGGGAAGACTGGGGTCTGGATGATCCAACCGGAAAAGGGGATGCTGCTTTTGAAAAAACGGCAAAAGAAATTGAAAGGAAGATTCAGGCACTGAAGGAATCAATAAAACTTAGTAGCAAATAAAACCCTGGAGCAGTGCGTTCCGAAAGCATCAAAAATTTGTTCTGTGCATGAAAAAGAGTTTCGTATATATAAGCGAATATGAAAAAGTGATGTATGCAAAATACATCACTTTTGTTATTGATATATGAAATTTCGGTTATATTCTTTCTGCTTTTTTCATAATAATTTATGCTTTCTTTCTCGAAGTATTGTATAACAAAAGATATAATGATCCATATATTTTTGATATACACATAATCAACTGCATATGGAAAATATTTTTGGATAAATTCCCAAAAGGGAAAGAAATGTGAGGGATGGATTTATGAATGAAGTAAAAACACCCAAAAAGCCACTGGCATTCTATTACATGGTCGTAATGGTTATATTGCTTTTGTTTAATTTCATTGCATTGCCACAGCTTGTTGCACGATCGGTCAAGGAAGTGGATTATGGTAAATTTATGACCATGACAAGAGACAAACAAATTGGTGAAGTACAGATCCAATCGGATGAGATTATTTTTACAGATAAGGATAAAAAACAGGTTTATCGAACCGGTCTGATGAATGATCCGGGACTGGTTGACAGATTGTATGCTTCCGGGGCTGATTTTTCAAGTGAGATCATACAGCAGATGTCACCTTTTATGAGTTTTCTGTTAAGCTGGGTGGTGCCCATTGCCATTTTTGCACTTTTAGGACATTTTCTGTCCGCCAAAATGATGGATAAAGTCGGAGGCGGATCCAATTCCATGATGTTTGGAATGGGTAAAAGCAATGCCCGTGTTTATGTACAGTCTACAGAAGGAATCCGATTTGGGGATGTTGCAGGAGAAGAGGAAGCAAAAGAAAACCTGAAGGAAATTGTAGATTATCTTCATGACCCCGGCAAATATAAGGAAATCGGTGCCTCCATGCCACGTGGTATTCTTTTGGTCGGCCCTCCCGGAACCGGTAAGACAATGCTGGCAAAAGCAGTGGCAGGAGAGTCGAATGTACCCTTCTTTTCCATGTCAGGTTCTGAATTTGTAGAAATGTTCGTTGGTATGGGTGCTTCTAAAGTCAGAGATCTGTTCAAACAGGCAAAAGAAAAAGCACCCTGCATTGTTTTTATTGATGAAATTGATGCCATCGGCAAAAAACGTGACGGACAACTGGGAGGAAATGATGAAAGAGAGCAGACACTCAACCAGCTTCTGACGGAGATGGACGGGTTTGAAGCCAATAACGGAGTCGTAATTCTGGCTGCAACCAATCGTCCCGAATCTCTGGACCCCGCACTTACAAGGCCTGGCCGTTTCGACAGACGCGTACCCGTTGAACTTCCCGATCTGAAGGGGCGCGAAGATATTTTGAAGGTTCACGCCAAAAAGATCAAACTTGCCGATGATGTTGATTTTAATAAAGTTGCAAGAATGGCATCCGGTGCATCCGGTGCAGAACTTGCGAATATCGTAAATGAAGCAGCGCTTCGTGCGGTAAGAGATAAGAGAGGATATGCAACACAGGCGGATCTGGAAGAAAGCATCGAAGTTGTTATTGCAGGATATCAGAAAAAGAATGCAATTCTGACTGATAAAGAAAAGAAGATAGTCGCATACCATGAAATCGGACATGCGCTGGTAGCTGCAAAGCAGACGAATTCAGCACCGGTACAGAAGATAACAATCATTCCCCGTACATCTGGAGCTATTGGTTATACCATGCAGGTAGAGGAAGAAGGCAATCATTACCTGATGAGCAAAGAAGAGATTGAGAACAAGATTGCCACGCTGACAGGGGGAAGAGCCGCAGAGGAAGTACAGTTTGGATCGGTAACAACCGGGGCTTCCAATGATATTGAACAGGCAACCAAACTTGCACGTGCAATGATTACCAGATATGGCATGAGTGATGATTTTGATATGGTAGCACTTGAAACCATAACGAACCAGTACCTTGGAGGAGATGCATCTCTTGCATGCTCGGCGAAGACACAGTCCATGATTGATGAAAAAGTCATAGAACTGGTACGCTTGCAGCATGAGAAGGCAAAGGGTATACTGTTGGAGAATAAGGATAAGCTGAACGAGCTTGCGGCATATCTTTATGAAAAAGAAACCATTACAGGAGATGAGTTTATGAATATTCTGAATGGTATAAAAGCGGAGGCACAGGATGCTGGAATTTAAATATGATACACAGCTGTTAATCGATGGTCATGATCTGGATGAGGATGTTATCAGCGACTATTTCACACAGAACTTCAAGGGAGATTGTCTGCTGGCAGTAGGGGACGAAGATATGATCAAGATTCACTATCATACCAATGAACCCTGGCAGGTATTGGAATATTGTTCCACACTCGGTGAAATTTATGACATTGTCGTTGAGGACATGGACCGCCAGACAAGAGGTTTAAAGGGCTGATCGGTCAAAAAAACGTATCGTACGTTACACTTCCCACAGAAAGCGAAAGATGAAAATTCGTTCGTGGGTAAGCAAAACGTATGATACGTTTTTTTATTGCATCCTGTTCTCTTAAATTATCAGAAATTTTAAAGCGGTTCATTTTGTGTGGAGCCGATCTGCTCCATCCGTCTGCGGTCATTCTCGATCCATTCATCAAGAGAAAGCGGTGTGTAATCAGAATACATACAGAAACAATTAATCATGTGGCAGGGAATCGGATGCATCTTTTCATCCAGTCCCATCTTCATCGTCCCACGCGTTATTTCCTGAAATTTCTCAATCAGACGCTGATCCGTCGTGTCATGTACATGTCCGTACAGCATATAAACCTTGGGCTCTTTGTTGTTTTTCAGACGATATTGTCCGTTATAGCACATGATCGGATAATGAGAAAGGATGACCTTTCTCTGATTATCATGTAGTTCATCGTAAGGTTTGATCCATGCAAAACGATCCGAAGCATATTTCTTATCCTTCAGATATCGGTCATGGTTACCTTCGATCAGATAAATTGTCCCGTGCAGCTGCGGGAATAGTTCCGCATTCTGCTCCGGCGTTCCATAGGAAAAATCTCCCAGAACGACAACCGCATCATTCTTTCGTACCTTTTTATTCCATTTTTGAATCATATAGGCGTTCATTTCAGCAGCATCTTTAAAACCGCGATGATCCATCTGGTCATTTAGTTGTTCATGGAAAAAGTGACAATCAGCAATATAATATCTCATAATTTTATTATTGTAGCAGAGGTTTATTTTTTTGAAAAGTGTACCGGTAGTTTACATTCTGTTTTTATACTTTTTTCATAAACAGTCGATTATAAAAGAAAAATGAAATATGTCGTTTTATGATTGCCACATACCCCACTGGGGTATATATTGGATTTAGAAACAAACGGATTTGTTTCCGTTCATTTCCAAATCATAAAATAATGTCAGCTTTTACAGGGAAAGGAAATTCTGTTATGTCGTCAGTATCAAAAAAGCCGCCGGAAAAGGAACAGAAACCTGAAAATAATGGCGTAATTGAAAAAAAAGTACAGAAAGAACGTATTCATACAGCAGGACACAGCTGCTGTCATACTCCGGATGAAGCAGAGATTGTCCATGAAGCATTACTGACACAGGAATATGCCATGTCGGAAAAAACAAAAGACCGTGCCGACACAGAATATAAGGATCTGGTACATCGGCTTAACCGGATTGAAGGGCAAATACGCGGAATACGCGGAATGGTTGATAAAGATGCTTATTGTATCGACATTCTGACACAGGTTGCGGCAACAAGATGTGCGCTGAACAGTTTTACCAAGGTACTTTTATCCAATCACATTAAAACGTGTGTAACAAATGATATCCGCAGCGGACATGATGAGACCGTGGATGAACTGGTGGAAGCGCTTCAGAAACTGATGAAGTAAAATAATTGATTCAGAAACGATAAAAACGGAGAAAGGAGAAAATGATGGAACAATATGCAGTGACGGGAATGAGCTGTGCTGCTTGCCAGACAAGGGTTGAAAAGGCGGTTTCCGGTGTATCAGGTGTTACATTCTGCACGGTAAATCTGCTCACCAATTCAATGGGTGTGGAAGGAACTGCCGCGGCAGCTGATATTATAAAAGCGGTAACAGATGCCGGATACGGGGCATCTGAAATGCGCAAAGATGCAGGAAGTAAAGAATCCGGATATACGGCGCAGGAAGAGGCACTTTATGATTCCATGACGCCGGTTTTAAAGAAGAGACTTCTTGCATCCTGCGTTTTTCTTGCAGTTCTCTTATACTTTTCAATGGGGCATGTCATGTGGAACTGGCCTCTGCCGGCTTTTTTTAATCAGAATCATGTGGCTATGGGAATGGTACAGATGTTTCTGGCAATCCTGATTATGGTCATCAACCAGAAATTTTTTATCAGTGGGTTCAAAAGTATGATACATGGGGCGCCCAACATGGATACACTGGTGGCGCTTGGATCAGGAGCATCTTTTATCTATAGCTTTTTTGCACTTTTGATGATGACAGATGCGCAGGTAGCAGGGAATTCCGAAATGGTCATGCACTATATGCATGAATTCTATTTTGAATCGGCCGCGATGATTGTAACACTGATTACGGTTGGAAAGTTATTGGAATCCATATCGAAGGGTAAAACAACCTCTGCATTAAAAGGATTAATGAAACTGGCACCCAAAACAGCCGTTCTCTTACGGGGGAACACGGAAATAACCGTTCCGGTCGAACAGGTAAAATCAGGGGATATTTTTGTAGTAAAACCGGGAGAAAGCATACCGGTTGATGCCGTGGTACTGGAAGGAAGCAGTGCTGTGAATGAGTCCGCGCTGACAGGAGAAAGCATACCGGTTGATAAAACAACAGACGATACGGTAAGTGCTGCGACCATGAATCAGTCGGGATTTCTGAAATGCAGAGCCACAAGAGTAGGTGAAGATACTACTTTGTCGCAGATTATCCGGATGGTCAGTGATGCAGCGGCAACCAAAGCACCCATTGCCAGAATTGCAGACCGTGTATCCGCGGTTTTTGTTCCAACGGTTATTGTTTTGTCTGCACTGACCATTTTAATCTGGCTGCTGGTCGGAGCGGACTTTGGCTATGCACTTGCAAGAGGAATCGCCGTTCTGGTAATCAGCTGTCCGTGTGCACTGGGGCTTGCAACGCCTGTTGCAATCATGGTTGGAAATGGCATGGGAGCCAAAAACGGAATTATGTTTAAGACTTCTGCTTCCCTTGAAGAAGCAGGTAAAACACAGGTGGTAATTTTTGATAAAACAGGGACTATAACAGGCGGACAGCCAAATGTAACAGAGATGATGGCTGCTCCCGGGGTGTCTGAAATGGAACTGCTGCAGAATGCCTATTCTCTGGAAGTAAAAAGTGAACATCCGCTTGCCCGTGCAATCGTGACATACGCGGAAAATCAAAGCCTTACAGCAGACAATCTGCAGGACTTTACTGTTTTCCCGGGAACCGGGCTGGAAGGGATGACTGCTGCAGGCGAAGTGTTACGTGCAGGAAATGAAGCATTTATCAGCAGTAAAGTCCCAATATCCATGCAACTGGGAAATATTGCACAAAAACTTGCATCGGAAGGCAAAACAACGCTATTTTTTGCCAAAGATGGTCTGCTGCTGGGAATCATTGCGGTATCGGATGTAATTCGTCCGGAAAGTACACAGGCAATCAATCAGCTGCATCACATGGGAATCAGAACGGTTATGCTGACCGGTGATAATCAAAGGACTGCTGAGGCAATCGCAAGACAGGCAGGCGTTGACCACATTGTTGCAGGGGTTATGCCAAGTGAAAAAGAGAAAGTAATACAGCAGCTCAAAACCAGATACCTTGTCATGATGGTAGGAGACGGCATTAATGATGCGCCGGCACTTACCACTGCAGATATCGGTGTTGCAATCGGCGCGGGTACTGATATTGCAATTGACGCAGCAGATGTGGTACTGATGAAGAACAGTTTACTGGATGTACCTGCGGCAATCAGGCTCAGTCGCAAAACACTGATCAATATATATGAAAATCTCTTCTGGGCTTTTATTTATAATATTATCGGAATACCGCTTGCGGCAGGGGTATACATTCATGCCTTTGGCTGGACACTGAGCCCGATGTTCGGTGCGGCAGCGATGAGCCTTTCCAGTTTTTGTGTAGTCAGTAATGCACTTCGTCTGAATCTGTTTCAGATGTACCGGACAAATTCAGATAAGGCAATGAAAAAAAGAACTGCAGATTCTGCAGATCTGATAAAACTGCTCCCGAAACAGGGAGTGGCAAAAGAAAAAATAAAGGAGCGTGATAAAATGAATCAGAAAACATTAAAAATTGAAGGTATGATGTGCGGACATTGCGAGGCGACAGTTAAGACGGCGCTGGAGGAAATTCCTGGTGTATCACAGGCACAGGTCAGTCATGAAAAGGGCACAGCTGTTGTGACACTTACGGCAGAGGTTACCGATACGGTGCTCAAGACGGCGGTTGAAGCAAAAGATTATAAGGTAATATCCATTGGCTGACCGGATAAGTCTATGATATGAAACAAAATAAACAGTTATAAAAAGAGGCAGGAAGCTGTGTGATACGGATTTCCTGTCTCTTTTGTGTGGGGGTATGCATGAAAGAAAGAAATCATGGTATAATGTTAACAGATATGGGCAGAGCGTCGCCATTTCATTTTTTGAAAAGAAAGGTTGCAGACTATGTGGGCATATGAAAGCGTTTTTTACCAGATTTATCCGCTGGGTTTTTGCGGAGCACCATATGAAAATGATGGAATTCAGACACATCGCATCCAAAAGATCATAGACTGGATTCCGCATCTTACCAAAATGGGAATGGATGCCGTTTTATTTAATCCGGTTTTTGAATCCGATACGCATGGGTATAATACAAGAGATTATCGGACGATTGATTGCAGACTCGGGACAAATGCGGATTTTGCTGCCGTATGCGATGCACTTCACGCAGCAGGAATCCGTGTGATTCTGGATGGCGTTTTTAATCATGTCGGACGCGGCTTTTTCGGATTTCAGGATGTTCTGCAAAATCGTGAGAAATCAATCTATCGGGATTGGTTTCATTTGAATTTTGGCGGCAATAATTCCTGGAACGATGGTTTATGGTATGAAGGCTGGGAAGGAAATTATGATCTGGTAAAACTGAATCTGCAAAATGAAGCAGTTGTCACTTATCTGATGGAAAGCATCCAGCAGTGGATCAAAGAATATGATATTGACGGACTGCGTCTTGATGTGGCATACTGCCTGGATCAGAATTTTATCAGACGTCTTCGGAATGAATCAGAAAAATGGAAAAAAGATTTCTTTCTGGTAGGAGAAATGATCGGTGGAGACTATGGAAAAATCTGTGGGGAGGGCTTGTGCCACAGTGCAACCAATTATGAATGTTATAAGGGATTATATTCCAGTTTTAACAGTCTGAATATGTTTGAAATCATGCATTCTCTGTTAAGGCAGTTCGGACCGGAGAACTGGACCTTATACCGTGGAAAGCATCTGTGGTCTTTTGCAGATAATCATGATGTTTCCAGGATTGCATCACTTTTGCAGAATCCCAAGCATTTGAAACTGTTATATACTGTCTTGTTTGGTATGCCCGGGATACCTTCCCTCTATTATGGCAGTGAATGGGGAACAAAAGCAGAGAAATCCCAGGGAGATCAGGCACTTCGCCCTTGTTTTGACAAACCAAACTGGAATGACCTGACCGATTATCTGACCAGACTTTCGTTTGCCAGAAAGAGCAGTCCTGCAATGCAATATGGAGAATTCAGATCGCTTGTTCTCACAAACCGGCAATGTATTTTTGAACGGGAGACCGCGAATGATCGTGTGATGATTGCTCTCAATGCAGAGGACAAAACCTATCATGCTGATTTTAATGCACGGGCGGGCAGAGCACGGGATCTTATCACGAAACAGACAATTGATTTTGGCGGCGGGCTTGATATCCCTGCGTATACAGCATATATCCTGCAGCCGTTTTAAATATACCGGACTTCTGTATCAATGCAGAAAATCTGAGGAAAATGAATAATCTGAAGGAGATTTTTATGGAAATACGTATTAAGAAACTGACACAAACAGCTCAGATCCCAATGAGAGGAAGCGAATATGCGGCAGGATATGATCTTTATGCAGATATTCAGGAGAATGTCTGTGTTGCACCCCATACATCTGTCAAAATTCCAACTGGACTGGCACTTGAAATTCCGGAGGGATATTTTGGTGCTGTCTATGCCAGAAGCGGTCTTGCATGTAAGGAATCCCTTCGCCCTGCCAATTGCGTTGGCGTAATTGATGCCGATTATCGCGGACCGGTCATGGTGGTTCTGCATAACGACAGTGAACAGGCAAGAGAGATTACTCCGGGAGAAAGAGTTGCACAGCTTGTTATTATGCCCTTTCTGCCGGTATTGTTCAAAGAAGTGGATGATTTGACTCAGACCATAAGAGGTGAAGACGGATTTGGCTCAACGGGAAAGAATTGAGAAAACAGGTAATCCGGAAAGGAAATCAAGATGTCTGAAAAAATCATGGATGAAATCGTACCTGAAAGAATACGAAAGCTGACTTTTCCCAAATTACTGCTGTCTCTTGGACTTGCCTTTATTTGCTTTACTGCAATTGCGATAATCTATCATCCGATTAAAGCAGAAATGATGGAAAGTAAAGATCATCTGATATTCATGTCTTCGGGCTGGAAGGTTTCCTATCAGAAAGGAAGCCTTGAAAATATTACGCTGCCGGATTTACATACCGGAGTGATCCCGAAAGGACAGACCATTCGGCTTACCAATACGATACCTGATCTGAAAGCACCGCAGACCTTATGTCTTCACAGCTATTACTGCGCGATTCGTGTAACCGTCAATCAGAAAGTGCGATATGAATACAAAACAGAAGATATCGGTTCCAATGTTTTTATCGGCGACAGCGATCAGACGATACCTTTATCTGCGCAGGATTCCGGTCAGGAAGTAGCAATTGAGATAACGCCGCTTGAAAATATGACTTTATCGACTTTCGACATCCCGCTCATCGGAAGTGAAAGAGACATTTTGCGTTATAAAATGGGATCTGCTTTTTCTCTTTTTTCCTGCAGCTGTTTTCTGATTATTTTTGGGCTGGTCGGTATTTTCATTTCCTGTCTGGTCATTTTTATTCAGGGTCAATTTATGCGATTGTTCCTGAGCGGCGTTTTTTCGCTGGATATTGGTGTCTGGCTTCTTTGTTACGGCAATTATACGGATATGGTTTCACAGAATGCCATCTATAATTCCACCTTGGAATTTTTATCACTATATTTACTGCCGCTTTGGACGACACTTCTTTTTGTACAAATATATTCAGACAGGAAAAGGAAATTTTTTATATTTCTGTCCTGTGTAAATGTCTTCTTTGTATCAGTTGTTCTGGTATGCCATTATTTTATCGGGATACATTTAAATACGTTTCTGGTCGTCTGTCACATATTATGTGCGGCAGATATTATACTCAGCATGTTTATAATAATGTCAGGCTTTGTCAAAAAAGAAAAGCTGCAGCGTTTTCAGGAAAGAGTTCTGCTGGCGGGGCTGATTTTTTTCATGCTGACAGGCAGCATTGACCTGATCTGGTTCAATCTGCAGAAATATCTGTATTTTCATCCGGGCGGATACCATACATTTCTTCTTCTGCCACTCGGTGCAGTTGTTTTTGTAATATCACTTTTATTGAATTATTTTTACTTTATTATGGATAATATGGTTCAGCAGAAAGAAAAAGAGCAGCTGTTGAATATCGCTTATGTTGATAAACTGACCCAGATCAGCAATCGTACCAAATGCGAACGGGATATGAAGCTTTTAAATGACGGAAATAAGCCTTATGTGATCATCAGTCTGGATCTGAATCATTTGAAACAGATCAATGATACCTATGGACATACCTATGGGGATACGCTGATCAGCGGCTTTGCTCGGATTCTGGATAAATGCTTTGGACCTGTCGGAACCGTTGGAAGAATGGGCGGAGATGAATTTATTGTAATGATATCAGGACAATCACGACAGCAGGTTGATAATCGCCTGCTTGCAATGGAAGCGCTGCTTGCAAAAGAAAGCCGTAAGGATAAGCGCCTTGTTTTCAGCACATCCTATGGCTGCGCTTACAGTCAGGAACATCCCGAAATGAGTACCATACAGCTGTACAAGCTTGCAGATACACGAATGTATGAAATGAAGGGAAGAGTAAAGAAGAACTGACATCCATCCATGCAAAAGAAGTTGAAAAACAGTATCTGCAATAAAAAAGTATTGCTGTCAAAACTGGACAATAAAGCCAGATGAATGCAGCAATGCTTTTTTTGTTATAAGTTTATGCTTTATATTCTTGATTGGATATAATTGCATACAGAATAATCGTATTTATACAAAAGAACACAGAATTTTCACATTTTATTGTACAAATTATCACAAATTATTTTTAAAAAGGAGTAAACTACATATTTGTGTGGTGTATTCACTGCAATAAGGATAAAAATCAGGAGGTTAAAGCTTTGATTGAGGTTGAAAACATTGTAAAAAGCTACGACGAACGGATTGCTGTAGACCATCTTTCATTTAAGCTGGAAAAAGGCAAAATCTATGGATTTCTTGGCCCGAATGGTGCCGGAAAATCTACAACCATGAACATCATGACAGGATATATTGCTGCAACCAGCGGAACCGTTAAAATTAACAATTATGATATTCTGCGTGAACCGGAAAAAGCAAAGGCATGTATCGGATATCTTCCTGAAATGCCACCCTTGTACACGGATATGACGGTCAGGGAATATCTGCTGTTTGTTGCGGAACTAAAAAAAGTTCCCAAAAAAGACAGACGTGACCAGATTGCAAAAATATTGAAAATGACGATGCTGGGTGATTATGAGACCAGAATGATCCGCAATCTTTCCAAAGGATATCGTCAGAGAGTCGGACTTGCACAGGCACTCATCGGATTCCCTGAAGTGATTATTCTGGACGAACCTACCGTAGGTCTTGATCCGCAGCAGATTCTGGAGATCCGGACGCTGATTCGTTCCCTTCGTGAGGATCACATTGTAATTCTGAGTTCGCATATTCTTTCTGAAGTAAGTGAAATCTGTGACGAAGTAATGATCATATCACATGGAAGTCTGGTTGCCAGCGGTTCTCCTGCAGACCTTGAGAAACAGGTCAGCAAAACCATGACGGTCAAGATGTCTATTCTGGGTGACGAAGCCGCGGTTCGTGGTGCAGTAGCAGGAATCAATCATGTAAGCAAAATAGTCACTTCCGGAGTAAAGGATTCCAACGGCGGTATTGCTGTTACAATTGAAACAGACAGTGCGGATGATATCAGAGCGGATATTGCAAAGTCTCTTGCGGTTGCAGGACTTCCTGTCCTGTCAATGATTCAGGAAGAAAAATCACTGGAAGACGTTTTCCTGAAAGTAACAACCGAAACGCCTGGCATGGTTCCAAACAGAAAAAAAGGAAAAATAAATAAAAAAGAAAAAGAGACTACTACCGAAGCTGAACAGCCATCCGGTAACGAGGAGGAGAAATAAATGATCGCAATTTTTAAGAGAGAGTTTAAATCATACTTCCATACCGTAATCGGACAGATTGCAGTATCCTATATCCTGTTTTTTATATTTCTGTTTTTTATGGTAGATAATATACTCAGCATGTCTACCACACTTTCCAATACACTTGACGGTGCTGCATTATTTGGATTAACACTGGGGCTTCCGCTCTTATGTATGCGCGCATTTTCGGAAGAGCGCCATTCCAAAACAGATCAGCTGATCCTGACCGCACCTGTTACGGTAGGTCAGATCGTAATGGGAAAATTTCTTTCCCTTGTTGCGGTATTTGCAATTCCAATTGCAGTTACCTGTATTCTTCCGATCGTGATGTCTTTTTTCGGAGATGTTTCATTTATTTGGGCTTACACCGCAATTCTTGGCTTTTTCCTTTATGGAGTCATGATCATTGCAATCTGTATGTTTATCTCGGCAATTACAGAGAGCCAGATCATCAGCACGGTTGTTTCTTTTATCATTATTATGATTGGTTTCCTTGTAAGCAGCCTGTTTGATAATATTCCGATTACTTTCTTAAAAAATCTTTTAGATGATACCTACAATTTCAGAAGCAGACTTTCTTCTGTTACAGGCGGAACATTTGATGTCACTGCATTGATTTATTTTATTACATTAACAGCGCTGTTCCTGTTTTTGTGTGTGCAGGTCATTCAGAAGAGAAGATATGCATTTTCCAAAAGTAATTTCGGCATTGGTGCGTACAACAGTGTCATGATTATTGTTATGATAGCTGTCGTTGTTTTTGCAAATATGGCAGTGGCACAGGTTCCGGATGATTATCGCAAGGTTGATGTGACAGCAGGTGGAATATATTCGATCAGTAAGGAATCAAAGGATATTGCTGCCGGAATCACAGATGATATTACAATCTATCTGATGGCAAAAGAAGGTCAGGATTACAGTAATTATTCAGATGCAACAGCAATTATTAAAGATCTGAAATTGTATTGTGCACAGAACAAAAAGATCAAACTGCAGTATGTTGATCCGGTTGTGAATCCGCAGTTTGCGTCTAAATATATGAGCGCATCTTCATCCAGCTCTTCAACAACAGATCCGTCCTTTAGTGTTATCGTTACGGATAATACCAATAACAGATATAAGTATATTGCATATTCCGATATGATTGTATCAACTGTTGATTACAGTACCTATCAGAGTACAGTTTCAGCTTTTGATATCGAAGGACAGATTACAAGCGGCTTACAGTATGTAACATTAAAGTCAGACGAGCTGCTTAAGGCATATACTGTTACGGGTCATAATGAAGCAGCTATTGATGAATCTTTCAGTACCATACTTTCCAAGTATAATCTTTCTTCTGATTCGCTTGATCTGAGTACGAATCAGACTGTTCCGGATGACTGTAACCTGCTGATTATCAATGCACCTACTGCAGACTTTACGACAGATGATGCCAAGAAGGTAACCGATTATCTTGATAAAGGCGGCAAGATTCTGATTAATACAGCATTTAATACCGAAGCTGCCATGACAAACTTTGATACGATTCTGGCATATTATGGTGTAACAGAAGATAAAGGTCTGGTAGTTGAAACAGATCAGAATATGCATCTTGCAACACAGCAGTATCCAGGCCTGTATTTGTATCCTTCGCTGGTAGATAATGACATTACTTCAGGGCTTAGCAGTACATCAGGAGGACATGTTCTCTATCCATTTGCACAGGCTCTTTCTTATGATGATTCCAATAAGTCATATACGTATTCTCCTCTTTTACAGACATCTGCAAAAGCATATCTGAAAGAAGACTATACAAAGGGAATCGATCAGACAGCAGATGATAAGGTCGGTCAGTACACAGTTGCTTTGAAAGTTGATAAAACACTGACTGATAAAACGTCTACTGCAATTATCTATACTTCTGCAAATGCATTTACTTCAGATATCAATACGGTTGTAAATGGTGTGAACCTGAAATTGTTTGGTAATACACTGAACAGTCTTGCAGATCTTGATGTAAAGATGGTCACAATTCCGTCCAAGCCTGTCAGTGCAAATCTGACGATTTCTGCACAGAATGCAAGGCTGATCATTGTACTCTGTCTGCTCAGTGTACTTGCGGTTCTTGTCAGCGGCATTGTAATCTGGAATGTCCGCCGCAAAAAATAACGGAGACAGAGAGGACATAAATCATGAAAAAACAGAAAGTACAATTGATCATAATATTGGTTTTGCTGCTGATTTTTGCAGGCAGTTATCTGGGACTGAAACAGTATAATAAAGTGCAGGATAAGAAATCATCAACGGATACCTATACGGCACTTACGCTTGATAAGTCTGCAATTACAGAAATGAAGATTGCTATGGCATCCGGAGAAACGGATCTTGTAAAAAAAGCAGATGTATGGGTTTTATCTTCTGACGAAGCACAAAAAATTGATCAGGATACCGTATCCACTATGCTTGAGGATATTGAAAAAATCACTGCAAATAATAAAATTGACAATGTAAGTAATTTTGACCAGTATGGTTTGAAGACGCCTGCAATTGTTGTTACTGTAACAACATCGGATGGCAAGCAGAATGTCGTAAATATTGGAAATTACAGTGATTCTACTTCCCGTTATTATTGTAAAATCGGAAATGATTCTACGGTATATCTGGTTTCAAGTGAATTGCACACAGCATTTAATAAGTCGCAGACTGATCTGATTGTTAAAAATTCTGCTGATTCAGATGCTTCTGCATCTTCAGAAATGGTAGGAAGCACGATTGCTGCAACAGCAGGTTCCAGTTTACTGACAAATCAGGTTTCTTCTACAGCTGTGACAGAAAGCAGTCTCACAGCGGCAGATGCATCAACCGGTTCTTCAGACTGATTGATATCCAAATCAAATTTCGATACAGATCAATATTACAGATTAAAAGCTCTTTCCTACAGTATCATATGCAGGGAAGAGCTTTTTTGAAGAGATTGGTGCACTGCCTCCAAACGGAGCCGGTCAAAATCATAAGATATTTGCTTTTTGGGTAAATTTGCTCTTCATTTTCTTTTTTAAATGTTTTATGATAGACTAATTGAATGCAAAAAAGAAATATTTTGATTGTATGGAAAGGTCAGGAATTAGGAAATGAAAATCAGAACAAGATACGCACCGAGCCCTACAGGTCGTATGCATGTAGGAAACTTGAGAACAGCCTTATATGCATACCTTATCGCAAAACATGAAGGTGGAGATTTTATTCTTCGGATAGAAGATACCGATCAGGAACGTTTTGTGGAAGGTGCTGTCGAAATTATATATCAGACGCTGCAAGATACGGGACTCGTTCACGATGAAGGGCCGGATCTGGAAGGACCGGTTGGTCCTTATGTTCAAAGTGATAGACAGAAGTCTGGAATTTATATGAAGTATGCGCAGGAACTTGTTGAAAAGGGAGAAGCATATTATTGTTTTTGTACGCCGGAAAGACTGGCAGGGCTGACGCAGGTCGTAGAAGGCAAAGAAATTAATGTATACGATAAGCATTGTCTTGGCCTGTCAAAAGAAGAAATCGACAAAAATCTGGCAGAAGGTAAGCCTTTTGTCATTCGGCAGAATAATCCAACCACAGGAACAACGACTTTTCATGATGAGTTATATGGTGATATTACAGTCGAAAACAAGGAACTGGACGATATGATCCTGATGAAATCCGATGGCTTTCCGACTTACAACTTTGCCAATGTTGTAGATGATCATCTGATGGGAATCACACATGTTGTACGCGGTAATGAATATATTTCATCTTCCCCGAAATATAATCGTCTTTATGATGCTTTCGGATGGGATGTTCCAAAATATGTTCATTGTCCACTCATTACTGATGAAGAGCATCATAAGCTGTCGAAGAGAAGCGGGCATTCTTCTTTTGAGGATTTGATCGAGCAGGGATTTCTTTCGGAAGCAGTCGTGAATTTCGTAGCACTTCTGGGCTGGTCTCCGGAAGATAATACAGAGATTTTGAGTCTGGCTGATCTGGTGAAACAGTTTGATTATCACAGGATCAATAAATCTCCTGCGGTATTTGATTACACAAAACTTCGCTGGATGAATGGGGAATATCTCAAAAAAATGGAAGATGACAGATTTTATGAGCTGGCACTTCCGTACATGAAAGAAGCAATTCATAAAAATGTCGATTTTCATAAAATTGCAGCCATGATTAAGACACGGATTGAGATATGGCCTGATATACAGGATATGGTCAGCTTTTTTGATATACTTCCTGATTATGACAACGTTCTGTATACAAACAAGAAAATGAAGACAGACCCGGTGAGCAGTCTTGCTGTATTAAAGGAAATTTTACCTTTGCTGGAAACGCAGGAAGAATACAGTAATGATGCACTTTATACTGCAGTAAAAGATTATGTAACAGACAAAGGCTATAAGAACGGTTATGTACTCTGGCCGCTTCGTATTGCTGTATCAGGAAAAGAAATGACTCCCTGCGGTGCAACAGAAATCATGGAAATTATTGGCAGGGAAGAAACCTGCAACCGCATCAGAAAAGGAATAGAACAACTTGAATTATAACACTTTTCCCCTATCATCGGAGATCAGTGGAAATCCCGCACAGCTTGCTGCAATTAGGCATATCAATGGTCCTGCAATGGTTCTTGCAGGACCTGGAAGCGGGAAAACATTTGTGATCATCCAACGGATCAGGTATTTGATTGAGAATGCCGGTATTGATCCACAGACTATTTTGGTCATTACTTTTACAAAAGCTGCTGCACTGGAAATGCAAAGTCGTTTTCAAAAGCTGACAGATCAGAAATATCCGGAAGTTCATTTTGGAACGTTTCACTCTGCTTTTTTTCAGATCATCCGTCTATCCATGTCAGGCAATCGCCTCGAACTAATCACCGAAAAAGAAAAAAACAATATATTACAACATATTCTGAAAAATCTGAAAGATGAATATTTGTATCATAATATGCCCCAGGATGCTGAAATGATGGAAGGAAGTATTGATAACATCAGACAGCTTCTGGCAGAAATCAGCAGAATAAAAAACGATGGGGAGAGTCCTGATGCATGTGAAGATACACATCCGTTCAAAAAATATTTTATCCGCATTTTTGAATCCTATCAGGGAATGCTTCATGAACTTGGAAAAATTGATTTTGACGACATGATACTTGCATGCCTGCACCTTTTACAAAAAAATCCTGTTTTACTGAAAAAGTGGCAGGATATGTTCCAATATATTCTGATAGACGAATATCAGGATATTAACAGAATGCAATTTGCAATTATACAAATGCTGGCACTTCCAGCACAGAATCTTTTTATTGTAGGAGATGATGATCAGGCAATCTATGGATTCCGTGGTTCAAAGCCTGAAATCATGCTGCATTTTGAGGATTATTATCCACAGATGAAAAAGATTTTTTTGAATATCAATTACAGATGCTGTGAGTCTGTTTTGAATGTTTCGAGTACCATTATCGGAGAAAATACGACGCGATATCAAAAGGAGATGAAAGCAGTAAAAAGGGAAAAGGCAGGACAGGTAAAAGCTTTTGCATACCAGACCCGTCAGATGGAATATGCCGCTATCATTTCGTATTTTCAAGCACACACTGACTGTGCCAGTCAAAGCGCAGTTATATTCAGAACAAATGCTGAAGCCGCTGCCATGGCTGAAATGTTTGCCGGAAGCGGGATTCCCTTTATTTTACAGGAAAAAACAAAATCACAATATGAAGATCCATTTATACAGGATATTCTGGCATATCTTGATTTTGCCTGCGGAGGTCAGCAAAGGCGGCATCTTTTCATGATTATGAATAAACCGCTGCGTTATATTAAAAGAGAAAGTGCTGCAAATTCAGAAAGTATTACAAAGGATATTATCCTGGCATTTTATCGTGGACAGCCGCAAATGCAGAAAACAGTAAATAAACTGTTTCGGGATTGCGAAATGCTCAGACACCTGAGACCATTTCTGGCAATTCGTTATATTCGCTTTGAAATCGGCTATGAGGATTATGCGTTAAAGCAAGTAAAACCAGGAGAGAGAGAAATGCTCAGACATAAAATGGACTGGCTGCAGGAAAGTGCAAGGGAATACATGGATTACCATTCTTTTATAAAACATATTTCGGAATGTATTGAAGAAATCAGATCACAAACTACTCATGCATGCGATGCAGGGCGGACTGGCGTACGACTTATGACAATGCATGCATCAAAAGGACTTGAATTTGATACGGTGTGGCTCCCTGATCTGAATGAAGGAATTCTTCCAAACCGCAAGTCCATTACTCCGGTGCAGATAGAAGAAGAGCGCCGCATGCTCTATGTCGGAATGACAAGGGCCAAGCAGACGCTCATGCTGTCTTACGTAACAGGAACCAAAGAAAATCCGATGCTGCCATCCAGACTGATCAGGTGTATCCGTCAGTTATGGTCTATGTCATCAGAATCCTGATCCTCAGGGTTCGTTTCAATCAGTTCATCAAATTCTGCATCATCCAGATATTCATCAAATGCATCAGATACCTTTTCATACTCGTCATCTTCACTGATATAGCCAAGCTGCGGTTCATCCCCTTCACCCGGAATATACTGATAGAACCATACTTCACCGCTGTCATTCTGACCGTTTTCGTCAAGCGGAAGCAGAACAATATAATCCTTCTTATCTACTGTCAAGATAATCATGGTAGTGCAGGTAACAGTTCTGCCGTCATCCAGATCCAGATCGACAGTGATATCCTCACCGTTTTCGAGTCGTTGATTCATTTTCTGGGCAATTTCAGAAAAATCCATATTTATCCATACCTTTCTTTTCAAATGTTTATAGGGTCGTTTTTTTATTTTGATGAAACAGATCATCATAGCATGATTGTATCATAAATTATAAAAAAAGACAGCATTTCAGGAATGCGGTGCAATCATCAGCATATTGTGCTAAAATCAGATGCAGGATGGAAAATTTATGCACCTGTGTAAAAGCATAACGCAATCATATAAAAACAGTTTTATGATAAAAGAATGGACGAAACCATATGAGTAATAAATACCAGGTTCTGCCGGGGAATCCTTACCCTTTTGGCTGTATCAGGAAAGGAAATGATTTACATTTCAGTGCGCAGTATCATGGCGGTATTAGCTGTGGTATCAACCTGTATGACAAAAAGTCAGGCCGTAAACAGCTGATTATTCTGACAGATAATCAGCGCTGCGGAAGAGTTTACAGTGCACAAATCAAAGATGCAGCTTCCGATTATGATTCCTATTTGTTATATGAAGATGGCAGACTTTTCTGTGATCCTTATGCACAGCGGATATTCGGGCTGGAAAAGTGGGGCAGCTATGTTCCGGAAAAAGAACTCCGATGCGGATTTGGACAAGATTATCCTGTAAAAAATTCCGGGCATAATCATATCCCATATGAAAAAAGCTTTCTGTATCTGGTTCATGTAAGAGGATACACCATGAGCCCGACTTCCGGTGTTGCACAGCCTCTGCGCGGTACATTTGACGGGCTGGTACAGAAGATTCCCTATCTGCAGTCGCTGGGCGTGACTGCAGTTGAACTGATGCCAGTATATGAAATGCAGTCTGTTGATGAAAAGAAATACAATGGAACTTCTGATCAGAAAAATGATACAATGGCCTCTTCCGGACCAGGGAGTTCCTATCTGATCAGTGAAAATGGCAGTATCCGTTCTGCAGAGTCCGGAAAAAAGAAAATCAATTTCTGGGGTTATTCTGATGGCTACTATTTCACGCCGCGTGCAGCATACTGCAGCAATCCGGAGGATCCGAAAGCAGAATTTCGCCGGATGATGCATGCTTTTCATGAAGCAGGGATGGAAGTCATTCTGCAGTTCTATTTTCCGGAGACCGTACCGGAGCAGCAAATGATTGATGTCCTTCATTTTTGGATTCTTTGCTATGAAATAGATGGTATTCATCTGAAAGGCGCCAGAATCCCCAATCAGATGATTGCTTCTGATCCAATCTTATCAGACTGTAAACTGATGAATTATGGATTTGATTATGACAGGGTTTATGGTAAAAATCATACGGCTCCTGTTTTCCGTTCTCTGGCGGAATACAAAGATGATTTTTTATATACTGCAAGACGTTTTCTGAAAGGCGATGACAGTACACTTGGGGCATTTCTAAATGCCATGCATTTAAATGCTGCTGACCATGGAACCATAAATTATATCTGTAATTATGAAGGATTTCGTCTGCATGATTTGGTCTCTTATGAACACAAGCATAATGAAGCAAATGGAGAAGAAAACTGCGATGGACAAGATGAAAACTGCAGTTGGAACTGTGGTGTGGAAGGTCCGAGCAGGAAAAAAGCTGTCTGCCAACTGCGAAACAGGCAGATCCGAAATATTCTGACGATGCTTTTTCTGGCACAGGGAACGCCCATGCTGTTTGGCGGTGATGAATTCTGTAATTCACAGAATGGAAATAATAATCCATATTGTCAGGACAATCCTACCGGTTGGATAGACTGGTCCGCAAAAAATCATAATGAAGAAATATTTAATTACGTCCTGTTTTTATCTAAATTAAGAGCAAACAGCCCGTTGTTTCATCAAAGTCATCCCTTCCGGCTGATGGACCATCTGGCATGCGGATATCCCGATTTTTCCTATCACGGGGTGGAGGCATGGAGACCGGATCTTTCCGATTACAGTCACAGTATCGGAATGTTGTACTGTGGATTTTATACCCCGGAGGAAGCAGATCATTCCTTTTATTACATTGCATACAATATGCACTGGAAACCTGTCACCTTTGCGCTTCCAAGACTTCCTGATCAAATGAAATGGTATCTGCTGTCTGATACGGCTTCCGGTCAGATATCTGAAACCCCGGAACTGTTACTTCATCAGGAACAGGTATTGTGCGATGCAAGAAGTGTATGTATCTATGTTGGAAAGGGAGAATGCAAGCTCCCTAAAGTCAGAGAACGGCAGGCATTTTAAAGTGAAACATGCAAACAGAAAACATCATTGTATCGATCAAACGAATGAAACGGAATATAAAGATGGAACAAATTAATACAAATTGCTGCATTCATGCAGTTGAAACCGCAAAAATACCAAAACTACAATTCAAAAATATCCTTGGTCATTTTCAGACAATTCGGCATCATAAAAAACTGGTACGCCGGGAATGTTTCAAAATGGGTTTATACTGGCAGGGAATGACACACGATCTTTCCAAATATTCTCCGGTGGAATTCTGGAGCGGATGCCGTTTCTTTCAGGGGACGAGAAGCCCCAATGCCAGAGAACGGGAAGTTATCGGCTACAGTAAGGCCTGGCTTCATCATAAAGGCAGGAACCGGCATCATTTTGAATACTGGGTTGATTTCAGTACCAGAAACAGCGATGCACCTTTTGGTGTAATGCCTGCCAGGATGCCGGATCGATATATTGCTGAAATGATTGCTGACCGGGTTGCTGCCAG
Source organism: Butyrivibrio sp. (assembly GCA_017996845.1). The sequence goes on from JAGOGF010000006.1 coordinate 25,147, forward strand.
TAAAACCTATCGCGGCAAACAGTATCTTTCTTCCGATCCCCTACGCTATTACATGCAGGCAAAGCAGAAGCTGCCGCTTCATCCCTACACACAGGAAATGCTGGAAAAGTTTCTGCATATGCTGGCGGATGAAGGAGAAGAAAAAACCTTTGCATATATCAAAAAGAATTTTTTGCACAAGGACAAAAATAGAAAACAATGAATAACTGGGAACAGCGACAGCGTGATTTTCAAAAATCAGTTCAGAAATATATCGGTAGAGAAAAAAGAGAAGTCCACAGAAGCATCGGATTATTGCAGGAGAAGACGCTTCATACGGTTGTAAAAGATTTTTATGCACCCAGTGAAGATGCAAAAGAAATACCGATTAACAACTATGTTGCGGATATATATTATGATCATCAGATCATTGAAATTCAGAATGGTAATTTTGGTAAACTGCGGGATAAGCTGTTGTCTTTTTTACCTGAATATCAGGTCACGGTTGTTTATCCCATGCCTTATCGTAAATGGACAATCTGGATCAATCCGGAAACGGGAGAACTTACCAGACCGCACAGAACACCTGCTGTCGGGACACCTTTTCGCGGATTCAAAGAACTGTACCGGATCAAAACGTTTTTGAACCATCCCAATTTCCGGTTGATTCTGCTGATGATTGATTTTGAAGAATATCGGGTACTGGACGGATGGAGTTATAATAAAAAGCGTGGATCACACAGACATGATCGTATCCCGCTCAGTCTGGAAGCAGAATATCTGCTCAATACCCCTGCGGATTATATTAAAATGATTCCGGATATGCTGCCGGAACCATTTACCGGTAAAGAGCTGGCAAAAGCAGTAAAACTGCCGGCATCCCAATCATCCGAAGTCATGAATATCCTATATCACATGGGAGCACTGCTTCGTGAAGGGAAAAAGGGGAATGCCTATACTTATATCCGAAACAGAGATGCACTTCGCGGCATTGTATCCAATCTTCCCGCAGAAGAAGCAGATGTATACCAGATGCTGAAAGAACTGCATGTTTCGGAACGGATGCTGATACATCCGGACTATCACAAAAGCGGTCAAATTATAGAAAAAGGAGCAATAAATGAAATGAACAGCAATAAAAAAGTTGAAGAAACAGTGATTGAAAGATTTTTACGGTATGTGAAAGTAGACACACAATCCAATGAAAAAAGTGATACATCCCCTTCTACCATGAAGCAGCACGATCTTGCAAAAATGCTGGAAAAGGATTTAAAAGAAATCGGGGCGGCGGATGTTTTTTACGATAAGGAGCACTGTTACCTGTATGCAACCATTCCTTCCACGTTGGATCAGAAAACCACAAAGGTTCCTGTGATCGGATTTATTGCACATATGGATACCTCTGACGCGGTTACCGGAAAAGGTGTAAATCCCAGAATCATCGAGAATTATGATGGCAAGGATATTGTTTTAAATGAAAAGGAAAAGATCGTTCTTTCTCCGAAAGATTTTCCGGAACTTCTCTCCCATAAAAAAGAATCGTTGATCGTTACCGATGGAACAACGCTTCTGGGCGCGGATGATAAGGCCGGAATATCTGAAATATTAACCATGGCTGCCCATCTGATTGCGCATCCGGAAATAAAGCACGGCGATCTGCGTATTTGTTTTACGCCGGACGAGGAAGTGGGAGAAGGAACCAGATATTTTGATCTGGCGCGTTTTGGCGCAGATTTTGCCTATACGGTTGACGGTGGTAAGCTGGGAGAACTGGAATATGAGAATTTCAATGCGGCAGAGGCAGAACTGATCATTCACGGCAGAAGTGTACATCCAGGCGATGCAAAAGGCAAAATGCGGAATGCAACGCTGATCGCATATGAATTTCAGTCCATGCTCCCGGTGTTTGACAATCCCATGTACACGCAGGGAAGAGAAGGCTTCTATCATCTGACACTGATGAAGGGAACCTGTGATATGGCTGTTGTTTATTATATTATCAGGGATCATGATCTGAATAAATTTTCAGAGAAAAAAAATCGCTTTCAGGAAATTGTATCTTATCTGAATCATAAATATGGTGCGGGAACAATTGAGCTGACCATGGAAGATTCTTATTACAATATGATTGAAAAAATCAAGCCGCATATGCATCTGATTGAAAATGCAAGAAAAGCAATGCAGGAAGCAGAGGTAACCCCGATTGAGAATCCGATTCGCGGGGGTACGGACGGCGCAGCACTTTCCTTCCGCGGTCTTCCCTGCCCGAATCTGTGTACAGGAGGATATAATTATCATGGCAAATACGAATATGCTTCTATACAAGAAATGGAAAAGGTAGTTGCGATTCTGATTAATCTGGTTCAGATCTATGGAGCATTTGAACTGAAAAAATCATCTGCAAAAATTTCTGCTAAAAAAGCCTTCAGTAAAAATACAACGAAAACAACGAAAGCAAAAACAAAAGCTGTTCCCAAAAAGGCAGTCACGAAGAAAACAGTAAAAAAATAAGAAAAAAATAAGTAAATGTATCGTATTTCTATTGCAGCAGAAAGGTAATATATTCTTTTATGACAGAGATAAATATAGAAGAAATGATAGACAGCGCCGATTTGTTGAGACCGGCTCCCACAGAAGAACCGGCGCGCCAGTATTATTATATTAAGAAAGCACGACAGCTTATCAAAGAGCAAAGCCTGGAACTCGGAAGACCTTTAACTGCCTGTTCAGTCTGTTTCGGATGTCAGATGAATGCCCGTGATTCTGAAAAACTGATGGGCATATTAAAAGATATCGGTTATGTGGAAAGTGAAACAGAAGATTCCGATTTTGTAATATACAATACCTGTACCGTTCGGGACAATGCAGACCAGCGTTTATACGGTCGTCTGGGGTATGCTGGCGGAATCAAGAAGCACAAGCCATGGATGAAAGTGGCTGTATGCGGATGTATGATGCAGGAGCAGGTGGCGCTTGATAAATTAAAAACAAGCTATCGCTTTGTGGACCTGATCTTCGGAACGCATAATATCTTTAAATTTGCAGAACTGATCTGTACGATGCTGGTATCTGATCGAATGGTGATTGACATCTGGAAGGATACCAATCAGATCGTGGAAGATCTGCCGGTCAGTCGAAAATATGCGTTTAAATCCGGTGTGAACATCATGTTCGGATGCAATAATTTCTGCAGTTATTGTATTGTACCTTATGTACGTGGACGCGAACGCAGCAGAACGCCTGTTGATATTCTGCGTGAGATTGAATCTCTTGCAAAAGATGGTGTAAGGGAAATTATGCTGCTTGGACAAAATGTGAATTCCTATGGTAAGGACCTTGCGGATCCCATTTCTTTTGCAGAACTGCTTGCGCAGGTGTGTCAGATAGACGGAATAGAACGGGTTCGCTTTATGACTCCGCACCCGAAAGATCTGTCGGATGAACTGATTCATACCATTCGTGACAATCCAAAAGTTGCAAGACATATTCATCTGCCGATCCAGTCCGGATCTGACAGGATTCTTGACAAGATGAACAGACATTATACCAAGGCTTCCTACCTTGCTCTGGTCGATAAAATTCGCAGAGAAATTCCGGATGTTGCAATTACAACGGATATCATTGTCGGTTTCCCGGGAGAAACGGATGCAGATGTAGATGAAACAATTGATGTCGTAAAAAAAGCCCGATATGACAATGCCTTTACCTTTATCTATTCCAAACGTACCGGGACACCTGCTGCCGGTATGCCGGATCAGGTTCCGGAAGAGACTGTCCGGCGCGGCTTTGACCGTCTTTTAACTGTTGTGCAGGAAACGGCAAGAGAGCAGTCTGTCAGATGGCTTGGGAAAGATGAATATGTACTGGTTGAATCAGTCAATGAACAGCATGCAGAACTACTGACGGGCAGAATGAGCAACAACACGCTGGTGCATTTTCCCGGAGGCGCTGCTCTGATAGGTCAGTTTGTAAGTGTACACCTGGATGAATGTCATGGTTTTTATTATATGGGTACCATGCTTCCTTTACAATAAAACAGAAGTGAGGTCAGACTTTAGTGGAATCAAAAGTAACGGAGCCAAATATTGATGATGTGTCTCCGATGATGCAGCATTATCTTAAAACAAAAGAAGAAAATAAAGACTGTCTGCTTTTTTACAGACTGGGAGATTTTTATGAGATGTTCTTTCAGGATGCGGAAATTGCTTCCAAGGAACTGGAACTGACCCTGACGGGAAAAGCCTGCGGGATGGAAGAACGGGCTCCCATGTGTGGTATTCCATATCATGCTGTTGATGGATATCTCAACAAACTGGTATCAAAAGGATACAAAGTAGCAATATGTGAACAGATGGAAGATCCCAAGTTTGCAAAAGGGATAGTAAAAAGAGAAGTCATCCGGATCGTTACGCCTGGCACAAACCTGAATATCCAGTCACTGGAAGAATCCAAGAATAATTATCTGATGTGCATTTTTTATGGAGATGACAAAAGCGGTATTTCGGTTGCAGATGTTTCGACCGGTGATTTCTTTCTGACCGAAGCAGAACATCTTCGTAATATTATGGATGAAATCATTAAATACAGCCCTTCTGAAATCATCTGCAATGATGCTTTTACTTTAAGCGGAGCCAATCTGGATGATCTGAAAGGCAGACTTGGAATCACCGTATACCCGCTGGATGCACATTATTTTGATGAAGATACAGATAAAAATGTTCTGATGAAGCAGTTTAAGGTCAATTCTCTGATCGGACTGGGAATCGATGATTTCCCGCTTGGAACAGTTGCTGCCGGATCACTTTTACAATATCTGCAGGATATGCAGAAATCGGATCTGGCAAATATTACGCATATCATGCCTTATCTGACAAGCAAATATATGCTGCTGGACAGTTCTACCAGGCGTAATCTGGAACTGGTCGAGACCATGCGTGACAAGCAAAAAAGAGGAACGCTTCTGTGGGTACTGGACAAAACAAAGACCGCAATGGGTGCGCGTATGCTGCGCAGTTTCATTGAACAGCCGTTAATCGACATCGATGAAATGAAGAAACGCCAGGATGCGGTGGACTCACTCGTAACCAAACCGGTTTCAAGAGATGAACTGCGGGAATATCTGAATCCGATCTATGATCTGGAGCGATTAATGTCCAAGATCAGTTACAAAACTGCAAATCCGCGTGATCTTCTGGCATTTCGCAATTCGCTTAAAATGTTACCGTCGATTCGCATCGCACTGGAAGATTTTAAGGGAAATGCAGAGATGGACAGAATATATGAGAGAATTGATCCGTTGGAAGATATTTATGATCTGATCAATCGGTCTATTGTCGAAGAACCGCCGTTGATAATCCGGGAAGGCGGAATGATCCGGGATGGTTTTGATCCGGATGTGGATCATTTCAGGGAAGCCAGGACAAACGGCAAGAACTGGCTGGCAGAGCTGGAAGATGAGACACGTGAACGAACCGGAATCAGAAATCTGCGGATCAAATACAGCAATGTATTCGGCTATTCCTTTGAAGTTACCAATTCAGCAAAAGATAAGGTTCCGGAAGATTTCGTCCGTAAACAGACGCTGACAAACTGTGAACGCTATTCCACTCCAAGACTCAAGGAACTGGAAGATACGATTTTAAATGCAGAGGAAAAACTGAATACGCTTGAATATGATGTATTCTGTAAAATACGTGATTTTATTTCCCATGAAATCGAGCGGATACAGAAAACAGCAAAAGCAATTGCAATTCTGGATGTATATTGTTCACTTGCCTATGTTGCAGAACGCAATCATTTCACAAAACCCGGGCTGAACGACCGCGGCGTAATTGATATCAGAGAAGGAAGACATCCGGTTGTGGAACAGATGATGGACACAACCGACATGTTCATTTCCAATGATACATTTCTTGATAATAAAAAACATAGCATCTCGGTTATTACCGGTCCCAATATGGCCGGAAAATCAACGTATATGCGTCAGACTGCGTTAATCGTATTAATGGCGCAGATCGGTAGCTTCGTACCTGCCAAAAGTGCAGATATCGGTATTGTGGACCGGATATTTACCAGAGTCGGTGCATCGGATGATCTGGGAAGCGGTCAGTCTACCTTTATGGTTGAAATGAATGAAGTTGCCAACATTCTGAGAAATGCGACTGCAAAAAGTCTTCTGATCCTGGATGAAATCGGACGCGGAACATCAACATACGACGGGCTTGCAATTGCATGGGCGGTAATCGAACACATCAGTAACCGTAAATATCTTGGTTCCAAGACACTTTTTGCAACACATTACCATGAACTGACAGAACTGGAAGGAAAGATTGATAATGTAAACAATTATTGCATTGCTGTTAAAGAAAATGGAGATGACATTGTTTTTCTCCGTAAAATCATTAAAGGCGGCGCGGATAAGAGTTATGGTATTCAGGTTGCAAGGCTTGCGGGTATTCCGGACATGGTCATTGACAGAGCAAAGGAAATTGTGGCTGAGCTTTCTGACAATGATATTACCGAAAAAGTCCAGAATATTACAGTTGATACCAAAATCGACAAGAAGCCTGTTAAACATTATGATGCGGTTGATATTGATCAAATATCTCTTTTCGATGCCGTGAAAGATGAAGATATACTCAGGGAACTGCAAGACATCGATATTACGAATCTGACACCTGTAGATGCGCTCAATACACTCTACAAGCTTCAGAACGAGCTGAAGAACCGCTGGAAAAAAGAAGCGGAAGATGAAGGGGCTGATAGCTGATGGCTGAAATTCATGAACTGGACAAAAACACGATTGATCAGATTGCGGCAGGAGAAGTGGTGGAGCGCCCCGCGAGCGTTGTAAAAGAACTCGTGGAAAATGCAATCGATTCCGGAGCGGATGCGATTACGGTAGAAATCCGGGGTGGCGGAATCGATCTGATTCGTGTTACGGATAATGGCAGCGGAATTGAAAAGAATCAGATTCGAAAAGCATTTAAAAGACATGCAACCAGTAAAATCGAACGAATGGAAGATCTCTTTACCATTCATTCCCTTGGCTTTCGGGGTGAAGCACTTTCGAGTATTGCTGCCGTTGCACAGGTGGATCTGATCACAAAGACGCAGGAAGAACTTACCGGAATCCGATATTCCGTAAACGGTGGGGAGGAAGCAGGATTTGAAGAAATCGGAGCGCCTTGCGGAACAACCATCATTATGCGTAACCTGTTTTTTAATACACCTGCCAGAAAAAAGTTCTTGAAACAGCCGCAGACAGAAGGATCTTATGTTGCGGATCTGATGGAGCATCTTGCACTGGATAATCCTTCGATATCTTTTCATTTTATTAATAATAAGGATGACCGATTCCATACAACCGGAAACGGTGATCTCAAAGAGCTGATTTATCGTATTTACGGACGCGATGTTGCCGGCTCCCTTGTGCCAATCAAGGCAGAGCAGGAGGGTGTTCTTCTGGAAGGATATCTTGGCAAACCGGTTATTAACCGTTCCAATCGCAATTTTGAAACTTTTTTTGTGAACGGAAGATATATTCGGGACAAAGTCATCTCCAAAGCTTTAGAAGAAGGTTATCGGCAGTATCTGATGCAGCATAAATTTCCATTTGTTGTCCTGCATATTACAATGGAACCCGATATGGTTGACATAAATGTACATCCTTCCAAGATGGAAGTACATTTTAATAATCAGACATCCCTGTATGAGTTTGTCAGCAGTAATATTTTCAGTACGTTGCATGATCATGAAATGATTCCGGATGCACTGTTTAGTGAAACCGTGCAAAAGAGCGAACCGATCAGCAACAATCAGCTTTCAGGTACTTTTTCAAAAGAAGCAGCTGAAAAAATCGTTTCAAAAAAGGCATCCATTCCGGAACCTTTTGAAACCAATCGTCTGCAGGAAAATAAAGTACTGGAAAATAGAGTACCAGAAAATAAAGTACAGGAAAATACTCCGGTTTATGCAAGTCCCGTGTTACAGGAACCCGTTATCCATTCTGACGCATCTTCTTCTGAAACGCATGTCAAATGTGAAGCAACAGGTAAAGCGCCACTCTGGAACCGTGTGATTGGTGACACAAGCGGAAAAGAAGCGCAAGCTGCAGAATATGCAAGACATTCACCGATTATCAAGGCATCCGAACAGATTCTTGTTCAAAAAAATGTTCAGCTGGATTTGTTTGAAGAAAGGCTGCTTACCAAAGAACATCGCGAAGAATATCATATTCTCGGACAGATATTTGATACCTACTGGATCCTTGCTTTTCAGGATAAAATGTTTATTGTAGATCAGCATGCCGCACATGAAAAAGTGAACTATGAACGAATGCTGAAACGCTATCATGATAACGCCCTGACCGGTCAGATTATCAATCCGCCTGTCATTCTGACATTGAGTGCACAGGAAGAAGATCTCTTTAAAACTTTTCGAAGTTATTTTGAACAGCTTCATTTTCAGATTGATGATTTTGGCGGTCATGAATATGCCATGCGGGAAATTCCGACAGATCTGTATGGCTGTGATAATGCAAAATCGATGTTCATGGATATTCTGGATGAGCTTTCGCATGAAAGCGGGATGAAAGATCCGGATGTTATTACCGCAAAACTTGCAAGCATGGCCTGCAAGGCTTCCGTAAAGGGAAATATGCATATGACAGAAGAAGAAATGTCAGCGCTGATCGATGAACTTTTGACATTGGACAACCCTTATAATTGCCCACATGGTCGTCCAACAATTGTAGCAATGAGCAAATATGAAATTGATAAGAAATTTAAACGGATCGTGTAATGATGAATAAAATGATTATTTTAACGGGCCCTACAGCGGTCGGAAAAACAAAATTATCGATTGCGCTTGCAAAAAAAATAGGCGGAGAAATAATTTCTGCAGATTCCATGCAGGTGTATCGGCATATGAATATCGGAACAGATAAAATCAGTACATCGAAAATGGATGGTGTTATGCATCATATGATTGATGTACTTGATCCGACACAGGATTTCAATGTATGTATTTTTCAGCATATGGTAAATGATATTCTGGCAGGTATTTATGCACGTGGACATATTCCGATTATAGCAGGCGGTACCGGATTCTATATTCAGGCCGTATTATACGGAATTGATTTTACCGAGACGGATTCGGATGAAACCTACCGCAATGTGCTGGAACAGGAAGCGGTCCAGACCGGGCCGGAAGCGCTTCATGCGCAGCTGCGCATGGTAGATCCTATTTCCGCCGATATGATTCACCCCAATAATAGCAAGCGCGTAATTCGGGCACTGGAATATTATCATAAGACGGGGAGATGCATTTCCGAACACAATGAAGCGGAACATGCCCGTAAATCTGCCTATGATTTCCGCTATTTCGTCCTGACAGATGACAGGGAGGAACTGTATCGCAGAATCGACAAGAGAGTGGATGATATGATACAAAGCGGTCTTGTGGAAGAAGTTCAGAAACTGCTGCAGATGGGCGTACGTCCTGAAATGACTTCCATGCAGGGCCTTGGTTACAGAGAAATTCTGGCTTATTTCAATCAGGAATATGATCTGGAACGTGCCGTCTTTTTGATCAAACGCAATACAAGGCATTTTGCCAAACGACAACTGACCTGGTTTCGCAGAGAAAAAGATGTACGTTGGATTGACAAATCTATGTTCGCGCGGGACGATCAGCAGATTCTGGAAGAACTGATCAGGCAAATCGAAACGCCTGTGGTGACGCTTTCTGAATGAAGATGTATTTTTACTGAAAAATAGAAATGAGGAATAAAATGAATCAGATCAACAGGGAAATGTATGAGCAACTCGGAATTTCCAAAGAAGTATATGAAATAGGGGACCGAATATGCGCCGGATTGAAAGAACGCTTTGAAAAAATAGATGAAATTGCAGAATATAATCAGTTGAAAGTCATTGGTGCGATGCAGAAGAACAAGGTGGGAGAGGCCTGTCTTCTTGGAACAACCGGATACGGTTATAATGATCTGGGCAGGGATACGCTGGAGGCTGTTTATGCGTCCGTTTTTCATACGGAGGATGCACTTGTAAGACCACAGATTACCTGCGGCACGCATGCGCTTGCACTTGCACTGATGAGCAATCTGCGTCCCGGGGATGAACTGCTTTCTCCCGTGGGAAAACCATATGATACACTGGAAGAAGTCATCGGCATCCGTCCTTCAAAAGGTTCACTTGCAGAATATGGAATTACGTACAGGCAGGTTGATTTACTTGCTGATGGCAGTTTTGACTATGATTCCATACGGACTGCGCTGAATGACAGAACGCACCTGGTAACCATCCAGCGTTCAAAGGGGTACCAGACAAGACCGACACTTTCTGTTGAGAAAATCGGGGAACTGATTGCGTTTATCAAGAAAATCAAACCGGATGTCTTATGCATGGTTGACAACTGTTACGGAGAATTTGTTGAAACGATTGAGCCTTCCGATGTTGGCGCTGATATGGTAGTGGGATCGCTGATCAAGAATCCCGGCGGAGGTCTTGCTCCGATTGGCGGCTATATTGCAGGTAAAAAAGATTGCATAGAAAATGCAGCCTATCGGCTGACTTCTCCGGGACTTGGAAAAGAGGTCGGCGCTTCACTTGGAATACTGCCACAGTTTTATCAGGGATTGTTCCTTGCTCCGACCGTAACGGCAAGTGCACTCAAGGGAGCAATTTTTGCGGCAAATCTGTATGAGCATCTTGGATTTTCTGTTCTTCCGGATAGCACACAGGAGCGATATGACATCATACAGGCGATTACTTTTGGAAAACCGGAAGGAATAATTGCATTCTGTCAGGGAATTCAGGCTGCTGCACCGGTAGATTCTTATGTCACACCGGAACCATGGGATATGCCGGGATATGATGCAAAAGTTATTATGGCGGCGGGTGCTTTCGTTTCCGGTTCCTCCATTGAACTTTCGGCAGACGGACCCATTAAGGCTCCTTATACCGTTTTTTTCCAGGGGGGACTTACCTGGGCGCATGCAAAATTTGGTATTCTCAAAACCGTTCAGCTCATGATGAAACGCGGATTAATTGACCAAAAATCTATACAGTAAAAAGAAATTGTAGTAGAATAGGGTAGATTAAGCCAAATGTGAAGCTAATCTGCATTTATACTATCGCTGGAGGTTGCACATGAGTAAGAGTTACGGGACGGGAAAAAATTCCTGGTCATGTTTTCTGCTGATTCTGGCAGGTATCGTAATCGGTGGGTATATAGGAAGTCTTTTTCCATCAACCTTTCTGAACTACGGTAAGGAATTTGGACTGACGCAGCCTTTATATCTGGATCTGGGAATTCTTGTGATCACCTTTGGATTAACCATCAAGATCACGATTGCCAGTATTATCGGCATCGCACTTGGGCTGATCATATATCAGATGTTGTAGTATAATAATGTATTACAGGTTCGGTACCGATTCCTTTCAACTGCCCGGAGAGCATGCGGAGGAAAATGAATACCGGAAAATCATTAAAAAACATGCTGATGGAAAATGAAACCTGTAAAGCTGCACTTCCATACGAACGTTTCATGCAAAGTGGTGCAGAGAGTCTTACAGAAGAGGAACTTCTCGCGATTATTATTCGAACCGGTACCGGACATACAACACCGGTTGAGATTGCAAGAAAAGTAATTGCGCTGGGAAGCGGGCAGGAACAGGGGCTCAACAGCCTTTATCACGTATCTGTTACAGATCTGATGAAAATCGAAGGAATCGGAGAAGTAAAGGCAGTCAAGTTAAAATGCATTGCTGAACTCTCACGCAGGATGGCATCGGCATGTACCAGACAGAAGATGTCTTTTTTGCAGCCGCAGACAATTGCACTTCATTATATGGAGAAAATGAGACATGAAGAGCGGGAGATTGTTCTTATTTTGTCACTGAACAATCGAATGCAGCTGTTGGATGAAAAGATTTTATCGATTGGGACTGTAAACAGTTCCATGCTGTCTGCAAGAGAAGTATTTATACATGCACTGACTCACGGAGCCGTAAACATTATGATTTTGCATAATCACCCTGCTGGTGATCCAACACCGAGCAGCGCAGATCTGATTGTGACAGATAAACTGAAAAAGGCAGGTTTGCTTTTAGATATCAACCTGATCGATCACATCATTATTGGTGACCATACATATCTCAGTTTTAAGGAAAAGAAACTTATATAGGAGGAAATTCCATTTTGAGTAATAATGTATTCGGAATTGATTTAGGTACCAGCAGTATTAAAATTTATAATAAGGCGACAGACAGTATCATGGTTGAAAAAAATATGATTGCCATTCAGAATAAAACAACCATATTTGCTTATGGGGATTCTGCCTATGAAATGTATGAAAAGGCTCCCAGCACAATCAAAATATCAAGCCCGCTTAACAACGGTGTCATTGCTGATATTAATCATATGGAGACTCTGGTAAAACTGTTTATAACCGATCAGATGAAAGGCAATCTTAAACCGGTTGACTTTTATATTGCGGTACCTACCGATGTCACGCAGGTAGAAAAACGTGCTTTTAACGATCTGATCCGGGAAAGCAATGTAAAAGCAAAAAAGGTCATGGTTGTTGAGAAAGCAATTGCAGACGGACTTGGTATGAATGTGGATGTTATGAATTCACAGGGTGTGCTGGTTGTAAATGTCGGCTATGATACAACAGAGATTTCTATTTTATCTTTACGTGGAATTGTCCTGAGCAAATTGATCAAAGTAGGTGGACGCAAATTTGATGATTCCATTCGCTCACAGATTCGTAAGGAATATAGTCTGATTGTAGGAAATAAGACGGCGGAGAATGTTAAGATATCACTGCGTGATCTTGAAAAAGAAAATAAAGGTGCATTGGTATACGGCCGTGATATTGTAACCGGGCTTCCCGTAGAACGTGAAATTCCGGCGGATATCATCAATAATGCTCTGGTCGAAAATTTTGATACCATTCTGGACAATATCAAAGCTACGCTGGAGCGTACACCTCCGGAACTTGCTGCTGATATCTACAAGCATGGTCTTTACCTTACCGGTGGTGCTTCTCAGGTATGCCACCTTGCGCAAAGGCTTAGCAACGGCGTCGGACTGAATGTAAATCTGTCCGAGAATCCGGTTAACTCGGTTGCAATTGGTCTGTCCAAGATTATTAAGGATGATCAGTATAAAACACTTGCCTATGATATTGAAGGAATGAGTAAATGAGTCCTGTAATAAAAAGAAGGGGAGATAAGTTTACCATACCCGGTAAGTATCTCCTCTTTATTTTAACAATTATCTGCATTGGTTTAATTATAATTACATATAATACAAGTATTTTTTCCGGTGCAGCAAATTCCGCAGCGGGTGTTTTTGTGATTCCCTTTCAAAAAGGTATTACATCAGTAGGAACATGGATGACAGATCGCTCCAAAGATCTCACAAACATCCATCAGCTGCAATCTGAAAATGCCGTATTGCAAAAAAAGATAGATGATCTCACAACTGAAAACACCAATTTGCAACAGGAAAAATATGAACTTTCGAATTTACGAAAACTCTATGATCTCGATGCTGCCTACTCACAATATGATAAAATCGGAGCAAGAATTATTGCAAAAGATTCCGGCAACTGGTATCACAGTTTTGTAATTGACAAGGGAACGGATGAGGGACTTTCTGTAGATATGAATATTATTGCAGGAAGCGGTCTTGTTGGCCGGATTACTTCCGTAGGACCTGATTGGGCAAAGGTTGAAACAATCATTGCCGATAATTCTTCTGTCAGTGGTATGGTTCTTTCATCTTCTGATAATTTGATTGTAACAGGTAATCTGACGACTTATGCAAATGGAGAGATTACTTTTTCCAAGCTTGTGGATGAAGCAGATAAGGTTACAATCGGAGACAAGGTTGTCACTTCCAATATCAGTGACAAATATCTGCCGGGAATTCTGATCGGATATATCAATACATTGAATTCTGATTCCAATAATCTGACTAAATCAGGACTTCTGACGCCTGCTGTTGATTTTGAGCATCTGGACGAAGTGTTGGTGATTTTACAAAAGAAACAATCAGTAGCAGCAACAGCAGCATCTTCAGAAAACGATTCACAGGCTGCAGGCTCTAATTCATCTGATTCCTCCGATGCCGCAGATTCGGGTCTTTCATCTGCAAATGAGAACTGAACTATGAGAAAATTTCTTGTTACTTTTATTATGATAATTGCATGTTTCCTCCTTCAGACCACTATTTTCCGTTATATTGCCTTTGGCGGAATCGTTCCGAATCTGCTGATCATTCTGACTGCATCAACCGGCATTATGCGGGGAGAAAAAGAAGGATTGGTCACCGGTTTCATCTGTGGCCTTTTTGTTGATATCTTTTTTGGAAGCTTTCTTGGATTTTATGCATTGATATACATGTATATCGGATTTATTGACGGGCTCTTTAATAAAATCTTTTTCCCGGAAAATATCATTTTGCCATTGGGTATTATATTATCAAGTGATTTCCTTTATGGCTTTACCTGCTATGTTCTGCTGTTTTTGATGCGTGCAAAATTCGACATCGGATACTATATGCTGCATATCATCATTCCTGAAATTGTTTATACTGCTGTTGTTTCATTGGTCCTTTATCCGCTGATACTTAAGATTAATACCAGATTGGATGAGATTATACAAAGGAGTGCGAAAAAATTTGTTTAACAGTATAAAAGAAACATTTCTTAAATTTATTACCTCCAGAATGACGATCATTGCTTTTTTTCTTTTTTTCTGTGCAGGAACGCTGATTTTTCGTCTGTTTGATCTTCAAATCGTGCATGGAGAAGATTATCTGAACTCTTTTCAGCTGCGAATTAAAAAGGAGAAAGAGATTTCCGGGACAAGAGGTAATATATACGATCGAAATGGAAATCTGCTTGCATATAATGAACTTGCCAATTCTGTAACCATTGAGGATGTATATGATGCAGGTTCAGGGCGGAATACAGAAATCAATAAAACAGTAAATAAACTGATTGATATGATCGAATCAAATGGTGATCAGGTGGTCAGTGATTTTAATATTGCGCTTGATGAAAACAATGATTTCGAATTTACGGTAGAAAACACAGCAAAAATGCGTTTTCTGGCTGATGTATACGGCCGTTTGTCTATTTCTGATTTGAAATATGAAGAAAAAACAAAAACAGCAGCAGAAGTGGTACAGGATCTCGCCGTAAAATTCGGAATAGGCCGTTACACTGATCCAAATGATAAGAAAACCTTTGTTGCAGGTCTGGGATATACAAATGATCGTCTTCTGAAAGTATTAACCATACGATATGATATGAACCTGAACAGTTTTCAGAAATACATTGATACCACGGTTGCAACCAGTGTTAGTGATAAAACAGTTGCGGATGTTATGGAAAACAGTTCAGAACTGAACGGTGTGTCTATTGTGGAAGATACTGCAAGAAAATATGTTGATGCACAGTATTTCTCACAGATTATAGGGTATACCGGAAAGGTTTCACAGGATGAACTTTCAGATCTTCAGACTGAAAATTCTTCCTATGATTTAAATGATACCGTCGGAAAGGCAGGCATCGAACAGTCCATGGAAACCACCCTGCAGGGTACCAAAGGTTCGGAGACCGTATATGTTGATAAAGTCGGACGGGTTATCGAAACAAGCGATTATGTTGATCCGGTTGCAGGAAATGATGTTTATCTGACAATAGATAAGGACCTTCAGGAAGCTTCCTATGATATTCTTGAAGAACGGCTTGCCGGAATTTTGGTTTCCAAAATTCGGGATGAAAAAACGGCTCCAAAAGTTTCCAATTCCAGTGATCTGACAATTCCGATATATGATGTGTACAATGCTCTTTTTAACAATACGGTAATTGATACCACACATTTTACACAAAAAGATGCAGGTGAAACAGAAAAATCTGTTTATCAGAATTTTACAAAGAAGCAGGAATCAGTTTTGGATGAGCTCAAAACTGAGCTAACACAAACAAAAACTCCTTATGATAAACTTTCAAAAGAATATCAGGTATATGAGAGTTATATTGCTGCAATGCTTTATACGGACGGGATTCTAAATTCAGACGTTGTTGATAAAAATGATGCAACTTATATCGCATGGACAAAAGATGAAACAATTTCTTTGAATGAATTTCTGCATTATGCCATAGCACAGAACTGGATCAACATTTCCGGTCTGAATCTGGACAATCAGTATTCTGACTCAGAAGAAGTTTATAATCATATACTTTCTTATGTCTTTGCTATATTAAAAAATGATGTTTCTTTTAACAAAAAACTATATAAGTATATGATTGATGAAGGAACATTGACGGGAAGCGATGCGTGCAGGCTGCTGCTTGAACAAAAGAAAGTAAAATTGGGAGCTGCAGAGAAAAAGCAATGGGATTCCGGTTCGGAATCTGCGTACACATTCATGTTAAACAGAATCAGGCAGCTTGATATCACACCTGCACAGCTGAATCTGGATCCCTGCTCAGGCTCCATGGTCATCACAGATGTCAAAAATGGTGATGTTCTGGCTTTGGTGTCTTATCCAAGCTACGATAATAATAAAATGGCAAATGGTGTTGATGCTGCTTATTATACAGAACTCAGAAATGATCTGTCCAAACCGCTCTACAACTATGCCACACAACAGAAAACGGCCCCTGGTTCAACATTCAAAATGGTTTCCGCAACCGCGGGACTTATGGAGGGTGTAATTTCAACCACTTCAACAATTACCTGTGTCGGAGAATTTGACAAGATCACGCCAAGTCCCAGGTGCTGGATTTATCCAAGTGCACATGGTTCACTCAATGTTACCGGGGGAATAAAAAATTCCTGTAACTATTTCTTTTATCAGGTCGGATATGATCTTGGAATGCTTGGAAACACTTATTCCTCAGATGTTGGTTTGGCCAAAATCAAAAAGTATGCTGATATGTATGGACTTACGAATAAAACAGGTATTGAAATTGATGAATCCGATCCGCAGGTTTCAACACAGGATGCTGTTCGATCTGCAATCGGACAGGGTACCAATTCGTATACGACAGTCGGGCTTGCAAGATATGTAACAACTGTTGCAAACAGTGGAACCTGCTATGATCTGACCTTAATTGATAAAACAACAGATTCTGATGGTAATCTTCTGAAAGCTTATTCTGCAAAGGTCAGAAATCAGATCAATATGAATAAATCATACTGGGATGCGATTCATTTGGGTATGAGAGAAGTTGTTGAATCAAAGCCATATTTTGATAATATCGGTGTAAATGTTGCCGGAAAGACAGGTACCGCTCAGGAGAGAACGGATCGCGCCAATCATGCACTTTTTCTTGGTTATGCACCATATGAAAATCCGGAAATTGCAATTGCGACGCGTGTTGCATATGGTTATTCTTCCAGTTATGCAGCACAGATTACCAAAGATGTATTCCAGTATTATTATAACAAATCCGAACGGGATGAGATTCGCTCCGGTGTTGCACAGGAACTGGATAATACTTCCGCAAACGCGGACTGACCGTTTTTGGAAGGAGTATTATGTTAAAAAGATACAGCCTCAAAAATTATGATTTTTTACTCATTATATTGACCATTTCGCTTTCCATTATTGGCGTACTTGCCATCAGCAGTGCGGATGAGTCGCTTCGTAATAAACAGCTGCTTGGTATTGTACTTGGAGTTGTTCTGATGGTATTTATTTCTCTTTTGGACTATACACAGTTGCTGCGCTTTTATTGGGTTTATTATATTCTGAATCTGGTGCTTCTTCTTCTGGTTATTATAAACGGAAGTTCCACCAATGGTTCGCAGCGATGGCTACGCCTGTTCGGAATCACATTTCAGCCATCCGAAATTGCCAAAATATTATTGATTTTATTTTATGCGCAGTTTATTATGAAGTATAAGAATAAAATCAAAAATCTGAAATTTATTTTTTTGTGTTTTTTGTTATTACTTCCTCCGCTTGTCCTGATTCTGAAACAACCTGATTTGTCAACCAGTATCATGGTTCTTATCATTTTCTGTATGGTTATGTTTGTTGGTGGAATCAGTCCAAAACTTGTAGCTGGAGTTCTGGCGGTAGGAATCCCTTCTGCGTCACTTGTTTTTTACAGTGCTGTTCAGCCTAACAGTCCTTTTCTGCATGATTATCAGCAGAAACGTATTCTTGCATGGTTACATCCGGAAGATTATGCTAACTCTGAGGCCTACCAGACGTTGAATTCTATTATGGCAATCGGTTCAGGGCAGCTGCAGGGAAAAGGATATAATACAAATGAGATCAGTTCCGTACTCAATGGAGGGTTTATTTCCGAATCCCAGACGGATTTTATTTATTCAGTTGTAGGTGAAGAATTTGGCTTCATCGGTTCCTGCCTGGTCATTTTGCTCGTCCTTGCCATTGCAGTTGAATGTCTGCGAATTGCCAGAAAAGCAAAGGATGTCTCAGGTACAATCATTGCCACAGGAATGGCCTGCTGGATTGGATTTCAGGGATTTATGAATATCGGCGTAGCTACCGGTGTTTTGCCGAATACAGGAATTCCGCTGCCACTTGTCAGTTCGGGGCTGACTTCTTTGGTCAGCGTGTATATTGGAATTGGATTTGTTCTGAATGTTCGTCTGCAAAGCAGAAAATACTGATTTTTAATCAGAAAAAATACAGGAGGGTGTTACAATGAATATTGCACTTATTGCGCATGATGCGAAAAAAAAGCTGATGCAGAATTTCTGCATCGCATACAGGGGGATTTTATGTAAAAATGAATTATACGCAACTGGTACAACTGGTCGCCTGATTGAAGAAGTTACCAATTTAAGTGTCCATAAATTTCTGGCAGGACATCTTGGCGGAGAACAACAGATTGGTGCTGCAATTGAGCATAATGAGGTTGATCTTGTTATATTTTTGCGTGATCCATTAACCCAAAAGTCTCATGAACCCGATGTCGGAAATGTCATGCATTTATGTGATGTTCACAATATTCCTGTTGCCACCAATCTGGCTTCCGCTGAGTTGCTGATCAAATCACTGGACAGAGGAGATCTTGAGTGGCGTGAAATGTACAAATAAAAGTCATAGAAAGCACAAGTACAGCTGTCAGTTAATTGCTATTTTACTGGCAGCCGTACTTGTGTTAACAGGTTGTGGTTCCGGATCCTATCGAATGAAATACTCGCTTTCCTCCTATGAAAGTGAATCTTCCACCCAGATGGTTGATACCTTTGCTTCCAATCTTTGTGTAGCTGATTCTAATATTTCAGATTCGTCTATTTCACTTTCACAGGCAAGTTGTGCAGGTCTTTTTGACTTGAATAACAAAAAAACACTATATGCAGTTAATGTAAATCAACAGGTAAATCCTGCCAGTCTTACAAAAGTCATGACAGCACTTGTTGCTTTGAAATATGGTAAATTGGATCAGGTCCTTACTGCCTCATCAGATGTGTACATTTCAGAAAGCGGTGCACAGCTGATTGGATTAAAAGAAGGCGATCAGATGACACTTGATCAGGCACTTCACCTTCTGTTGATTTATTCCGCCAATGATGTTGCAGTAATGATTGCAGAAAATATCGGCGGTTCAATGGATGCATTTATTAAAATGATGAATGAAGAAGCTGTTTCCATTGGAGCAACAGGAAGCCATTTCGCAAATCCACATGGTTTAACTGCAGATAATCATTATGTTACACCTTATGATATGTATCTCATATTTAATGCTGCCATGCAATATGATGAATTTCAACAGATCATCAACACTGCAGCTTATACAACACAATATACGAACAAAAGTGGAACAGCAGTCGATGTGAATATTCATTCGACCAATCTGTACATAAAAGGTACTAAAGATGCCCCAACCAATATAACCGTAATTGGCGGTAAGACCGGCACAACAAATGCTGCAGGACACTGTCTGATTCTTCTTGCAAAAGACAAATCGGGGAGTCCATATATTGCAGTCGTAATGCGTGCGGAAGACAGTGATACTTTGTATAATGAGATGACATCCTTATTAGATAAAATCGTTAATTAAGGTTGTCTTTTACATATTCTTAACATATAATTGAAATATGAAATTACAACAAGGAGGGCACAGTTATGGTTCAACTGATTGTGGGAAAAAAAGGGAAAGGCAAGACAAAATGTTTACTGGACAGAGTTAATACTGAAGTAAAGAACATTCTTGGAAATATCGCTTTTCTGGATAAGAATACCAAACATATGTATGAACTGAATAATAAAGTCAGACTGATAGTTGTTCCTGAATTTATGGTTTCAAATGCAGATGAATTTATTGGTTTTGTAAGTGGAATCATTTCTCAAGATCATGATCTTC
The DNA here is from genome assembly GCA_017996845.1 of Butyrivibrio sp. The sequence continues at coordinate 45,518 of JAGOGF010000006.1, forward strand.
AACTGATATATTCTGATAGTTTTCTCAAAATAGCGGATCTCGAAGGAAAAGATATTTCCCCAACAATTGAAAAGCTTGAAAAATTAAGTGATAAGTTCAATATAGATTTTATTTTAAGTATTTCCATGGATGAACAGGAACTTCCCGATGCCGTCAAGTCCAAGGTCGTAATTTCCCTCTGATTAAGATAAAGCCGCGGTCCTTTTCCGCGGCTTTCTTTTTTGTAGACACCATTATAAAATGCAGGGTAGGTTGTATATGCCGGGTAATAAAAAAAACAATGTCACAAAATATCCCAGAAGTCTAAATATTAATATTGGTATGATTATCTTTGCAGTCATACTGATTTATGTTGTGATTTGCGTTTTTATCTATTTTAATTCAAAGCACATCGTCGGTTACGAGGTTATGGAAGGCTCACTTTCTACGGATAATATTTATCAGGGTATTGCATTAAGAGATGAAGAAATTGTTAAAAGTAAGCTTGCTGGATATGTAAACTATTTTGCAACAGAGGGAAGAAGAGTTGCAGTTGGTAATCTTGTTTATACAATTGATGAATCCGGGCAGCTCTTGGATGAATTGAAAGCACAAGGTACAAATGATGTCACACTTTCTGACGATAATCTCAGTGAGCTCAGAGCTCAGATTGTCGACTTTTCATCCGGCTTTCATCCGACGCAGTTCAGTAGTGTTTATGACTTTAAGACAAGTCTGCAGGGTACTGTTCAGAAACTTGCCAATAGCAGTATTCTGGAAAATATTAAGTCACTGAACAGTGGCAGCAAAGCACAGTCTATTAATTATTGCAATGCAGAAGATACCGGAATCGTTGTATATTCAACAGACGGATATGAGGCGGTGAAATTGGAAAATCTCACTGCTGCTATGTTTGATGAGTCAAAATATTCCAAAACACAGCTTGTTAATAATGCGCTTGTACAGGCTGGTGATACAGTCTATAAATTGTCAACAAATGAAACCTGGTCAGTTGCAATCAAAACAGATGCAAAAAAAGCCAAAGAGCTTACAGATCTTGGATATATTAAAGTCCGTTTTTTGAAAAATCAGGATGAATCGTGGGCTTCCGTAAGCAGTTATACAAATGGTGCTGGAGATACATTTGTTAATCTCACTTTTACAAATTCCATGCTGACATTTGCGACGGATCGTTTTCTTAATATTGAGCTGATCACGGAAGATCAAAAAGGACTTAAGATTCCCAATTCATCCATCGTAAAGAAAAATTTCTTTGTTGTCCCAAAGGAATATATCACTGCCGGGCAGGATGGTAAAATGGGTGTGATGCGAGATACCTACACAGAAGATGGTAAAGAAACTGCTGAATTTATTGAAACGCAGATATATAACGAAACGGATAATGCTTATTACCTGGATGATTCGACCCTTCGCACTGGAGACATTCTGATTAAACCGGATTCAACTGAGAAATATACGATCAGTCAGCAGGATTCACTAATTGGTGTATATAATATTAATAAAGGCTACGCTGATTTTAAGCAAATTAATGTTCTTTATCAAAATGATGAATATTCTATTGTTCAGTCCAATACACAATATGGTCTGAATGTATATGATTATATTGTCCTGGATACATCGACTGTCAATGAAAACGATCTGATTTATGAGTAAAAAATATTTAGTTTTTGTTTCGTGAACTTTTTGTATGGTTTCTGTTTACGTATGGCAAAAAACATTGACACAAGGTTTAAAAACTACGATAATATCTTTGTATAATTATGAGAAGAAATGCGGTCTTTCATATCATATATGCAGATTGTATTTTGAATGAGGAGAAATGAATTATGAGCATGATGGACAAATTTCTAACTGCCATGAAATTGAATGGTGAAGATGATGATTATTACGATTCTGACGAAGAATCGTATTATGATGCGAATGGCGCTGACGCTGTAAGAAAATCTCCCGTCGGAAAAGATGATCCATCAATTGAAATAGCAGAAGAGAAGTTAAAAAAAGCTCCAATCAAGTCAATGCCAGCTACACATACCAGAAAGTCAATGACAGCAGCAGGCATGGAAGTATGCGTGATTAAGCCGACATCAGTAGAAGATGCCAGAGAAATAACGGAAACACTTCTTGCAAATCGTACTGTAGTACTGAATCTGGAGGGGCTTGATGTTGATATTGCACAGAGAATTATTGACTTCACTTCCGGTTCCTGTTTTGCAATTCATGGCAATCTGCAGAAGATATCCAGATATATTTTTATTATTACGCCTGCCAGCGTAGATATTTCCGGAGATTTTCAGGAAATTCTGAATGGTTCTTTTGATGACACTGTAGCCCATGATGGCCCATTGCAGATCTGATCATTTTGAGTTTCTTGCTTTTGTCAGCAGAAGCAGTCTAGTTTGCTTCTGCTTTTTTTTATAAAGACACCCATAAGGAGTATAAGCTATGAGCGATAGTCTAAACGTCAGCTATGAAGGAAAGCCATGTTATGATATCTTTTTTTCAGACCATTTTAATGATTTAAATACTAAAATTGATGAACTGGGTTTTATTAACAGGAAAATTGCAATTATCACAGATTCAAATATTGATCCTTTGCATGGGCAGTCTGTTCGTGATGCAATTGATACTTCCACACACAATGTTTTTTTGTTTGAAATTGAAGCAGGAGAAAATCATAAAAATCTGGAAACGGTTCATGACATATTTTCCTTTTTAATTTCTAATCATTTTGACAGACATGATTTGCTGATTGCACTTGGAGGCGGCGTTGTCGGTGATATTACCGGATTCTGTGCAGCAACTTATTTGCGTGGAATTTCCTTTATGCAGATACCGACTACCTTGTTATCACAGACTGACAGCAGTGTAGGCGGCAAAACAGGTATAGACTTTGATGGATATAAAAACATGATTGGTGCCTTTTATATGCCGCGTTTGGTCTATATCAACATTTCTGTTTTAAAAACTTTGGATGGGCGACAGTTTGCCTCCGGATTTGCTGAAGTAATGAAATACGGTTTGATCAAGGATCAGGATTTCTATATCTGGCTGCTTGATCATATTTATGAAATTGAAGACAGGGATCCACAGACCTTGATATATATGATTCGCAGAAGTTGTGAGATTAAAAAAGAAGTTGTCGAAAAAGATCCACGGGAACAGGGAGAACGTGCACTCCTGAATTTCGGACATACAATTGGACATGCAATTGAGAAAGCGCGCAAGTTTGAACTTCTGCACGGAGAATGTGTTGCTCTGGGAAGTATTGCTGCAGCACATATTTCATGGCAAAAACATATGATCAGTGATGAAGAGTATTATGAAATCAGAGATATGTTTGTTCCTTTTAATCTGCCAATAACAGTGGAAGATATTGATCCAGATCAAATTATTGAATTAATGAAGTCTGATAAAAAAATGGATTCTGGTATCATACATTTTATTCTATTAAAAGGCATCGGAAAGGCTGTTATCCATACTGATGTTACAGAAGATGAAATCAAAAATGCAATAAATGAACTGTTATATATTGAAAATGGTGACTGATATTTTATCGTTTACACTAACAAAGGATGAAAAAATATGCAAAAGATATCCCCAAAAAAGAAAAGATTTCTGATATTTGACCTGTTTTTGTTTATATTACTTGTTTCTCTGGATCAGTTGACAAAACATCTTGCTGTTATAAGACTAAAGGATAAACCTGCAGTTCCGATTCTTAAGAACATTCTGGAACTGAATTACCTTGAAAACAAAGGTGCTGCATTTGGAATGCTGCAAAATCAGAAAATATTTTTTGTATTAATTGCAGTTATGATTATGGTAATTATTGCCTACGTTCTTTTTCTGATGCCGGATGACAAAAAATACAATCTGATGCATTTTCTGCTGATTATGGTGTGTAGTGGTGCTTGTGGCAATATGATTGATCGATTAAGAAACAATTATGTTGTTGATTTTATTTATTTTGTCTTAATCAATTTTCCGATTTTCAATGTGGCAGATATCTATGTTACTGTATCAACAGCATTATTTATTCTGCTGTTCATTTTTGTATACAAAGAAAAAGATTTTGATTTTTTAAGTTTTAAACAGCAAAAAAAGTACCGGGAGATCAAATGAGTGATAAGTTATATCATTATGTCGTAACGGATGATTTAGATAGTGAGCGCATTGACAAGGTTATCAGTACCCTGGCAGATTCATTTTCCCGTACCTACATCAAAAAAATGATGGATGAGAAAAGAGTAACTTTAAACGGGAAAACCGTTAAGCCAAGTACTATTGTTTATGAAAATGATGCAATATCCATGCTGGTACCTCCTGCAAAAGAACTTTGTATTGAAGCTGAAGATATTCCACTTGATATTCTATATGAAGACGACGATCTGCTGGTAGTCAATAAGCCCAAGGGCATGGTTGTACATCCCTCAGCAGGGCATTACAACGGGACATTGGTTAATGCTGTTATGTGGCATTGCAAAGGTCAGTTATCGGGCATCAATGGCGTCCTAAGACCTGGTATTGTGCATCGTATTGATAAAGATACTACCGGTTCTATTATGATATGCAAAAATGATGCGGCACATCAAAGCATTGCTGCACAGTTAAAGGAACATTCCATCTGCAGGATCTATCACGCAATTGTTTATGGAATTCTCCCGAATGACAGTGGGATTATTGATGCACCGATCGGACGCAGCACTTCTGATAGAAAGAAAATGGCAGTTAATGTTCCGCATGCAAAGCATGCTGTAACACATTATCATACCATAAAACGATTTGAAGAAGACCAGATGACTTATATATGGTGTAAACTTGAAACCGGACGTACACATCAGATTCGGGTACATATGGCACATATTGGTCATCCGATTCTGGGCGATGAAGTATACGCGATAAATCGTAAATCGAAATGGAAACTGGAAGGGCAGTGTCTGCATGCCAAAACACTCGGGTTCATTCACCCGGTTACAGGTGAATATATTGAGACTGATGCACCTTTACCGCAATACTTTCAACATCTGCTGGATATTATGCATTAATTCTTCATTGTATAAACGATATGTTTATATTGGTTGAATTTTCTGAAAAAACTGACTATACTAATAATTAGAACACCAATTACAATATATTTTTTTCAAAGATAGAAATCAAGGATTCAGATGCTTTAGATTAGACAGTATAAATACTATATATCATTAATACTAAACAGGAGGAACAACTATGGATACAATTATTACAATTGGGAGAGAGTTTGGTTCCGGTGGAAGAGAAATTGGAGAATTGATAGCGGATCATTATAAAATTAAATGCTATGACAAAGATCTCCTGGCACGCGTAGCAAGAGAGAGCGGTTTCTGCCAGGAAATGCTTGAAAATCATGATGAACGTCCAACAAATTCTTTTATGTATAACCTTGTAATGGATACCTATTCTTTTGGATATAATTCATCCAGTTTTGTAGACATGCCTATCAGTCACAAAGTATTTCTTGCTCAGTTTGATACGATTAAAAAAATTGCATCTGAAGGTCCCTGTGTTATTGTTGGGCGTTGCGCTGATTATGCGTTAAGTGACCTTCCAAACGTTATAAATGTTTTCATACAGGCAGATGAGGCCACAAAAATCAAAAGAATCAGACAGCGTTTTGCAGATATCGCTTCAGATGAAAAAGCTCGTGATATGATGAATCGAAAAGATAAACAACGCCAGAGTTATTACAATTATTATTCTTCCAAGAAATGGGGACGTGTTGACAGCTATGATCTGACTGTTAATTCCTCTAAACTTGGGATTGAGGGAACTGCCAATTTCATCATGCAGTTTGTAGAAGATTATGAAAAAGAAAAAAACAGCAATAAATAGATATGAAAATAGTGATATAACTATTCGCAAAACACAGGTTTAACGAATAGTTAGTGGTGAAAAAGATGCAAAATGGCCATAAAGACAACGAAAAATATTATTCCGAACAAGATAAAATCAATATAACAAAAATGCGGGAAGTGCTCACAACACTTCCTCATTTTTGTAAACAATACTTTCGCGGTATTGAAGAAGTTACTTCTGCAAGGACACGTCTGGGTTATGCTTATGATCTTCGGACATTCTTCGAATTTCTCCATGAAAAGAACAGCTTCTGCCAAAAAATGGAAATACCGGAGTACAAAATTTCTCTACTGGATCAGCTTACACGTGAAGATATTGAAGAATATCTCGAATATCTTTCTTTGTATGATAAAGAAGGAAAAGAAATTTCCAATCTGGAGCACGGCAAGGCGCGTAAGATATCTGCTCTCCGCTCCCTGTACAACTACTTCTATAAAGCCGAACTGATTACCACTAACCCGCCATCTCTTATCAATATGCCCAAAATGCATGAAAAAGCCATTATCAGACTGGAACCTGATGAAGTTGCAATTATGCTGGACAAGGTCGAAAACGGCGACAAATTGACAAAATCACAGCAAAAATATCATTCCAAGACAAAACTGCGTGATATTGCACTGATTACGCTTCTTCTTGGAACCGGAATCCGTGTATCTGAATGTGTTGGCCTTGATCTCACAGACATTAATTTTGACAATAATGGACTGAATATTCATCGTAAAGGTGGTTATGATACGATTGTATATTTTGGAGATGAAGTAGAGAAAGCGCTGAAGGATTACCTGGCAGAACGTAAACAGATTATTCCTGTATCCGGAAGCGAAAATGCACTTTTTTTATCACTTCAGAACAGGCGTATTGTAGTGCGCTCTGTTGAAAATCTGGTCAAAAAATATGCCGGCAATGTAACCACACTTAAAAAGATCACCCCACACAAGCTTCGCAGTACCTTTGGTACAAATCTCTATAATGAAACAGGGGACATATACCTTGTTGCAGATGTTCTGGGGCATAAAGACGTAAATACCACGCGAAAGCACTATGCTGCGATTGATGATACCAATCGCAGAAAGGCAGCCAGGGTCATTCGTTTACGGGAAGATTTGCACTAAAATAACCAAAAATAACCCCCAAAAATTTTATGTATGTATCCCATCTCCTTACTTTGACGGTTTAAAACTTGGAGCAGATGGTGTTTCAACAGCGCTGATGATACCATTTACCATAAAAAGCCTCACTATGATAAAATTCATTTATCATAGTGAGACCTGATTATAACTATTTATAGGAAAACTGCCTAATACTTGTAATATTGTTCGTATTTCAAGGGTAATATTTTTCCAGTATCTCAGCATATTCGTTTGGTATCGTTTTACATATATTTGCATTTTCTTGGGCAAACTGTTTGAGTATTACGATGGAAAAGTGCAGCATTTTCGGGAAAACAGTGCACCTCTATTCGCTTAATTAGTGCACCACTTTCCGCAGAGCAGTGCAGTTACTATCTTTAATCCTATAATGAAGATGGCACGTAAACCATACGTGACTAATAATTATAGGAGGACGATAATCATGATCGATTACCGAGAAATAATCCGCTTGAAATCAGCGGATTACAGCAACACAAGTGTTGCATCCAGCACTGGAAGTTCCCGAA
>JAGOGF010000129.1 GCA_017996845.1 Butyrivibrio sp.
TCGGCTGTATGACGATACAGCCATGGAACGCCTGCAGGAAATCCTGCTGTTTCGGGAACTGGAATTTCCGCTTGGTGATATTCAGCAGATTCTCCAAAGTCCTGACTTCGACCGGAATAAAGCGCTTACCCAGCAAATTGCACTTCTGACACTCAAAAAAGAACATCTGGAGAACCTGATCACGTTTGCCAGCGGTTTGAAATTAACAGGAGGAAAAACAATGGATTTTAAAGCATTCGATACACACAAATTGGATGAATATGCCAAAGAAGCAAAGAAACAATGGGGACAGACCCCTGCCTATCAGGAATTTGAGAAAAAAAGTAAAGGACGCAGCAAACAGCAGGAACAGGAAATCACTGAAAATCTGATGAAAATATTCACAGAATTCGGTTCTCTTATGGCACTCCCTGCTTCTGAACCTTCCGTCCAGGCGCAAGTAAAGGTATTACAGGATTATATTACCACATATTTTTATCAGTGCACGCCCGAGATTCTGTTCAGTCTTGGACAGATGTACGGGTGCGGCGGAGAATTCACAGAGAATATCGATGCAGCAGGCGGCTCCGGTTGCGGTAAATTCGTACAGGAAGCAATCACAATATATTGCCAGAAATAAATGGTATAACCAAATCCCCAATCAGCACTTCAAAGCCGATTGGGGATTTGTACCGCATTGCTTATTTTTTACTGCTCCAGGCTTTATCCTACGAATATAATCAGCATCGGATGGAATATCCGAGATAATCCAGAACCAGTTCACAATACATTGCATTTGCCCAGGAAAACCATGGCCTGGTATAATCAGAACTATTATTACAGTTAATACTTTCGTGCATATAGCCTGTTCCGCCGTCATGATCAATCATTTCATGAATCATCCTGATCTTTTCTTCTTTATCATTTGAAACAAGCCCCTGCATGGCAAGCGAAATATCCCAGACAAACCCTGCCGGTGTATGCGGGCTTCCGATTCCCGTCAGACATTTTCCACTGTAGAAATACGGATTTCGTTCACTCAAAACAGCTTTTTGCGTAGCCAGATAAATCGGATCATCTGCGTTACAATATCCGATATACGGTGCTGCCAGAAGACTTGGCAAATTGGAGTCATCCATTAAAAGATACTGTCCAAATCCATCTACTTCATATGCATAAAATTTGTCGCCATAGTAATTGATAACACCTTCTTTTTCAATTGCCGACCTGACCTGCTCTGCCATCTTTGCCGCACGATCCGAAAGTGCTTTATCATGATATATTGTGTCAGCAATCTCTGCCAGATATCCCATCACCACTACGAGGAGCATGTTGCTCGGAATCAGATATCCATAGGTGCAGGCATCATCGCTTGGCCGAAACCCCGACCACACAAGTCCTGTTCCTTCCTTTACAAGTGCACCCTTCCCATCTCTTGAAAGTGTATCCGGAAACGGATGCTCCGGTCTCTGAAAACGATAATCTGACTTACTCTCATGATACTGTTCCGTTTCCAGTACTGTCATAATTTTATCAATTCCCAGTCTCCACTGCTCATCAAAATGTGAAATGCGCAATGAGTTTTTCCAGAACATCCATGATAACTGAATGGGGAAACAGATTGAATCCAGTTCATATTTTCTTTCCCACAAAATCGGTTTCATATCCGTCTTGTCATGCATATAGCAGTTCCCATTGTCTGTTTCATTAAATGCATTTGCATAGGGATCTCTGTTGATGCAATAAAACTGTCTTCTGATAACGCCTTCGATTAAATCTGCAAGGGCATCATCATTTTTCGTCAGCATGAGGTATGGTCTCATCTGGCAAGTGGAATCACGCAGCCACATTGCAGGAATATCACCTGTTATAACAAATGAAGAACCATTTTCTTTCTTAATTGTTTTATCCAATGTATCGCGAAAACAATTTTCAAAAATCTGTGCAATACGATCTCCATGAAACTGTTCATTTACCATTCTGATTATTTCTTCTACTGACTGATACATTCCGCTTCTCCTTATTCATCCTTCCATCATAAATCCAAACATCAGTCAAAAAGGGACAACTGATTTATCCTGCATGAATGCACTTCACGATCACTGATTCTGTCCTGCGGGCCTGCTTTGCCACACAGAATCGGTCCGTCCGGATCATAACACATACCGTTACTTCTGACCTCTGCATCGCTGTAATTTGCATAGCAGTAGAGGCACCCGTTCCTGCAGGTATTATAGGTACCGATATCAATACTCTCCATACAGCCGCACTCTTTGCGCTGATTTCTGTCCTTGGAAATCTTTATTCTGCAGCCCAGTATCTGCTCAATTATTTCCCTGTCAATGCAGGAATTGTGTCTGATCCCAAACTGCTCCAGATCAGCCTTTTCCGCGCAGGTCGATAACGTCATACCATTATCTGCTGCAACTGCGGCCATTTCAGCTAAAAAGACAGACAGATCTGCAATACTCTTTTCGCTTAATACAATCTCTGACATCCGGTTCCTGCTCCCTGCATAGCTGTCAACGAAACTGATTACGCATCTGTTCGTATAGCCACGTAAAGCCTGTGCGATCTGCGTAAAAGCCTGCAGGTGATATTCCGGCGTATACCGATCCGTAAACAGGATTGGATCATACCGCCATATGACCCGCCCGGCACCCGTCTGCTGTGACAATTCTCTGAAAACCGGAATCATCCGTTCCTTCTTATGCGGAACATTCGGTTCTATATCCGGTCCATAACCTGTCAGAGTAAACTGAAAATAGTACCGGTATACCGCAAGTTCTTCCAAACGTGCCAGCATGTTCTCCGGATTTTTCGTCCAGAATACGATGCAGTCTACAACCTCCGGAGAAAGACTAATTCTGCTGATCTGGTGTGTATTCACAGGATTTCTGACATACACAAAACCTTCTTTGATTCTGTTATAAAACCAGTCCGAATAGAAACACGGAATATCCGTTCTGCGGCTTGCGCTTAGAATCATTTATACTTCCTCTTTGATCAATCCAATTGGTTCATCTTGTATCATTGTCACAAAACCTTTTTAAATCTTTCCATCGTGGCATATCATAGCCTCCCTAATTTCATCATCAGAGCTATATAATGCCTTCAAAACATAGGGTAAATGCTTTTTTGTATTTGGAGCTGTTGACCACAGCGAAAATTCTGCGTAATAATCTATTGCATATTCTTTAATTGCATTCACTAAAGTTTCAATACAACCATTTTTGCTATCTGCGTTCTCAACAAGATCAAGTTCACAAAGAGTTCCTGTATATGATCCATCCTTCTCTTTTGTCAATTCAATACTATATTTAACCCATGAAAATGCCAATTTCATCGTCTCAACATTTATCATAACGATATTATCATGTGTTCTGCTGACAAAAACGGGTTTGTCACGCACTACCGTGTCAACTGTTTCACTCCATTCTTTTCTTACATCTGTTGCTTTTTTGCTTATATCATCAATAATTGTATTTTCCATAAATACCTCCCTGCAAAAAACGTACATTGTGTACATTTTTATTATACATTGTTCTATATAAAAAAACTATAATTATTTATAAGAGCATACTTTACGTTTGCGAAATACTGTTTACGCACCTGCCTATAGCTTTTAAAAAAGATCCAGTCACCTATTAAAAAAGACTTAGAAAAATGTTCGCCAGCCTGACGACCCTTTTCTAAGCCTTCCTGTATATTATAAATCTATCTCATTCAATCTTCTTTATCTATTATAATTTTCATTTATATAAGCTGAGGAGATCATTCACAAGTATCTCACCGTTTGTAAAATGAATCATATTATTGCTTAAAAAGCCATCCAGAGACCGGATCGTTTTATCTGTAACAGAAATTTTCCATTTTTTGGAGAAGTTCTTTTTAAAGCTCAGATATATTTCATTTTTTGATGGATCGTATACGATTGCACACAGCGTATTTGCCTGACTTGTTTTACCCAAAATATCAAAGGCCTCATTTACGCCAAAGTTTTCAATATTATTCTGAATATATTCATATGCTCTAATATATCTGTCAGAACCCATTCCTGATATATTCTTATAATCCATTCCTGCAAAATTTCCATTCGGAAAATTCGTCATAACAATAAAATTATTCTGAACCGGACATACTACATTCTGATCATTTCCTTCTTCGATAATAAATGCATCACCACTTTGATCCGCAATCATTGTATGCAGTCCCAGTTCCGGGTATAAAGGATTTCTTGGATATGAGATCACTCTTTTGCCGGATACTTCATAAAATTCAGATGCTTTCCTTGTTTTCTTTAATACTTCATCAAAAATATCAAATGCAAACCAATCATTTTCGTCACAGCTTGCCATAAAGCCCGGGCCATATTCTACTGCCTGCGTGCAAACAAAAAGGCCTTCACTGTTAACCCCGGCAATATCTCTGAATTCGTTACCTGCCAGACCCGAAAAGAAAAAATAGTTCATATCTTTATAACTTCTGACTTTTAATTTCAAATCAATTTCATCCGTATCGAAAGTCATTCCATAAACAGCTTTCTTCTGACCATATACTGCAAAACTTGTACACATTCTGGATTCTCCCACCAAATAGAATTTCTAATAGATCATATGCCGGCATATCTGGAATAAAAAAGTTATTTTACCATTGGACTCACCCCTCTCTTTCATTTCCATATCTGTATGATATCACCCGATATCTCAATGGTTCAACCTTAAACATTTTTCAGAAATAAAAATGCGCCACGCAAAATTGTTCTTTCACGTGGTGCATTTAAATCAGATTCCTATTTTGTCAAAACACAGCAAATCGTTTCTCCTGTATCAGAAAATTCCCGTCCGGCAACATCACCATAAAATTCTGATGAACGAAACCCAATAGACTGCATTTCTGCAATCAGTTTATCTTTTGTAAAAAAATGATCCCATATATTATAGCAATTTACTGTATCTTCTGTCAGAATTACTGACTGACGCAATTCTGTACTATCTGCATCATCATATTGATAAACGGACTCCAGGCAAATATGAGGCTTTTCGCTCCAAAAACCACTTTTGTCGCTATAATACCAACTATGATTTTCCGTTTTTCTCATAACAGGAGTAAACACATCAAAAATGAACTTACCATTCGGTTTTAGTGCCTGATATATCTTTTTCAATAAAATCAGCCTGTCTGTGACGGAAAATGGAGCATAGTCACAATAAATCAATGTAATTACATCAAACTGTTCGTGATAATCTATCGTCAAATAGTTCTGGTAAAAATATTGAATATTGCTTTTATTAAGTATCGTTTGTTCCTGTGCATAACGGATAGAACGTTTTGAAAAGTCAATACCGGTTACTGTATACCCGGTCTTATGAAAAAGTTCTGCATATATTCCCGGTCCGCAACCCAAATCCAGTAATTGCGGAAATTGTGCAGATTGTGCTATGGAACTAATCCATTTTACAGACTCATCAACAAAATCTTTTCTCCGGGTTGCCGCATCCCATTCAGGATTAAGATGTGCTTCCAGCATCCCTTTTGATATATGGTCATCATCCCAGAAAATACCGCTGCCCGGTGCATAAAGCTTTGGCTTCACTAAATAATCGCTTAATTTCTTAAACATCATTTTCTCCATATTTCTAATGACTAAATTTTTGTTACCTTTCTGCTGCTATTGCTATAAACCATCTTTTTATTGATTTTCATGACGATCACCTCCCCTGCTTTTTTTATAATTATATTTGCATGTAAAAAATGAAACAATATTGCTCCGGTATAAAGTAACCAGAATTTAAAAAGAAGTGGCAGCTATAGGCGTACCACTTCATGCAATATAATTATTTGTAACAAATGAATCGGTTTCAGATCCATCCATATCATCAATTCCTATCATTAAATTTATTCCCTGCACTGGCAATGCTCGCAGAAATACACCGTTCCACCCATATAGGCAGCTTTATGGATGAGTGTTCCGCATTTCATACAGGGTTCACCAAGTGATTTTTTGCTCAACTGAGAGACATATCCGCCCGGATTTCCGAATAGATCCTGCTCGGTGTCACGTCCGCCATCCTCACACATTTTCCGCAGCATCTTTTTCACTGAATCATACAACAAATGGAAAACCTGCTCATCTGTATCACTGAGTTTATATCTGGGATCGATTCCTGCATCCCACAAAATGTCCTGCAGCACGCCATTTCCAAGTCCCGGAATACGCTGCTCTGTGGCAAGAAAAGCCTTTGCAGATATGCACTTTCCCTCTGGATATAATGCTCTGAAATATTCATAAGTAAATGCGTCTGAAAGAGGCGTTGGCTTTGACGCAGATGATACATAATATTCTTCTGTTGATTTTCCTTTCTGGCATACCTGAATAAAGCCATACATTCTGATCGTGCAGATCATTGCCGTTTCGTCATCAAAATATAAGGCGAATTGATGGCTTTTCGGAAACTCTTCGGGATTCTCATAAAAGCGCGGTGTAACACCATCTGAGAAGATGATCATCGTATCCTCTGTATCAATTTCGAGCATTCCGCCCTGAAACTGCGCCGTCTGAATAGTCTGTCCTTCCAGAAGTTTCTGATACTCCTGCATGTTATCCCCTTTAAAAAAAGCAAATTTGTGAGGCGTTTTCAATACTTCTATTGCAGAAATCGTTTTACCTGCCAGCGCGCTTCTGATCTGCTGTGAGATACAATAGCTTTCCGGTAACTCCATCATAGATTTTTTCCTCCGTTTATCAGCCTGAGATATTTTTATATAATCAGCTTCATTTGATCAAAATATCCGGCAATCTCCTTTGGTGCTTCACTGATAAATTCTCTGATAACCGCTTCGGGAACATATTGGTAATCAGAAACATCGACTTTTTCACCCTCGTACTGATGATGCAGCAGATTCTCTTTCAGTCTGCTCATGTTCGCTGAACTGTGAAGCCCTGCCATCGGATAAAAAGTTCCTGCTTCCAATAATTCTTTTATTTCCATTGTATTTGGACTGTTCTGCCATAACCAGAGATCAAT
>JAGOGF010000031.1 GCA_017996845.1 Butyrivibrio sp.
CCTATCTGCTGACAGGAGATTATCCTTATGATTCACTGTATATGCTGCAGCATTTTATGAATAATACGTTTCAGTCACTGGATTATCAGAAACTGTCGGCAGCAGCAATTATTATGTCAATCGTCATCATCATTCTCGTCGGAATCATGTTTCTGACAGAAGACCGGTTCGGACGTGATATTGAGTCATAGGCTATATTGGGAAGTAAATCTGAAAGGTATTGTTATGTGGAGAAATGGGCGCACAACAGGCGAATACCGCGAATGCATTGTTGAACGGGCGCCTGAGAATAAATGGCTGGATGAGCCGGGAGCACGCAAACGAGGCTGCCCTGGAGAGGAACACGCAGATCATGGGCCTGGCGATGCGGAAATAGCACCCGCAGTTGACAGCAGGACAGCACGTGTCTACAGAGGACAGATCAGGAGCGCACATCGCAGACATCGAATCGGCCAAATACAGATCGGGATAGGGACAGTTGTCTGTGCTTTTTTTGCTGTTTTATTTCTGCTTCCGATTATCCTGACCATCACAAATTCATTTATGTCTTCTTCGGAAATCAGTGCCAATTATGGAGCCGTATTTCAGACGACAGATACAGGCGGGAAGATCTTCATCGCCAAGACCGTAACCCTCAAATTCATACCGGATATGGTTTCCTTCAGCCAGTATATTACGGTGCTGTTTAAAAGCCCGCAGTATTTGTTTAAATTCTGGAATTCTGTCATCTATGTGGTTCCGATCGTCGGATTTCAGCTATTTGTTGCAGCACTAGCATCTTACGGTTTTGCCAGATACAGAGGCAGGGTTAAGGACATTATTTTCTTTATTTATATTATTGTCATGCTGATGCCCTATCAGGTCACATTGGTTCCGAATTTCCTGGTATCTTCCTGGCTGGGAATTCTGAATACCAGATGGGCAATCTGGCTGCCGGGCATTTTCTCTCCATTTGCCGTTTTCCTGTTGACCAAGTTTATCCGCAGGATTCCGGAATCCGTGATGGAGGCGGCGCAGATCGACGGGGCAGGAGAATGGCAGATCTTCGCACAGATCTGTATGCCGTTATGCAAAGGCGGCATTATATCGATTGCGATCCTGATCTTTATTGATTACTGGAATATGGTAGAGCAGCCGCTGATTCTGCTGACAGATGAAGAACTTCATCCATTGTCCGTATTTTTATCAAAGATCAATTCCGGCGAGATCAGTCTGGCATTTGCAGTTGCGGTCATTTATATGATACCTCCCTTACTGGTATTCCTCTACGGCGAAGAGTATCTGGTGGAGGGTATCACTTATCAGGGTGGTATCAAGGGATAACAGTTTGAAGCACGGAGGATAAAACAGTGGCTGAGCTTGATGTAAACGAAATAAAAGCAAATAAGAGAAAGGATACGATCAAGAATATTGCAATCGCTTTTCTGGCGATCATGCTGGTTCTGACGTTCTTTTCCAATACAATCAGAAACTATACCCTGCCTACGGTTGCGACGCAGGGAGTGCAGCCGGGATCGATCTCGCCGCAGATCAGGGGAACCGGTACGGTTGCAGCGGATGATCCGTATAATCTGACGGTTTCGGAAACACGCAAGATTGCAAGTGTAGCGGTCAAGGTGGGAGATACCGTCAAAAAGGGTGATGTCATTTACAGTCTGGAAGATCAGGAATCCAGTGAACTGACCGATGCGCAGAGCAAACTGGATGACTTGAATCTGGCATATGAACAGGCACTCTTCAGCGGCGATGTTCCGGATGGCATCATATCGAAGGTCCGAAATGGCAAAACAGATACCATGGATGCCTATCAGGAAGAACTGAAGGAAGTGAATGACAGATTTGTCGCAGCAACCAAAGCAGATGCACAGGCGCAGGCGACCATTGATCTGCTGACCGCCGAACAATCCTATGTTGGATTTCTGATTGATAATAATCCGGGAACCAGCCAGGATTCCACGCCGGATGCGACCTATGAACTGACCCGGATCAAGACCGGACAGACCAATACCGGTGCAGCAATCACGGATCTGAATTCACAGATCAGTGGGCTGCAGGGGAAATTGAAAGATCTGGATGCCCTGCGGACGGCAAGAGATACGGCTGAGGCTGCGGTTGATGCAGCACAAAGTGCCGTGACTAATTATCATCCCGATGCATCATCATCATCATCATCATCAGATCAGCAAAAAGATAAAACGGCATTAAATGATGCTCTTACTGCTGCCCAAAAAGCTGCGTCAGATGCTAGAAATACTTTTGAAAATGCCCTTTCCAGTAACAATGACTACAATGGTCAGATTTCCGATCTGAAGGCACAGCTGGAAACAAACAAGGCCAATCTGTCAACCCTGAATTCAGAATCCGATGATCTGAATGATATTTTGAATCAGCATACGAGAGATTCCGCGATATTCAAAAATGATTATGATAAAAAGCTTGCAGTTGCAAACGGAACCAAAGCACAGACCAAGACGGCACTGGATCAGGCGACCAAAGACCGTACTGATCTTCTGACCAGTATCAAGACAGAGCTTGGGCTTTCCTCTCAGCAGAAGCAGATTAAGGAAGCACAGGCAAAAGTGGACCGCCTTCGGGCGAAAGCAATTGGCGCTTCCATCAAGTCTCCGGTTGACGGAACCATATCTTCCCTGGCATATGCTGCAGGAGAATCTACCGCGGCAGATCAGTCGGCGGCTGTGATTCAGGTGGCAGGA
This sequence comes from Butyrivibrio sp., assembly GCA_017996845.1. Next base: position 2,715 of record JAGOGF010000031.1, read on the forward strand.
AAGCCTATGACAGCCAGTTTCTCCGTAACCAATGAGCAGGCTAAGAAACTCAAGGCAGGAGATGAAGCGCAGCCCCAGAATGCCTGGTTCTATACGCAGTTCAAGGCAACACTGAAATCCATTAAACCGGATACGACGGATCCCGCCGGTAAGAAAATGCTGACATTCCAGATCGAAAGCCCGGAAGTTACCACCGGGCAGAGCGTCAGTCTGGCGATCGGAGAGAGTGCGCAGGATTATGATATGACAGTACCCAACAGTGCCATGCGGGAAGATAACAACGGCAAATTCATACTGGTCGTACAGAGTAAGGCAAGCCCGCTTGGAAACCGCTATATTGCGCAGCGTGTGGACGTCAAGGTGCTGGCAAGTGACGATACGACAACTGCAATAACAGCCAGTCTGGAAGGCGATGAATATGTTATTACAACCGTTTCAGCACCCGTCAAGGCAGGACAACAGGTACGACTGGCAAATACACAGATTCAGTAAAGCGGAGAAACGCAAATGGCAATCAAGTTAAGATTCAAACATCTGTCCAAAAGACAGATCATATGGGCGGGTATCTGCCTGACGTGTCTTCTGCTCATTGGCATTCTCCAGCTGTACAGAAATGTTATTGTCTCCGGACTTCTGGATCAGAATGAAGCGGGAAGATGGTCGAAGAACGGGAATAGCGCACAGGTCAGTGTCTTTTTTGCACCGGATGCCAATATCACGCAGGATAAAGTCCGGGAATTTGAATATGATATTTCAAAAGCACTGACGGATAATTCCATTACGGACCCGTCGCCGCAGGCAGATGCCAGATTGTGGGCAGACTGTTACAGCGCCTATGGCAGTGTGGTTCTGACAAATGACAGTAAAAACATAACAACACAGGTGATGGGCGTTGGCGGTGATTTTTTCCTCTTCCATCCGGTGGAACTGGTAGCAGGTGCTTATTTCAGCGGCGATGATCTGATGAAGGACAGGATTATCATAGATGAAGATATGGCATTTCAGCTGTTTGGATCAGATAATGTAATCGGGAAAAGTGTTACAATCGGCGGTGTTCCGCATTATATTGTGGGTGTCGTCAAAAGGGAAAGAGGCAAATTTGCGGATGCTGCAGGCCTCTCACAATCCCTTGCCTACCTTTCCTATGACTCGCTGCGGCAGTACGGATCTTTTTCCAATTCTGTTCAGCTGCAGACCGATCAGGCAGGAAGCGGAACAGGCATAACGACAGATGCATCCGCCGGTAATACGTCCGGAACGACAGGAAACGGAATTGCAGCGGCTGCAGCCGGCATGGCAGTTACAGCAGGAAAGAGTACAAGTGCAGCGGGAACATCCAGTCCGAGTGCAGCCGGAGCAGGTTTAACAGATAGCACAATGCAGACAGATCAGATTACCTGTTATGAGGTGGTTCTGCCGGATCCGGTGAAAGGATTTGCGGCTTCCCTTCTGCAACAGAAGCTTCCGTTATCACTGAATCAGGTTAAGATTGTTGATAACACGGCAAGGTTTGGAATTCCGACGCTTGTCAAAACGATGACAGGCTTTGGAATCCGCAGCATGCAGGAAAATGGACTGTGCTACCCCTATTGGGAGAACATTGCGAGGGGATGGGAAGACGTTCTGGCGCTGGTCATTCTGGTACAGGGCATTTGTATCGTCATACTGCTTCTCATAATTGTGATTGCAATCGTGCAGACATACAGACATAAGAAATGGACGGCTGCAGGGATCTGGAAAATGATAATGGACAAAAAATATGATATGGAATCAAAGATCAAATATCATAATGAAAAATGGAAATATTTCTGATCCGCATGGCGGAAAGAAAGGATAGCAGGATGAAAAAATGGACAAAGGTTCTGAATATTGGGCTTAGTGCGATTATGGCATTCTCTTTATCGGCATGCGGAAACACTGCAGGGGGTAGCGCTTCCGGAACAGCAGCTTCTGATAAAACCGGTGCAAAGGATTATGTTTATAAGGAAGATGCCATCAGCAATGGCAGCAAATATCAGGCAAACGAAATAAACAGTATGTCCTTCTGCAATGAGCGGATCTATGATTTTGGCTATCACTATGCGGAGGATGGTTCAGCGACTTTTTTTGTTGAGAATTATAAAACAGACGGCAGTGATTATCAGTCTTTTGAAATCAAGGGAGCTGAAAATGTCAGTTTTTCCTATCCAACGGTAGATACGGAGGGAAATATCTATGTTGCAAGAATTACTTATACGACAGGAAATCAGCCGATTGTGGGAGCAGGCATTGCCGAAAAAGCTACGGATACAGCAGAGCCTGATACAGCAGAGGCTGACAGTGCTGCAGCTGAAACGACAGCAGCAGATGCTTCCGAGACTGCATCTGGCGTAAGTACAGGCACAGATACTGCAGTTTCAGAAGATGCGGTTTCTGCGGATGCGGGGGATTCTGAAAGTACAGATGCAGCCACATCCGATCAGACAGAACTTGTGAAATACGACAGTACCGGTAAGGAAATCTGGAAAATGAAGATGGGAAAGGGAGTTTCTGCTGACAGTGGGTATTATATCAACGGGATTGCCTTTTCGGATCAGTATGGTCTGTTCGTAACAGACAGTGTGGCAGTCAATCTCTATAATCCCAAAGACGGTTCCTTAACCAAAAAGGTAATGGATGTTACGGACGGATCTGCGCCATCCGTTTATGCGATTCGCGGTGGGAAAGTCCTGATTGCAACCTATGAGACAAATGGAATTTCATTTCGTGAACTGGATATGACCACAGGGAAAGAGTCAGATCCATTGCCGATTTCCAAAGAGCTCAACAATTACTCGTCTTATTATGCGGGACCGGATTATGATCTGTATCTGACCGGATCAGATGGCATCAGTGCACTGAACATCGGGGATACAAAGCTTACCAAACTGGTTGATTTCGTTGATTCGGATATTGATGCATCGTATGTGGGAACAGCCTGCATAATCAGCAGCACACAAATAGCAGCTGTTATTTCAGGAACCGATAATGATTATACGCTTGCCGTTCTGACCAAAGTGCAGCCCAAGGATGTTGCTGATAAAAAAGTAATTACAATGGGTTGTAACTACATTGATTACAGAGTCAGATCAGAAGTAATAAAGTTCAATAAGAGCAGCAGTGATTACAGAATCAAGATACTGGATTACTCCCAGTACAATACCGAAGATGATTATAATGCAGGTCTGACAAAGCTTAATACCGATATCGTATCCGGCAATACGCCCGATCTGATGATTCTGGACAGCTCCATGCCGTCGGACAGCTATATTGCAAAGGGAGTACTGAAGGATCTTGACGGTTATTTTAAAAAAGATGCAGATCTGCAGAAGAATAAGTACCTGACCAATATACTCGATGCCTTCCAGTCAAATGGAAAAATGTACACCGTTATGCCTTCTTTTACCATTTATACGGTTGCGGCCAAGACAAAGGATGTTGGAAATACGTCAGGCTGGACCATGGAGGATCTGGAGAAGCTGCGCCAAAAGAAAAATGCAGATTATGCGACTCTTTTCGGACCAACTTCGCAGGATTCCATCATGAGCATGGCGATGATGCTCTCAGGTGAAGATTTCATAGACTGGAACAAGCAGGAATGCAGCTACAATTCAGATGGGTTTATCAGTCTGCTGAACTTCATCAGCAAGTTCCCCAAGAAAGATCCGACGGATGCCAATACAGATTACTCAGCCTATTGGAGAGAAGGCAAATCGCTTCTGAACTGGGCATACATTGGAAGTTATAATGATTATAACAATCTGAAAAAGGGTACCTTCGGCGATGACATTACACTGATCGGTTTTCCGACTGCCAGCAAAAAAGGTTCTGTTATTTTGCCTGACTTCAGTCTTGCAATGAGTGCAACAACCAAAAATGGAGATGGCTGTTGGCAGTTCCTGCGGACGTTCCTGACACAGAAATATCAGGATGCCATAACAGGATCTTTCCCTGTAAGTACTGCGACACTTGAGAAACTTGGACAGGCGTCGATGAAGAATCCGACGACCACGGACGAAAACGGCAAGGTGACAGAAGAGAAGCAAACGTGGTATATTGGAGGACAGGAAGTAGAGATATCTCCAATGACACAGGAAGAAGTTCAGACGATGACGGATTTCATCAGGAGTCTGTCTGTACCATATTCCTATAATCAGGATATTCAGAATATTATTACGGAGGAAACGGCTCCGTTCCTGCAGGGACAGAAGCAGGCGGCGGATGTGGCCAATATCATTCAGTCCAAGGTTCGAATCTATGTGAATGAGAACAGCTGATCCCTGGCCGTAACAAATGGATGACAATCAGAGAATATCTGCATCACAAAAAGCTTTTGACAGATGGAGCATTTGGAACCTATTATTCAGGAAAATATAATTCCGAAATGCTTCCGGAACTTGCCAGTATGAAAGCACCGGATCAGGTAAGAGCCATACACAGAGAGTATATTGCTGCAGGCGCGAGACTGATCCGGACCAATACATTTGCTTCAAACTGTATCAACCTTAACTGTGACAGGACGGCGCTGCGGGAATATATTCTGGCAGCGTGTCTGATTGCGCAGGAAACAGCGCAGGAGTGGAACCTTGCACATGAAGACGATCCGGTCTTTGTAGCAGGGGATATCGGACCGGTTCCCATCAGTGATCCGCAGGATATGCATTCAGATGAGGATGAATACCGCTTTATCGTGAACGCGATGATCGAGGCAGGGATCCATATATTTGTTTTTGAGACTTTTTCTGAAACAGCAGGGATTCTGTCGGCAGTGTCTTACTGCAAGACGAAGCTTCCTGCAGAAGAATCATTTGTACTGATGCAGATCTGTGTGAACCAGCACGGATATACCAACCGCGGACTGCATGCAAGAAAACTCCTGCAGCAGTTAGCAGAAGAGGGTGAAGTTGATGCAATGGGACTGAACTGCGGCATCGGCCCTGGAGCGATGAAGAATGTCATGGATACGATTGATCTGCAAGCCTATTCCGGAAGCAGCTTACCTGCTTCCTCCGGATACAAATATATTTCAGCACTTCCAAATGCAAGTTTCCCGGGTCGGCAGGCTGATCGTATGGTCTTCCAGAATAACGAGGCTTATTTCACAGACAGAATCGGCAGCATTGCGGATGCAGGTGCAGATATTGTCGGTGGGTGCTGCGGAACCAATCCGCAGTATATCAGACGTATGGCGCAGGAGATTAACTGGAAACAGAGCGGTCATCACTTTCCATTACCGGATGATCATCAGCAGGAGCATATCCGAACGAAGGACAGCAGTTTCTATGCTGGCCAGAAAGCAAGCAAACTGATCACAGTGGAACTGGCACCGCCATTTATGGCGGATGACCAGAAACTGATGGACGCAGCAAATCAGCTCACAGGTATCCATGTAGATGCAATTACCCTACCGGATTCGCCTTCCGGCAGGACGCGGGCAGATTCTGTTCTGATGGGTCTGAAAGTATTGGAAGAAACAGGAATCTGCACGATTCCGCATATCTGCTGCAGAGATAAGAATATTATTGCGCTTCGTTCCTACCTGCTGGGAGCGTATTTGAATGGAATCCGTAATTTTCTGGTAATTACGGGAGATCCCATTCCCACCTTGATGCGGCAGGATGTAAAAAGTGTATTTAACTTCGATTCAGTTGGTTTGATGCGTATTATACAGGAACTGAATGAAGAACAATTTTATGCGGACCCGATCACCTATGGCGGGGCATTGAATTATACCAGGAAAAATCTGGATATTGAGATCAGGCGTATGCAGCAGAAGATTGAAGCAGGTGCATCCTTTTTTATGACACAGCCAGTATTTTCCAGACAGGATGAAGAACGCCTGCATATATTAAAGAGTGCAATGCTGGAAACAAATCCTTCTGCAAGATTGTTCTGTGGTCTGATGCCGCTGGTGAGCCGTAAAAATGCACTTTTTATCCAGAACGAGATGAGCGGTATCAATGTTACGGATGAAATCGTAGCGCTGTACCGGGACGATATGAGCCGTACAGAAGGAGAAGCAGTCGGAATCCGTATTGTGAACCAGGTTATCCGGGATACAGCTGATTTTGCGGATGGGTATTATTTCTCGATTCCATTCAACAGAGTCTATATGCTGCAGGATATTTTAATGTAAAATCCAGTATTTACAAGGTAAAAATGATATGTTACAATAACAAACGTTGCAGGACAATTGCAACCTTGCAGATGTAATTCATCGGTAGAATATCGGCTTCCCAAGCCGAATAGACGGGTTCGACTCCCGCCATCTGCTTCATTCTTAAAAGACTCTGAATCATAGGATTCGGGGTCTTTTTTATACTTTCAGAGGGGTTTCTCAAGCCATTCATTAATCTGCCTGACAGACAGGGACCGGGCAACGTACAACAAATGGAGAGATCAAAATGCTCATGAGCGATTTATCGATTATTGTAAGAGGCAGTCAGGTGTATTCTACGCGAAAGCTCTCTGATTACGGGATTAGTGCCGCGGAGGAATATATCCTGATGTATCTTATGGGGCACACTGATGCCAATCAGGATGCCATTGCAAAATTTTATATGCTGGATAAAGGAAGCGTTGCGAGAAGTCTGCAAAAACTCGAAAGCAAAGGCTTTATCTCACGGAAGGTCAATGATGAAAACCAGCGCGAAAAGATGATAACGCTGACGAAAAAAGCGCTTGATATCAGAGATGTGCTGAGTGGCCTTCTGGTTGACTGGAGAAAAGGAATGTACGATGGACTTTCCGATGAGGAGATTCTTGCATTTGAAAAAACCGTTGAAAAGGTAGCCGAAAATATCACAAAAATACTTTAAAGGGGATTAATAAATGGAAAAGAAAGCAGCAAAACCCAAAAGCTTAGCCCTGATATCGATCATTTATCTTGCAGGCATTTTCATGGGAGCGATAGACACAGGCATCGTGTCCCCGGCAAGAGCCATCATTCAGAATAACCTGATGGTAGACGCAAAAACGGGCATCTGGATCATAACAATCTATACGCTGGCATATGCCGCGAGCATTCCCGTTATGGGTAAGCTTGCCGACAGATACGGCAGGAAGACAATTTACATTACAAGCATCGCTCTTTTTGGTCTGGGCTCTTTACTATGCGGGCTGTCACATTATACGGGAAGCTTTGGGCTGCTCATCGCAGCAAGAACCGTTCAGGCGATCGGCGGCGGTGGAATCATGCCTGTTGCGACTGCAGAATTCGGAACATCATTCCCTCAGGAAAAACGCGGAATGGCTCTGGGACTTGTGGGCGGAGTTTATGGAATTGCAAACATTTTCGGCTCTCTTGCAGGCAGTGCAATTTTGAATATTTTCGGAACACAGAACTGGCAGTATATATTTTTTGTAAACATTCCAATTTCGATATTTATCATTCTTGCCGGCATTTTCTGCCTGCCCAATCATAAAGAGAAAACCGTCAAAAAAATTGACGGTTTAGGAACGATTGTTATTGTTGCAATGGTGCTCTCCCTGTTATACGGATTAAAGCAGATTGATTTTTTTGATTTTATAAATACGATTTCCAGTACGGGCACCTACCCGTTCCTGATTGCGTTTGTTGTGCTTGTGCCGATCTTTATATTTGTTGAGCAGAAGGCAGAAGATCCGATCATGAACCTCTCGTATTTCACAAATGCAAGAATTGTAACTACGCTTGCCGTTGCGTTTGCATCCGGTTTCGTGTTGATGGGCATCGTATTCATTCCGCAGTTCTGCGAAAACTCGCTGAAGGTTGCTGCCGGAGACGGCGGATACTTTACCGTAATCCTCGGACTTCTCTCCGGTGTGTCGGCGATGCTTTCAGGCAAGCTGATTGACAGGATAGGCGCAAAGCTTGTTCTGCTGATAGGCTTTGCAATCACCATTATCGGCGCACTGTTTCTGATTCTGGTTGCGGCGGTACATCCGGGCATCGTAACCGTGGTTATCAGTCTGATGCTGCTGGGATTTGGATTGGGATTTACAATCGGCGCACCCGTGAACTACATGATGCTCGAAAATATTAATGAAAAAGAGGCAAACTCGGGGCTTGCCACGCTTTCTCTTATACGCTCCATCGGAACATCGATTGCTCCCGCAATTATGGTTGGATTTCTCGTCTTTGCAGGAAACTCCGTGCAGGCAAATCTGATGGCGGTTATGCCGAATGAAATCAAAATGCCCTCTTTGCCATATGTTCAGGATATAACAGGCAAGGTAAATGCACTTAAGCAGGATCCGAATATGGCCGATACGCTTGGAAATATGGAACTTCCTGATTTGAGCGCCATGCAGACGATAAAGCTTGATTTTGCGAGCGGTGGAAGCGGCTATCAGATGCCGGCAGACATTCTGGAAAAACTGAAAAGCTCCGATGTGACCACAATCGTCGGTGTTACCAAAGAAATGTCCGTAAGTATGTTTGATCAGATGACGCCTCAGACAATCTCAAAAATCCAAAACGGACTGAATTCGGGTGTTGATGGAATTACAACGGGAATCAGTAAAATGGATACAAGCATTACCGGATTACAGTCCGGTTACGACGGCTTGGAAAAGGGAATAAGCGGTATGCAGTCGGCGGCTTCCTCTCAAAAAGCTGCACTGTCGCAGCTTCAGGGAATAAAAGCGTCCATGGCTCAGATGCTTGCAGCAGGTGGAGTCTGGGCTCCGGGTATGAGCGCTGCAGATATGCTTCCTCCGATGGTGAAAAGAAATATCCCGGCAGGCGTTCTGAGCCAGCTTGCAGGGATTAAATCAATGGATGAGATGAACGCCAAAATTACAGCACTTCAAGGCGCGATCGATACGCTCAACGGCAAAATCGCTTCGGGTACGCAGAGCATGGCACAAATGAAAGCGGCAATCGACAAGATGAGCGCGGCCAAAACTGAGATGCAGACACTTCTGCAGGAAATGCAGACGCTTAACGCCGCAATCCCCGGAGCCTTTGAAACCGCAAAGACGGACTATCTCGCGCAGCTTGACGCAAAGTCAGGCGAGATTGAGAACGTTTATCAGAGTACCCTAAACAGGGGCTATCAATCCATTTATGTGACCGCGGCTGTATCCGCTGCTATTGCAATTTTACTTCTGATGTTTTACAGAAAGAAGAAGCCGGCAGCAAAATAAATGTATGGCACACTCAAAATTTAAATGCACTGCAGTTGTGTGTGCCATACTGCCTGTTACAGTTATGCAGAAAGATCTTCTTCATCAAAATCGTTTGCAGCTTCTTCGTTTGTATTGCGTTTTACAAAGAAAGAGAGTATCAGTCCGACGATGAGAATGCAGAAAGCAACTGTCAGGGATTGTCTTACGCCTGCAGCAAGTCCCTGTGCCTGAATTGCAGCGTCATTTGCGCCTGCCTTGCTGATAAAGCTTTTCTGGCCTGCTGTCATAAGTGCTATAAAGAGTGATGTTCCGAAAGCTCCGGCGATCTGCTGTAAGGTATTTGTGATTGCAGTTCCGTGCGGATACAGCGCAGGCGTTAATTGATTCAGGCTGTTTGTCTGCGTGGGCGTATTGATCATTCCAACGGCAACCAGAGAGAGGCAGTGCAAGACGATAATAACAGGAATGGATATTGAAACAGTCATCGCATGGGAAAGTATGAAAAATACTACGGTAGAAATCAAAAAACCGGGGAAGATCAGCTTCTTTGGACCATACTTATCATAAATACTTCCGGCAATCGGTGCTACAATGCCATTGATAATTCCACCGGGGAGCATGATCAGACCGCTTGTAAAAGCACTTAATCCCATGGCGCCTTCCATAAAGAGAGGGAGCAGCAGCATAATCGAGAAATTTACCATATGCATGATGATAATCAGCAGTGTACCGATCGTGAACATCGGATATTTGAAAGCCCTGATATCCAGCATGGGTTCTTTTAAGTTCAATTGTCTGAAACCAAACAGGATTAGTGCAGCCACGCTGATCACAAACGGAACAGCAAAAAAGGATATACTGGCTGCGCCAAGGTTGCTGGCTCCATAAATCAGTCCGCCAAAGCCGATTGTCGAAAGTAGGATCGAGATCAGATCAAGATGTGGTTTGGAAAGTTCCGTTACATTTTCAAGGTAGATAACACCCAGAATAAGAGCGATAATGCTAAACGGTAATATGGTGAAGAAAAGCCATCTCCAGTTCAGGTATTGCACAATAATACCTGAAATGACAGGACCGATCGCCGGAGCGAAAAACATGACAAGGTTAAAAAGGCCCAACGCCTTCCCACGTTTATCCTCCGGATTAATTACAATGAGCGTGTTCACAATGTTGGGAATCAGCATTCCGGTGCCGATTGCCTGAATCAGCCGGCCAATTAAAAGAATCGAAAAAGACGGCGCAAAGCCGCATACCAATGTACCGAAAATGAAAATCAACATGGAAATGATATATAGCTGTTTTGTCTTGATGGTCTGAATGAAAAAGGCCGAAACGGGAATGGATACGCCCATAATCAGCATATAACCGGTACTGAGCCACTGTGCAGTAATGGCTGAAGTTCCAAATTGCCCCATAATGCTTTTTAATGCCATATTAAGTACTGTTTCATTTAACATACAGAAAAATCCGGATACGGTTAACACCGCAGAGATTGCACCGACGTTAAAAGATGTCGTGCTTGTGGTAGTAGTGTGTGATACTGACATATTAATATTTACCCTCCAATTTAATATTTGTGTTTGTCCAATAATGCATCAAGGCTGCGGTCAATTTTCCCCAAAACCTGCTCATAAATTTCTATTTCATTTTCAGGGATGTCTGCAGTGATTTCTTTAAAGCGGTTTTCAATATATGGTGCCACTTCGTTTTTCAGCCGTTTGCCTTCTTCTGTAATGAAAAGGGAAGAGGCCCTTCTGTCACCTTGAACCTGCCGTCGCTCTATAAAGCCCTTTTTTTCCAGGATATCCAATATTCTCAAAAGGGAAGCCGGATCTTTTTCAATTTTGAGTGATAACATTTTCTGATTGATATTTTCCTGCTCAGCCAATGTAGATAATACAACCCACTGTTCCAGTGTGAGTTCATACCATTCGAGGCTTCGATTCAGATAGCGCAGCATTTTCCTATTCATTTTATTTGATTGCAGGCCAATCATTTCATCAAAAGAAGTTTTCATATAATTCTGCCTTTCGTTTACCATCATATATATAACAGATAGTTGACTATGATATAATTGATATGACAATCATATTATAGTCAATATTATTTGTCAATCAGATGAATTGTAGTTCTGACTGTCTGCCCAAATTTCCAGAATGGATTTAAAGCCGATTTGAGAGATCATGTTTTGGGTCTCATTTAGCATTTATGGTATAATTAGTCTTAATAGATTAATGAGATGATAATCTATTTGATATCGAGAGTAATGATTGAAGCAGCAAAACAAATACAACAAGAAAATAGAAAATCAAAAGGAGGTTTATATGTCTGAAATATATTTGGCTGGTGGCTGTTTCTGGGGAACGGAGAAATATATTGCATCGATCCATGGAGTCAATTCCACTGAGGTAGGGTATGCAAATGGAAAAACATGGAATCCTACCTATGAAGAAGTTTGTACGAATAACACCGGACATGCGGAAACAGTACACGTGGTATATGATCCGGGGATTGTTTCGCTTGAATTTCTGTTGGAATTATATTATGAAGCCATAGATCCTACTGCACATAACAGACAGGGAGGAGACTTTGGCGTGCAGTATCGTACAGGAATCTATTATGTTGATGACAAGGATCTGCCTGTGATCGAAAACTCCATTTCCAAACTGCAGAAGCGCTTTGATAAGCCGATTGCAATTGAGGTTAAACGACTGGAAAACTTCAGCCAAGCCGAAGAATATCATCAAAAGTATCTTGATAAGAATCCGGCCGGCTATTGTCATATTGGAAGAGATAAGATTGAAAAAGCGGGGAAAGCGCTTATTAATCCGACAGAATATCAGGCACCTTCTATGGAAGAACTGCGTACTTTATCGAAGCTGCAGTTTGATGTGACGCAGAAGGGTGCCACAGAACCTGCTTTTCAAAACCAATACTTTGATTCCTTCCAATCTGGAATTTATGTGGATATTACAACAGGAGAACCGCTTTTCGCATCTGCTGATAAATTTGAATCAGGCTGCGGATGGCCCAGCTTTTCCAAGCCAATTGATCCAAATGTTGTTCGTCAGCAAGAAGATCGTTCTCATGGCATGCAAAGAACTGAGATCAGAAGCCGTGTGGGGAATGCACATCTGGGTCATGTCTTTGACGATGGACCGACCGAATCAGGCGGGCTGCGCTACTGTATCAACAGTGCATCCCTGCGTTTTATACCAAAGGAAAACATGGAACAGGAAGGGTATGGGTATCTGCTGCACCTGGTAAAATAGCGAATCGGGTTTGTCACTTTTCCTGCGTTTTGTGTATCATAATTGATTAAAGGTTATATTATTATAAACAGTATTTCAGATGGTTCTATCTGCAAAGGCAGAGAAAGGGTTGAAAATGGCAGAAAAAAAAGGATTTGCAGCTGAGTTTCGGGAATTTATCATGCGTGGAAATGTAATGGACATGGCAGTAGGTCTCATTATCGGGGGTGCCTTTCAGAGCATCATCAGCTCACTCGTAAATGATATCATTATGCCTGTTCTGGGAAAAATTACAGGGGGACTGGATTTTAACAATTATTTTCTCTCTCTGGACGGAGAGAAGTATGCAACGCTCCAGCAGGCCAAGGATGCAGGCGCAGCTACCCTAAATTACGGAACATTCATTACAGTTGTTATCAATTTCCTGCTGATGGCACTGGTGATTTTCATTCTGATCAGATCTCTGAACCGTATTTCAGACAGATTCGGACAAAAGAAAGCGGAAGCTCCGCAAACAGTAAAGATATGTCCTTACTGTAAAACAGAGATTCCGCTTGCAGCAACAAAGTGTCCGCATTGTACTTCACAATTGTAAGTAATGGTATTGGTTTTCTATTTCGGCAGGAACCTGCAGGCCCTGGTTCTGAATCTTGCGAATCAGACCTGCAAGGGTATGCATGGCAGCTTTCTGATGTATATCATGCGTATGATCCAGGTCAGTATACTGCGGATTGGTGCGCAGCTTTTCTCTTGCAGCCTGCGGAAATGGACAATAAGTGAACAGAATGGCTCTTGCAGCACGGTTTAGGCGAAGCGATCCTGCAGATTCATATCTGATATATTGTATATAATCATCTATAAATACCTCACGGAATTTATTCTGATTTTTCCGGATCGCATCTTTTAGCTTTTCTTTCTGTTCATCAGACAGATAATGGCTCTTTTTGAAAAATTGCAGATAATCTGTATATTCACTGGTCAGGGAAGGATCCGTAACATCATTCCAGCGTACCCCCTGTACCGTCTTGCACATTTCCCAGCGATATTCTCCGCACACATGCAGAAAACTGGTTTCCAGATCATCCGTATGGAAGATTGAAATCAAGATCCGTGCAGGTGTATTTCTGCGTCGGCCCTCAATTTCCTGCCAGAGTGCAGTACGTCCTCCTACATTGGGCATCAGAATGACATGCGGGAGAATTTCTTTTTGTACAAAAAGCTGATTCACCCCAAATGCCGGATTGGAAAATACGACTTCTCTGTAAAAACAGGAATAATCAGTCTGCCTGACTTTATTGATCATAGTATGTACGATTGCAGGTGTCAGAAGTGCGTTTGGAAGCGGCGTCAGGATCATGGAACTGTTCATGATCGGTATAAAGGAAGCGCTTCTGCCATATGTCATGCGGTTACCCATGGCAAACAGATTTGATACCTCAAAGGACAGCCAGTTACCTTGATTATTCAGCAGTGCAGCAGCTTCTTCTGATGAAATATTACCCAGTGATTTCTGTTCTCTTAGATAGGCCGGATAATCGAGATTAAACTCATTGCGGGAAGGCTCCGCTTTGCCTGAATATACTTTCTGCAGCCATTCATATATGGTCAGAACAGTGCCTTCCGGATCCGGCTGCCAGCTTCGCATGATCCGATAAAGAGAAACCGTATTATCATGCCCGGCAAGACTTTCATCCATGAAACCGAACATAAAGAACATTTTCAGAACATCCGGAACAGATGTATCTGTCAGACTTCGTATGAAAGCAGCAGTGTAAATTTTGTAGAACATCACAGATATTTCTCTTCTGACAATGCGAATTTCGTCTGAGATTTCCAGTCTGCCGATTGTCAGAGCACAGTTGCGCAGCAGCTGCAGGAATTGTTCTCTTTCTGCAGGAGCGATACCGGAATAATCCAGGATCTGTGCAGCAGAATTGTCAAAAGATGGAAGATCTGCAGTCGCAGAATCGGATGCATCATTTTTGATCTTCTGCAGGTCGGCCTGCAAATTGGAAAAGGCAGTCATAAATGCAGCACTCTGTGATAAAAGCGTTCTGCGATAGGCGGTAATATTGACGGTCTCCGCAATAATCATAATCAGAAAATCCCGGATATGCATCATGGCACCGATACAGATATCAGGGCCGAGGCAGTAAAAGCCTTTCCTGAGTTCCGCATCATGTGTCAGAAATGCATCCAGCATGGTCGTACGCCAATCCGGGATCGCATCACCTTTGGACAAAGGTGCCAGTTCCAGAATCTCAGGGAAGATTCTGACTTGCTGTCCCAGCATTGTACATAGCATGGGATATTCCGCATAATTTGCGCGGATCTGACGGTAATTCTGATCAGCATCCTCATATTGCTTTTCATAGGATTCGCGTACTGCACCGGCAAGCCGTACACAGCCGGACGTCATAAACGGAGCGATTTTGGGATTCTCGCGTATGATGGCAGCAAAATCATCCGGACTCTGGAATGGATAAGTGTAGATAACCGAATCCTCCGATGCCTCATAGTAAAAGGAATAGGGCTCACCCGGTGTTTCCCATAACCCGGCAATTGTTCCACTTTTCAGATCAAGATGACTGTAGGCATTTGAGATACGGATACAGCCTTTTGAAACAATTTCAATTGTACTGACAACGTCTCCTGCTTCATGTAGAATGTCGCCTTTTCTCAGTTCTATTATATCCATAGTTTCCTCATAAAATATCGGTGCCACAGAGGCCTTAAAGCGAGTGTATGTAACGTTCTGATATTATGGTTTCATTATAGCATAGTGACGAAAGGGAAAGAAAAAATTTTGCTGCTCACCAGATGTGTGTCATCCGGTGCAGCAGATAATGATGAGACACAAGATTTTGGACAGAAAAAATGGTGCTATTTCGTTGAACTGATTTTCTGAAAAGAATATACTTCAAACAATTGAGTAATGATACATGCAATGGCAGAAGGCACGTAAATGCTGTTAAATGTATACAATATGCATGGCGCAAAGTACATCTGTGTACCAATATCCATCGCCAGCATAAGCCGGAGGCTAAATGAATCAGACACAGTGTTGTATTGACATACATTGTCATATTATGCCTGGTGTGGATGACGGATCAAAAGATATGGATATGAGTCTTCATATGCTACACATCGCAGCAGACAATCAGATTGGAACAATCATCCTGACGCCGCATAATACAATGGCATATAAATGTGTTTCGCCGGGAAGTATGAAGCGAAGAATGGAAGCGCTTCAGCAGAAAGCAGACCAGGACGGGCTGCAGATCAGATTATACCCGGGGAATGAATTGTATTATGACAGTACGCTCCCGGAGAGACTGACTGCAGGTCAGGCATTGACACTGGCAGGATCTTCCTATGCCCTGATCGAATTCGATCCATCTGCGGCATATTCCTATATCAGAGACGGACTCAGTGCAGTCAGTTATGAAGGGTTCAGACCCATTCTGGCACATGCAGAACGTTATCAGGCATTGTTATCCCATACAGACAGTGTAAGAGAACTGGTCAGATCCGGTGTCTACATCCAGGTGAATGCCAGTTCCGTCATACCTGCTCTGTTTCGTCCGGACACCGCATTTGTCAATAAACTGCTGCGGGAAGGTCTGGTACACTTTGTTGCGACGGATGCACACAGAGACACCAGAAGAGCACCATATCTGGAGAAATGTGCAGCATATCTATATCGCAAATATGAAGATGATTATGCTGACCAGCTGCTGTTTGGCAATGCAGAAATGGTCATTCGTAATGAGAAAATCTGAAGATACAAACTGATCAGAACTGAAATAAAACATAGAATAAGGATGGTTTGGTAATGTCTGAAAATACAAATATGCATTCTAACACAGACGATGTAATTGAAATTGATCTGTTTGAAGTTTTCGGAGTCCTGATGCGACATATCTGGGCCATTATAGCTTTCACACTGATTTTCGCAATCGCGGGCTTTGCCTTCAGCAAATTCGTCCTGCCTGAACAGTTCCAGTCTACGACCAAAATATATATATTGAATAAATCGGACAGTGTCGGCAGTAATGTGACGCTTAACGACGTACAGACCAGTACGCAGCTCACCAAGGATTATGCGGAGCTGATCACCAGCAGATATGTACTGGAAACGGTCATGCACAATATGAATATTGCGGATATGAAATATGAGGATTTCAAAGATAAGATCACGGTAGATACGCCGACCGATACCCGAATCGTATCCATTACCGTAACAGATACCAGTCCGAAGCTGGCACAGCAGATCGCCAATAATGTCAGAGAGGTTGCAGCTGCACATATTACCAAAGTCATGGACATCGATGCAGTCAATATCGTAGAGGACGCCAACCTGCCGGATGAGAAGTCCGCTCCGAGCTGTTCCAGATGGGCAGTGGTGGCAGGTCTGATCGGATTCCTGCTCATGGCAGCGCTGGTTATCATCCGCTATGTGCTGGATGACAGCATTAAGACCAGTGAAGATGTGGAGAAATATCTCGGGCTCAGTACACTTGCCCTGATCCCTTTGGATGATGGAATTAACAAGGAAAAGGCGGAAAAGAAACAAGAGCAGGAACGCAAGAAAAAACATGGTAAGAATCAGCCGGAAGAAAAAGAAAAAACGGTGATCAGACCGGAAATGGCAATCAATCTGCAGGAAATCAATAAATCTGATCTGGAAGATATGGAGATCATAACGGATTTCGAAAAGGAACCAGCCAGAAAAAAGCTGTAAACAGGAGAAAATCATGCAGGAAATCATACTCGAAGATGACAAAATGGCCTTTCGCACCAGAGAGGCATACAAGACACTGCGCAGTAATATAGAATTCAGCGGTAATGACATCAAAGTGATCGCAATTACCAGCTGTACACCAAATGAAGGGAAATCGGAAGTATCCTTCCAGCTTGCGCGCAGTTTTGCACAGAATCACAAAAAGGTACTGCTGATTGATGCAGATATGCGTAAATCAGTCATGCGGATCCATTTCAAGAGCGGCAAGGTACATTTCGGCCTGTCCAATTATCTCGTTAAGAGGTGTCAGCTGCAGGAAGCAATCTGCAAAACAGATGAAAACGGATTCCATATGATCTTCTCAGGTCCTGTTCCGCCGAATCCGAGTGAGCTGCTCAACAATATGCAGTTCCATGAACTGCTCGCCCAAACGCGTGAACTCTACGACTACATTATTATTGATACACCGCCTCTGGGATCCGTCATTGACAGCGCGGTTATTTCCACACAGTGTGACGGCGCGGTCATCGTACTGGAAAGCGGTGCCATCAGTTATCACTTCGCACAAAAGGTAGAAGATCAGCTGAAAAAGGCGGATTGCAAGATCCTGGGATGTGTGCTGAATAAAGTTGAACTCGGCGGCGGTAAAGGTTATTACGGTAAATACTACGGCAAATATTATGGTAAATATTATGGCAAGAATTATGGCGAATACTATGGCAGTGATGAAAACTGAAAAATTCCGAAATTGAAATAAACAGAAATGATGAATGAGGTGGGCAGGATTAATGAGTGAGCAGAATCGTTCCGGAGGCAGAAAAGCAAATAAAAGAAAAAAGCATACCCGAATGCCATTTATTATTGCAGCAGGGGTCGGGGCACTTACGGTTCTGATTGCATTGAATATTCTGTTATATCTGAAACCGTTTAAACAGAAAGAAACTGCTGCTGCAGCGGCGAGCACTTCTTCTGCAGACATCGCGGCAGCCTCTGATTCCGCTTCCAGTCAGACCTGGCAGGAGGAAGTAGCGGATGCACTGCCGCAGGACCTGAGTACCGGAGAGAAGGCTGTCGGTGATGTCACAAATGTTGTAATTCCCATGGAAGGAACACTTCCGGATGATAAACCGGACTGGACAGCACTTGCTGCGCAGAACCCGGATATTTATGCCTGGATTACGATCCCGGGAACTTCCGTTGCGTCTCCAGTCTTGCAGAAATCCACAGAAGCCAATTATTATGATGTGCATGATGCAAACGGACAGAACAGTATCTATGGCTGTGTCCATTCCGATATCGGCAATGAGCTTGATTTCACAGATCCCAATACCGTGATTTACGGGAGCAGTTCTGTCAAGGATGAACAGTTTGCAGGACTGTCTGCATATGCGGATCAGAAATTTTTCAGGGAAAATCCATATATTTACATCTATACCAAAGACAAAACATATGAGTACAGAGT
>JAGOGF010000130.1 GCA_017996845.1 Butyrivibrio sp.
CCGATCTTTGATGCTGCCGGTAAAAACAACGGCATTATCCTTGGCCCTGCGAATCTCAAACTGCTGCGGAAGCTCTTTTCCTCTGAAAATCACCATCTTGGAAGCGCCCGTTCGGTATCCGTTCTGATCCACCAGTATATTTGGAACAGACTCCGGCACATCAATCGACAGACCAAGAGCAGGGTCATCTCCCACCTGACCCTGCTCTCCATTATCTGTAATTGCATCCACTGCGCGGCTATGCCAGGTACATCCGGTCAAAAGCGCCGTAACAAGCAGTACTGCAAATATTCCATGTTTTCTTTTCCCGCGAAACCATGTCATATCATCTGTCTCTTTCTATTCCACCTTATTTATCCGTACGATTATAATTGATCAGACATCCATCCAGAATAATCTCACGTTCATGATCTGTAAGATCTCCCAATGTCATTTCAAATTTTTTTACGGATGTTCCTGCTATTGCATAAGCAGTTATTACTTCGGCTTTCTCTGCCACTGCTTTCTGAATACCAGGTACAAAAACATATTCCTTATTTTTGAACGGAAGCGTTCCTTTTTCAATTACAAAAGGAAGCATTCCCCAGTTGATCAGATTAGAACGGTAACGTTTGGTTGCATATTCATTTGCAATGTTAGCCCATCCTCCCAAAACTTTCTGGCAGGATGCCGCCTGTTCGCGGGCTGAACCATCACCAGGTTTTACCGCAAAAATTGTCGACCCAAATCCAATGTTATCCATTGTAACAAAATCAAACTGATTTTGTACAGTTTCCATGACGGATTTCAGTTCCGGCCACGCCTGATAGGGATCCTCATGTGCCATCAGTGCAGTCTGCGCCGCCCGTATCTCCTTGGCAAGTCCGACATATGCCGGATCCTTTCTGGAAAGTGTGTATTCCGCAAGTCCTTCTGGGTTGGAACGATAGGAAGAAGTCTCACCGGAAGGAATCAGCTCATCCGTTGTCGTAACCGGATCATGAATTTCCGATACCACACGCAGCAGTATATTCTGCGGAAGTCCTGTCATTTTAGGCCAGTCCTTGATATTGGGTCCCATTTGAAGCTCAGTGCCGGGATCTGCGATTCCATGAGAGTCAAATACGCGGTTCGCATAGATCTTCGCATCGAAATGATACTGATAATGTCCGATCTCTCCGTCAAAATCCATTGCAGACGTGAGATATCCCTTGTTGGCAGCCGTTGCAGCAATAGAGCGTGCATCCATAAGCGCTACGGAAGCGACCTGTCCATTCTGTACCTTTGAGCCTTCGCGGTTCGGGAAGTTTCTCGTAGAGTGACGGATACTGAATGCATTATTGGCAGGTGTATCTCCTGCTCCAAAACAGGGTCCGCAGAAAGCCGTTTTGAGAATTGCACCGGTTTCCAGAATAGTCGCTGCACATCCGTTACGCAGAATCTCCATATAAATCGGTGTGGAGGCAGGATAGACACTGAGTGTGAACCGGTCACTTCCGATATAGCTGCCCTTTAAAATATCGGCTGCCGCACAGATGTTTTCAAATCCGCCACCTGCACATCCTGCAATGATTCCCTGATCGACCAGAAACTTTCCGTTTACCATTTTATCCCTGAGAGAATACTCTATTTTATCACCAAAGCTGACTTTTGCACGTTTCTCTGTTTCTGCCAGAATATCTTCCAGATTGGCATTTACTTCATCAATCTCATACGCATTGCTGGGGTGGAAAGGCATTGCGATCATCGGTCTGATCGTACTAAGATCCACTTTGACAACGCCGTCATAATAGGCAGTCTGTCCCGGTGCAAGTTCTCTGTAATCGGCCTTTCTGCCGTGAATCTGATAGAACTGTTCGATCTGCTCATCTGTCTGCCAGATAGAGGACAGACAGGTGGTTTCTGTAGTCATTACATCAATTCCGATACGGAAATCCGCACTCAGAGATGCAACACCAGGGCCTACGAATTCCATTACCTTATTCTTAACAAAACCGCTTCCGAATACTTCTCTGATAATCGCAAGTGCAACGTCCTGCGGGCCTACTCCCTTTTGCGGTTCGCCCTCCAGATAAATTGCTACCACCTGCGGCATCTTAATATCATATGTCTGCTTCAGAAGCTGCTTTACAAGCTCCGGTCCGCCTTCTCCCATTGCCATGGTTCCAAGTGCGCCATATCTGGTATGCGAATCAGACCCCAGAATCATCTGTCCTGCACATGCCAGCATCTCACGTGCGAACTGGTGGATAACCGCCTGGTGAGGCGGTACATATACACCGCCATATTTTTTGGCAGCTGTCAGTCCAAACATGTGATCATCTTCATTGATCGTACCGCCAACTGCGCAAAGAGAATTATGACAATTCGTCAGGATATAGGGAATCGGGAATTTCTCAAGTCCGGATGCCCTTGCTGTCTGAACAATTCCGACAAACGTAATATCATGCGATGTCAGTTTGTCAAATTTGATCTGCAGATTTTCCATATTGCCGGATGTATTGTGTTCCTGCAAAATGCCATATGAAATGGTTTCCTTTTTTGCGTCCTCGCGGGACACCTGTCTGCCTGTTTTTGCTGCTATTATTGCTGCTGCCTGTGCATCGTCCTCTATCAGCTGCGTTCCGCCGATCAGATAGCATCCTGTTTTCACTGTGCTGACCATTTATCTGCCCTCCTGCCTGTGTATCAGAGTTTTTCTGTATCCATGTATATCGTTGTCGGTATTTTAACACATAATGCATATTCATGCAGAAAATTTTGTCTTTATTCTTCTTCCGGTTCCTGATCGGGCTCCGGCTCGGGAATTACGACCTGATCCAGATGCCAGATTTCATCCACGTATTCCTGAATGGTTCTGTCAGAACTGAACTTACCGGCACATGCTGTATTGCGCATCGCCATCCCGGCCCATTTGTCCTTATCCATATAGGCCACTGCAATGCGGTCCTGTGCCTCCAGGTAGGATCTGAAATCCTTCAGGATAAAGTAGGTATCTGCTTTTGCGGTACTGAGCGTGTTCAAGAGAGAATTGTATAACGGGCGGAACAATTCCCTGTCTTTGTCAAAGGAACCATCAATCAGATGGTCCACTGTTTTTTTGATACTCAGGTCTTTGTTGTAAATCTCTGCCGGATTATAATTATTATTTTTTTCATAAGCTATGACTTCATCGGAAGAAAGTCCGAAAATAAATGCATTTTCCCTGCCGACTTCCTGCACGATCTCCACATTCGCACCATCCATTGTTCCAATGGTTACCGCTCCGTTGAGCATCATCTTCATGTTGCCGGTACCCGATGCTTCCTTACTGGCTGTTGAAATCTGTTCCGACACATCCGCTGCTGCAAAAATAAGTTCTGCATTGGATACCTTATAATCTTCAATGAACACGACTTTCAGTCTGCCATTTACATCCGGATCACTGTTCACAACATCTGCCACACTGTTGATCAGTTTAATCGTCAGTTTGGCATTTACATATCCCGCTGCCGCCTTTGCCCCGAAAATAAACGTTTCCGGATAAAAAGTTTTCTGCGGTGCAGCCTTGATCTGATCATACAGATACATGACATGCAGAATATTCAAAAGCTGTCTTTTATATTCGTGCAACCGTTTTACCTGGCAATCAAAAATTGAATCGGGATCTATGTTTATTCCGTTATGTGCCAGAATATATTTTGCAAGGCGCATCTTGTTCTGCCGCTTTATCTCCATAAATTCATTCCGGGCTGTCGGATCATCCTCATATTGTTTCAGTCCGGCTATCACGGACAGATCCGTGATCCACCCGTCTCCCACATGTGCTGTTACCCAGTCTGCCAGAAGCGGATTTGCATGCAGCAGAAATCTTCTCTGCGTAATACCATTTGTTTTATTATGAAATTTTTCAGGCATCATTTCATAGAAATCCTTCAGTTCCCTTTTTTCCAGAATTTCCGTATGCAGTTTTGCTACTCCGTTAACAGAATATCCGCCTACAATTGCCAGATGCGCCATTTTAACCTGATTATCGTACAGAATCGCCATTTTCCAAATTTTTTCCTGTACATCGATATTGGACAGATTCACGTATTTCTGCATGATCTGATCACAGAAACGCCGATTGATCTCATCTACAATCTGGAAAATTCTGGGAAGCAGTCTCTGAAATAAATCCATCGGCCACTTTTCAAGTGCTTCTGCCATAATGGTATGATTGGTGTAACAACAGGTATGCGTTGTCACATGCCATGCTTCATCCCATGATAATTCATACTCATCCAGCAGCAGACGCATCAGTTCGGCAACCGCAACGGTCGGATGCGTGTCATTTAACTGAAATACATTTTTTTCATAAAAATTTCTGACATCATCATGGTTCCTGAGATATTTCTGAATTGCCGTCTGAACGGAAGCGGAAATAAAGAAATACTGCTGCTTGAGCCGCAATTCTTTGCCTGCAACATGATTATCATTGGGATAAAGGACTTCGCACAGCTGGCTTGCCAGATTCTCCTGTTCCACTGCCTTTTGATAATCTCCCTTGTCAAAGGAATCGAGCTGAAAACATTGTACGGGTTCGGCATCCCAGATTCGAAGCGTATCCACCATTCTGTTACCGTATCCGACAACCGGAAGGTCATAAGGTATTGCATGCACCTCCTGGTAGCCTTCCTGCCTGAAACAGGTTCTGCCATGTTCATCCTGATAACTCGTAACATAGCCACCGAATTTGACCATTTTGGAGTATTCCGGTCTTCTGAGTTCAAACGGATTTCCGTTCTCAAGCCAGTTATCGGGTACTTCTACCTGATAGCCCTTACGTATCTCCTGCCGGAACATGCCATACCGATATCGGATTCCGCAGCCGTATGCCATATAACCAAGCGTCGCAAGAGAGTCCAGAAAACACGCCGCCAGTCTTCCAAGTCCGCCGTTTCCAAGCGCAGGATCCGGTTCCTGATCTTCGAGAAGATTGATATCAACGCCAAGCTCCTCCAGTGCTTCCTTCGCATCCTGATAGCCCTGTATATTAATGAGATTATTGCCAAATGCTCTGCCCATCAGAAATTCCATGGACATGTAATATACGATTCTGGGATCCTGCTCTTCCGCCGCCTTTTGCGTATCCATCCAGTAATCAACTACCGCATCCTTGACTGCATAGGATGCTGCCTGAAATATCTGCTCCTGGTTTGCCTCTTCCAGTGTAATGCGATATAGGGTCTTAATATTATAAAGAACACTCCGTTTAAACAACTCTTTGTCAAAACTCAGTTTCTGCTGTTTCATGCCTCTCTCCGATTTCTATGTTTGCCCAGATTCATTTGCCTAATCTTTTTTATTTTACAGCTTTTAACGCAATTACACAAATCATACGGTAATCTGTAATTGCAGGAAACTCTTTCATTTTATATTAATAAGAGTCATTTCGATAGTATCCAAAAGTGCTATACTGTAAAAAAAGAAAGGAAAAAGGAACTGTGACTGTTAAATCGATCAAAAAATATACGGATTATATTGTGGATGAAGTCGTAAAACTTCTGGCAATTGATTCTCCGACAGGCTACACCGATGGGGCTGCTGCCTTTGTAATGACTGAATTTGAAAAACTCGGGTATGAACCCAAACTGACCAACAAAGGAGGTGTCCTTGTCTATCTGGGCAGAAAAGAGCAAGATAATGGCCTCCTTCTGGAAGCACATACCGACACACTCGGCGGTATGGTTGCAACCATCAAAGAAGACGGCCGCCTGAAAATCACACCGCTTGGCGGCATGAATGCCAACAATGCCGAAACGGAAAATGTACGCATCATAACAAAATTCAGCGGTGTATATGAGGGAACCTGCCAGCTCTGCAATGCATCCCTTCACGTAAACGGTGAATACAATGACACGAAACGTACCTTTGACAGTGTGGAAATCGTAATTGACGAAGCGGTCTCTTCCAAAGAAGATGCCCAAAAACTCGGTATCAGTGTCGGTGATATTGTCTGCTTCGAGCCCAATACCCGTGTCACCAAAAGCGGATATATCAAGAGCCGCTTCCTGGATGATAAACTAAGTGTCGGTATCCTGCTGGGATATGCAAAGTACCTCAAGGATAATAAGATCACACCTGCCCGAAGTGTATATGCACATGTAACGGTCTATGAAGAAGTCGGTCACGGCGGCTGCGCCTCTGTACCGCAAGGCTGCACGGAAGCCATTTCCGTCGATATGGGCTGTGCCGGAGAAGGCCTTACCTGTACGGAACGCCAGGTTTCCATCTGTGCAAAAGACAGTGGAGGCCCTTATTCCTACCACGTTGTAAAAGGACTGATTGAAGCTGCCAAAAAAACAGACGCAGATTATGCCGTCGATGTATATCCGCATTACGGCTCCGATGTTGAGGCAACCCTGGAAGCCGGATATGACTTAAAACACGGTCTGATCGGCGCCGGCGTATACGCTTCCCACGGCTATGAGCGAAGCCACAGAGACGGTGCTGAAAATGTATTAAAGCTTCTCATTGCTTACATTGCCGAATAATAAAACATTTGTTACCAATTGCATCACTCATTTATATATTCAAAAGCACTGCGCCCGTTTCTAAGGCGCAGTGCTTTTTGTAATTCCTTTTTATTATTCCAATTGTAGTAATGATGATTTGCTTACAATATGCTAAACAGCTGCTTCCTAACAAACAGATGCTTGTCCAGTCACGCTATCTCTTTCAGGCAGCCTCTTCCATTTGATCTGCATTCCTGTCCCGCAGTCTGACACCCAGTTGAAATACGTTTCTGACCGCCGGTCCGGCAAAAAACACCTGCCAGCAAAGTGCCATCGGGAAATTGAGTACCAGTTTCTGAAGCCATACTGCCATTACCTGATTTCCTGCCTG
>JAGOGF010000131.1 GCA_017996845.1 Butyrivibrio sp.
CTTCTGATTCATGCATCATCTGTGCCACATTATTGACTGATTCCTGCACTTGCTGCAGGGCTTCCATCGTTTCATCCACAACGATGTTACCATTTCGGATTTCATCCATGGTATCACTGATCAGCTGATGTGTATTCTTTGCAGCCTCTGTACTTTGATTTGCCAGCGTGCTGATTTCACCTGCCACAACAGCGAATCCTTTTCCGGCATCTCCTGCACGTGCTGCTTCAATAGATGCATTCAATGCCAGCAGTTGTGTTTGTTTTGCAATAGACTCAATGGTATTGGTAATCTGCTCTATTTCTCTGGATGCTTCAGTAATTCTACCCATTGCATCTGTCACGAGCTTCATTTTATGGCCGCCTGTCTGCACATTCTCCTGTACCGTTCTCGCCATATCAGTACTCTGCTTCGCGGCGTCTGCCATATTTTTTGACTGCTGCGTTACCGTCGTTACAGATGCTGTAAGTTCTTCAACAGCCGCTGCCTGATCCGTAGCTCCCTGCGCCAGATCAGATGCCCCATGCGACATATTCGCAGCCCCATGTGACACCTGTCCTGAGGAATCTCTGACCTGTACCAGTGTCTTGGACAGTTTATCCGTAATATCGTTGAATGCATTCTTTATCTGTTCATAATCCGCAATATAGAGTTCCGGATGCTCTGATCCCGAAGTGAAATCTCCGCCTGCGATTTTATTCAGCGTTGCAATAATATCTTTTACGATTGCAGAAATGACTTTTGTGGAATGATCAAGATCCCCTGCCAGCTGTCCGAGTTCATCCTGTGATTTGATCTCAATATTAATATCCAGCTTACCTGCCGCCATTTGGTCCGCACCTGCTGCAATCGCCACAATCGGCTTAAGGATACTTACAGAAAGCTTCTTTTTGGCATTTATGATAAACAGCAGTGCCAGAATAATAAGTAAAACTGCAATTACAGACAGAAGAATAACTGTAACCATTACCATGCGGTACATGGATGAAGCATTGGAAGCCGTTGTTGCAGAAACTTCTTTCAGATCTGAGGCAACCACATCAATGGATGGATACAGTGTCTTATTAAAATATCCATATACTTCTTCCTGTGTTTTTCCGTCTCCAAACATTTTTTCCAGTACAGCTCCATTATCCTTAACTGTATTCAAATCTGTCCTGACTTTGGCTATCATTTCAGGATCCTTGTAAACTGCCGCAAATTCTGTTAATTCTGTATCAAAAGAAGTAAACTTATCAGTTACCTTGTCAAGCTGCTCCTGCCTTTCCGAATCATCCTGTGTTTCCATTGCCCACAGAAAGGTTTTTGACAATGCCTGAATATCGATTCTGATCTCCCCCTGAATATTGTCCGCTTTATAGTACTTCTGATACATCTGAAATAATCCCGCTTCACAGACAACCAGTGTTATTCCAAGTGCGAGGATCGCTATTCCTGTTAACAGAAACAGCTTTCTGAAAACGAAATGGAACTTTTCCTCGACCTTCATCGCACGCAACCTGTGTTCACTGACACTTGCAAGATACCTGATACTCATTTTTTCCTCCTTGAAAACCGCCTCGTATATACTATATGTTCTGCGTAAATGATTGTAATATATATGTATATCGGAATATTTTATCTGAAAAATAACCAATAAAGCTTTAATATTCGTATATATTTTCAAAAACACACGGCTTTTCGCCTACTTGTTTTTTATATTATGTGATAAAATGAATATATATTCTTTTTTGTATACATTATTTCACTCTAATTAAGGGGGATAATTCATGTTCAGAAAAATGAGTATTAAAGTCAAAATGCTATTTGGTATTTTATCCGTTCTCGTAGCAGCAATGGTTCTTCTGACTGCGATCAGTGCTTTTTCCAGCAAAGCAATTATCGTTGCGCAGGTTTCCAGGACAGCAAATTCCGACTTACAGGCAAACATCAATCATGTAAATGACACCTTGAATCAGGTCCGGATGACAGCAGAAAATCTGGCCAGAGTCGTTGGTGCATCTTATAAAACAACCGATATGGATACTTATGGGACAATGATCACGAATATTATCAATGATAACCCCTCTGTTCTGGGCAGTGGTATATGGTTTGAACCAAATGTCTATGATCAGGCTTCCAAATATGAGGGGCCTTACTGGTATAAGGATGGCGGTAAAGTAACACTTACCTATGATTACAGCAATGCTGAATATGATTATTTTTCTCAGGAATATTATACCGATGTAAAATCCTTTACTGCTGCTGGTGCTGTTATCACAGATCCTTATTATGATAAGACCAGTAATCTGACCATGGCCAGCTGCTCTGCACCTATCTTTGACTCAAATGGAAAATTTATCGGCTGTATCACGGTAGATATGGAGCTTTCCAATATTCAGAACATGGTTTCTACCATCAAACTCGGAAAAACAGGAACCGCAATGTTAACAACGGCAAGCGGAGTTTATATTTATACCTCAGACCAGAATAAAGTAGCTGAAGCGACCAAAATCACAGAAGACAAGAATGCTTCTCTTGCTGCTGCAGGGAAAAACGTTCTTGCGAAAGACAGTGGAATTGAATCCTTCAAAAACAGCGGTGTCAACTATACCCTGTTCTATCAAAAAATAGCAGGAGTAAACTGGAAACTGATGATTCAGATGGCCAACTCCGAAATGGATGAACAGGTACGTACACTTACCTACAAAATGATTGGGATCTGCTGCTTTTTCCTCATCCTGAGCGGTATCATCGTTTTACTTCTGGTCAGCAGCATCTCCAATGATCTTGCAAGAGTGAAACGCTTTGCCGGCTCTCTTGCGGAAGGTGACTTTACCATCAGCAAACTTACCTCAAGACACAAAGATGAACTG
Organism: Butyrivibrio sp.; assembly: GCA_017996845.1. Next base: position 2,856 of record JAGOGF010000131.1, read on the forward strand.
GGTCAGATGAGTGAATCACTTAACAATATGTATGAAAGCAATCGTTCCATGCTGCATAATATTTCGGATAAATCATCCAATATCAATGACTCCAGTAATTCTCTGAATTCCATGGCAGACGAACTGCGCTCTCAGTTTGACCAGATTCGCTCCACTATCTCAAATGTCAACGATGCCATGATGTCTTCCGGTGCTGCAACGCAGGAAGTGACTGCCTCTGTTGAAGAAGTAAACTCTTCTGTACAGACTCTTGCCTCAGAAACAGAACATAATCGCAAAGATGCTGAAACCATCAAGCTGCATGCAAATGAAATCGAGCAAAAAAGCCGCACTGCATACGAAAATGCTATTTCCATTGCAAATATGCGGGAACAGGAGCTCTCTGCCGCAAATGAAAAAGCTGCTGTTGTAAACGAAATCGGAAGCCTTGCAAATGCCATCGCGGAAATTGCTGATCAGATCAATCTTCTGTCTTTGAATGCTTCTATTGAAGCTGCAAGAGCTGGTGAACATGGTCGCGGATTTGCTGTTGTTGCTTCTGAGATCAATAAACTGGCAAACGACACCGGTGAGGCTGTCAACAAGATACAGGATACCGTAGACGGAGTCCAGAAAGCTTTCCAGTCACTGATAAACAGTTCAAATGAACTGCTTGCTTTTCTAAAAGATACAGTAACGCCGGATTATGACAGCTTTGTTGCTGTTGGAAAACAATATGGTGATGATGCAGAAATCTTCCGGAATCAGGCTGATCGGGTTGCAGAAATGGTTGAAAATATCCGGTCTGCAATGAATGAGGTGAACAGTGCCATCCAGAACATTGCAGAATCGACGCAGGAAACTGCATCTCACAGTTCTGAAATAAACGATTCCGTAAATAATGTCTCTGATGTAGTTGAAAATGTAAATGATATGTCATCCAGGCAACAGTCAATCGCAAAAGATCTGGATGGTATTGTCGGTCAGTTCAAATTGAAATAATATGCATTGAAAAACAGATCCGGTACGGGTACAATTTTCTCCCGTGTCGGATCTGTTTTTTTATATCAGAGTATTTCGAACTTTTTTGTACTTTCGCTCAGTTGTCCTGCAACTTTATTATTTCGCTGCATTGCCTCACCGATTCCCTGAATCTCTCCAACGATCTGGGAAGAGCTGCTGGCCGACATATTAATTGCCTGCGAACTTTCCTGTACTGAATTGGTAATTGTAGTAATAGAAGCTGCCATTTCTTCCATAATCATCCGCAAATTCTCTGCCTTTTGCGTGAAGCGTTCCAACATTTCATCCATCACCGTTGCTGTTTTTTCATAGCGATTTCCTGTTTCTTCAAAAGAATCATAATCTCCTATTACAGTTGTATTGATAAAGTCAATTACATGCATCGCATTATCGGACAATGATTTTACAGCTTCTGTTACGCTCTTACTGATATTCTGAATATTTCCTGCTGTCTGACGACTGTTTTCTGCAAGAGAACTGATTTCCTGCGCAACAACCGCAAACCCTTTACCCGCATCGCCTGCTCTTGCTGCTTCAATCGATGCATTAAGTGCCAACAGATTAGTCTGTGCAGCAATCTCAAGAATAACATTTGTCAGCTCATTGATCTGTCTTACCTGTTCACTGTTTTTGACTGACTGCGTAAGTACCTCACTCAGTTCCTGTACTTTATGTCCTGTATTATTTTTCTTCATGGAAGCGTCTGATTTGATTGTATCAGCTTCCGCCTTTATTTCTTCTGCCCTTCTGGTGCCTGCAACTACCTCATTTCCAATCTCATCTGCTGCAGTCTTTACATCTTCCAGTTTGCCATTTATCGTCTTTGCTGTTGATGAGACATTTTCCATGCTGGCAGAAAGTTCTTCCAGTGCTGCGGAAGTATTCGTGACATTATCATTTGCCATCCGGATCTGTGATGTAACACGTTCTGACGCATCTGTCAGGACAATTGTGCCATCCTTCACATCTTTCATAATTCCCTGAAGCGTTGCCAGAAAGTTATTAATGCCATTTCTGATATAGGAAAGTTCTGAACTGGTTTGCGTCTTTATCCTGCTGGTAAGATCTCCTTTTCCCTTTTCAATATCTCCGATCATCCGATTCAGCTCTTCCGAAATGGATCTGATCTTTTTGATGATCAGCCTGTAATTAATCATGAAATTGACAAAAATACAAATGATGAATATTATCATCCCCATTGCTGCAGCCTGAATTCCATTATCACGCATTGTCTGCATGGAATCTGTACAAAAGGAAATGGATTTGGATATTGCAGCTTCAATATCGGTAAAATTTGCAGCCATTCTCGCTTGTGCCGGAACAACCCCGCTGGTGATCACGCTCATTGCTCCCTTTACATTATCCTTATCCCGAAGTGCAATTACCTGATTCACCGAATCACTAAAGGTCTTATAATTTTTAGTCAGTTCGTCCAGATTTGATAAGAGTTCCTGCCCGGTTCCCTGCTGCGAAGCAAACGTTTTTTTCAAAGAATCGATATTATTATTTCCTGCAGTCTGCTGTTCTGTAATTTCTTTTGCATATCCATCCATTTGTGTCTTATCAGTTGAAAGTGCATATGCATAAAGATCATTTTCCATTGTAGACATATTCGACTTTATATTACTTTCTGCAGAAGTCAGTTCCATTATATAGTTCATCATATTTTTGGATGTTGTCACCGTGGAATCATAAGAACGCATGACAAAAAGCATCACCACACTAAAAACAATCAGCATAATCAGATTGATCGTTGTAACCTGAAATGAGATCATCTGATAAAATCTTGGATTTGCATTTTCCTTTTTTCGAATGCTTTTTTTCTGTTTCATTTTTGATACTTACCTCCTGTAAGTTTTACTTTTAAAACATGTACCTACATCATACACATATTATGTGGGTTTTGCTATTTTTTCTTTGCTATTTTTTGTATTTTCTTGCATTTTGCATAAAAAAAGGCCCTGAATAATAATCAGAGCCTTCAGCTTTTATATATATTTACGGAATTACTTCATTTCCATTGATAAACCTGTCAAATCAATCCTTCTATATCCGTATTTTCTCCTGTCAGTCCTACCCATGCACCCTGCGAAACCTCCGCAGCATCCGGATGTGCCAGAAGCCATTTGTTTCTTGCAAATAAAAGTCTGTCTTCCGGTGAATGTCCTGCTAACTGAACAGTTCCGACATTCGTCTGGGAAGGAAGTGCGACCATAACACGAAATCCTTTATCCTTTGCTGCCTGGCAGGGAGCATAATGAAAGGAAGTTGCATATACTTCAACCAAAACTCCTGCCGGCACCTTAAATGCTTTTACACAGGAAGTATCAAGCTTGAAATCATGCATATCTGATTCTTTGGTCAGCAACAAAATAAAATCTTCCGTGCCAAGATTAAACTCACTGCATCTGTGATACTCCAGGCAGTTCAGCTTCGTATTATGGCCGTTACACCATCCGAACTGTGTCGGCATACCGCCATATAAACTAAGCGCCAGTTCATCTGCCTGCGGAAGGTTCTGCAGTGCCTGTTCTTCCGGTACATATCCGACACCTTCCGGGAGCGGCGTATTTGCCGTAAGTGCATCTGTAAAGGGTTTTGTATCAATCCCCTCAATTACTTTCCCATATTCTGCAAACTCAGGCTCTGTTACATTATAAATCTTCATGACAATTTCCCCTTTCAATTTATACTTTTTATTCATTCATCTGCGGAAAAAGCTCTTTTAACGCAGGATATAACTTCTTAAATGTCTGATAACGCTTTTCATACAAATCTGCCGTTTCCGGATCCGGTTTCACACTGCCTGTTACACGGATCAGCTGATGCACTGCATCCTTTACCGTCGGATATTCACCACATGCTACTGCTGCCAGAATCGCACCGCCATATCCCGGTCCCTGCTCGGT
>JAGOGF010000032.1 GCA_017996845.1 Butyrivibrio sp.
GTTCACCCGCACCTTTGTAATCTTCTTTACGAAGCGCCTCTTCAACCTGACCGTCCAGTGTCTTTATCTGTTCTTCCGTTTCTTTCATTTTGGAAGAAACACTCATAGTCCTTAGACGTACCGCTGAAGCAGCTTCATCAATCAGATCAATCGCCTTATCCGGCAGATTACGGTCATTGATATATCTTGTAGAAAGCTCTACTGCAGCCCTTAGTGCTTCCGGTTCAACCTTAACATGATGATGTTCTTCATACTTGTACACGATTCCATTCAAAATATCGATCGTCTGTTCCGGCGTAGGTTCCTCAACATTTACAGGCTGAAATCTTCTTTCCAGTGCTGCATCTTTTTCAACATATTTGTGATATTCTGTAATCGTTGTTGCGCCGATCATCTGAAGTTCACCACGTGCAAGAGAAGGTTTCAGAATATTGGATGCATCAATTGCGCCCTCTGCACCTCCTGCACCGATCAGCGTGTGCATTTCATCGATGAACAGAATGATATTCCCGTCTTCAGACACTTCATGAATTACCTTTTTGATTCGCTCTTCGAACTCACCCCTGTACTTGGATCCGGCAATCATTCCGGAAAGATCCAATGTCAAAAGTTTCTTGTTTTGGACAGTAAATGGTACATCCCCGCTGATAATTTTCTGTGCAAGACCTTCCACCACTGCAGTTTTTCCAACTCCCGGCTCTCCGATCAGGCAGGGATTATTCTTCGTTCTGCGGCTCAGGATCTGAATCACACGCTTGATCTCTGTTTCACGTCCAATCACCGGATCCAGTTTCCCCTGTGCTGCCATGGCTGTCAGATCACGGCTGTATTGTGCAAGTGCAGATCCTTTTTTATGGTTGTTCTTCTGTTTGTTCAGATCTTCCTTGACCAGGTTAGGGTCTTCACCCATTGCCACCAGTGTTTCTGCATAAATCTTCTGAATTGGCACATTCATCGTATTGATCAGTCTGACTGCAACGTTCTCACTTTCCTTGATCAGTGCCAGAAGAATATGCTCTGTCCCGGTCTTTTCGGCATGAAATCTTTCTGCCTGCCGATGTGCTTCCGAAAGTACCTGCTCCGCTCTTGGCGAGAATCCATCTCTTTCAGATGTGGAAATCGTTCCTTCCGGTGCCATCAGATCGCGAATCATTTCCAGCAGCCTATTTTCTTCAATTCCATTGTCCTGCAGAATTCTGGAAGCAACACTTCCCTGTTCTCTGATCAGTCCCATGAGAATATGTTCGGTACCCACATAATTCAGCTTCAGGCTTCTTGCTGTTTTTTTCGCCAGCTTCAATGCATCATTCGCTTTATCAGTAAACTGTGAATTCATGAATTATTCCCCTTTTCATAATAATCAAATATTTTATCGACAAGTCCGTGAATATCCTGTCTGCCAATTTCCTTACACATTGCTCTTGCAATAACTACAGCAAGATCATCCTGTGCTTCCTGCAAAGCCTGCAGTTTATTCAGATCAACAGCAATAATCGCACCACGGCGCCGGTCAATTTTAACAAAGCCTTCCTGCTGCAAAATAGAATAGGCCTTATTGACAGTATGCATATTTATTCCGATCGTATCCGCAAGCTGTCTGACACTTGGAAGCTGCTCTCCCTCTGTGAATTTTGCGGTCGCAATCCCAAGTATGATCTGATTACACAGCTGTACATATAATGCCTCATCACTGTTAAAATCAATTTCAATATACATGGCTGAATCCTCTGCTATCTCTCTGTGTCATGAATCATATAACAGTAGAATAGGGATGTCAATAAGCATACCGGAAAGGTTTTATAAAAAAACCATAAAGAACTTTTTATATGAAAAAGCTGCCCGCATTTGTGCCGGCAGCTTTGGTAAATATCCTATCGAATTACCTTAATCCTATCTGTTCTTCTTGGAACTATCTTCCTTATCCAGATCCAGAAATTCAAATTCAAAATCATCATCATCTTCAACAAAGTTCTTGGATTTACGTGGTGTTGGAGAGGAATCCTGCTCAGGTGTTACCCTGTCTCCACGGTCTGTTCTGACCCTTGATGCTTCTTCTCTCCTGCGGTTCTCAGATTCACGCGGTTCCACATCACGTCTGGGATTTCTCTCATCTTCAGGATGCGGTCTTCTTTTTCTGGAATCTGGTTCACGATCTTCGCGAGTATCCCGTCCTCTTGGACTTCTGTCTCTGTCATCGTGCATATCATCAGGTGTTCGTCTGCGCTCCTGTGAAGATTGATCTCTTTCCTCCAAGCTTCTCCCCGGTCGACGTTTTACCGGCTCATCATCCTCTTCCTCATCCTCTTCCTCATCTACCTGAAAACGTCCAAAGAATCCTTTTTTCTTCTTTTCTGCCGGCTCGTCATCTTCCTCCGCGGGATGTCTTCTTCTGCTATACGCTTCCTCATCACGATCGTCATAATGTCTGCCTTTACGTCTGTCATCCTGCATATCATCCTCATCATCATACCCGTCATCTTCGTAATACAGAAGATCACGCATTTTGATAATCATAACAATCAGAATGATGATCAGAATCACAATAACCGCTGCCATAATAATAATTGCCATCTTCATCATCTGATTCTGACTTTTCATGGTTGCGATTGCCTCACTGCTGTTGGCAGTATTGAGAAGTGCCTGTACCTGATATTTATTCCCGGCATAATTATCATACAGATACAAAACAGAGCTGCCGTTTGCATCAGCTTCGTTTACAAGTGTATACTGCTGATCCCTTGTATCTTCTGTACTTGCTACATCTGCAGAAGAAGCAGACATGGCCGCAGACGCTCCATCAGAAGCTCCGCTGGAAGCGCTGCCCGATGCTGCAGACTGATCATCTGATACAGCCTCTGATGCCGCAGATGCTGACTGACTGTCTGAAGAAGGCTCCTTTGTACCTGTAGAACTGTCTGTCTTGGTTGTTGTCTGCGTGTCTGTCTTTTTGTCAGAAGATGATCCAAGTGTTACAAGATCCGCACGAATAAACCCCTGACTGCCATTTCCAAAGGTAATCTGGTACCACTTTTTAGAGTCGGTTCCGGTTGCCTTACCTGTAACTGTTACGCTGTCCCCATTGGCTACCGAACCCACAGAGGAATATGCGGTACCCGCACCGGAGCGAACATTTGCTTTGCTCGTTGCTACAGTTGCCGCCAAAGAATTGACTGCTGTAACGGAAGTTTTGGGAAGTGTCGCCGCTGTGCTCGTTGCAGTTGCAGCTGATACAGTCGGTGTTGTTGTTACGGAAGGAGTTGTCTGTACTGCAGCTGTCGATGTAGCAGTTGCTGCTGATGCAGTTGCTCCTGATTTGCTTACCAGATCGCTTCTGACGTATCCGGTACCACCTGTAACATTGACTTTATACCACAACTGTCCTGCGGCATCTTTCGTTTCATCCAGGATTTCGATGGTATTGCCCTTTGTAAGGCTTCCTACCACGGAACTGGTCGTTGTCGTTTCTGAACGCACCTTCGCAGAATTCGCAGTTACCGTTGCACTCACAGGTGTATATGCCTTTACTGTCATGGGCAAAGTCAGTCCAAGTGTCAATATCGTCATCAGAGCTATTACAGATGTTGCAATTCTCCCGCGTAACATTTTCTTCATTTTAGTCCTCATTTCTTCGCCGTCATCCAGCCTATTTCTTTACATTTACAGCTTTGCATCGTCAATTGCCTTACCAATATCATGACGCATATACTTATTGTCAAAATCAATCCACTTAGCCGCCTCATATGCATTGCCTCTTGCCTGCTTCAAGTCGGCTCCCTTTGCGGTTACACCCAGAACCCGGCCTCCGTTTGTTACAATTCCTTCATCTGTTTGCCTGGTTCCCGCATGAAAACAATAGTAACCTTTTGCATCATGAAAATGTTCCAGTCCGCGAATCAGTTTGCCCTTTTCATATTCCTGCGGGTAACCTGCTGACGCAAGCACAACACATACCGCCGCATTATCTTCAAATTCAACCTGCATCTGATCAAGCGTTCCGTCTATACAAGCTTCACATACTGAAACAAGATCTGTTTTCATTCTCGGCAGAATAACCTGTGCTTCCGGATCTCCAAACCTTGCATTGTATTCCAGAACCTTTGGTCCCTCCGGGGTCAGCATCAATCCAAAATATATGATACCCTTAAATTCCCGGCCTTCTGATGCAAGTGCATCAACAGTCTTCTGATAAATATTTTGCCAGCAGAAAGCATCTACCTCTTTTGTATAGAACGGACTTGGTGAAAACGTCCCCATTCCTCCGGTATTAAGCCCGGTATCGCCGTCCCCTGCACGCTTATGATCCTGCGCAGAAGTCATGAGCCTAATGGTTTTCCCATCCACAAAAGAAAGAACCGACACTTCGCGTCCTGTCATAAATTCTTCAATTACCATCTGATTGCCGGCGCTTCCGAATTTATGATCTTCCATAATTTCTTTTACGCCTGCCTGTGCTTCTTTTTTTGTATTGCAGATCAGAACGCCTTTTCCAAGAGCAAGTCCATCTGCCTTGAGTACAACAGGATATGGCGAGGTTTCCAGATAAGCCATTGCCTGGTGCGCATCATCAAATGTCTCGTACCCCGCTGTGGGAATGCCATATTTCTTCATCAGATCCTTTGAAAATGCCTTGCTACCTTCCAGAATCGCCGCATTTTTCCTTGGTCCGAATACTCTGAGTCCTGCAGCTTCAAATGCATCTACGATTCCACCTACCAGCGGATCATCCATTCCAACAATTGTAAGGGCGATCTCTTTTTCTTTTGCAAAAGAAATCAATTTGTCAAATTCCATCGGAGTAATCGGAACACACTCCGCAAGTTCAGCTATGCCGGCATTACCCGGTGCACAATATATCTTTTCAACCTTTGGGCTTCTGGACACGCATTCTGCTATTGCATGCTCACGTCCGCCGCCGCCGATGATCAGTACCTTCATTGTTCAACCTCACTCTGCTCTGTACCCGTCTATTATAACTCTTCCTGCTTTTACATGCACTTTTTCATTTGCAATGAGATCAATTGCCTGGGGAAGTATTTTCCATTCTGCCTGTTCCATCACTCTTTTCTGCAGAATTTCCGGAGTGTCTTCCTGCTGTGTCATAACAGGCTGTTGTAATATGATTGGTCCTGTGTCTGTTCCCTCATCCACAAAATGAACCGTCGCACCGGTAACGCGGACGCCTCTCTCCAATACCCTCTCATGCACCTTCAGTCCATAAAATCCTTTACCGCAAAAAGCTGGTATCAGAGACGGATGAATATTAATGATCCGGTTCTGATAATTTTTTACCATTTCTTCAGGAATTACCACCAGGCAGCCAGCCAGAACGATCAAATCCGGATGTGCATCCGAAAGTGCCTGCAGAAACGCTTGGTTAAATTCCTGCCTTTGCTCATAATCCTTTGGTGAAATTGCTGCAACCGGAATCCCTGCCTTACGGGCACGTTCCAGCGCATATGCTTTCTTATTATTACTGAAAACAAGAACAATCTGTGTATTGGTAATCGCACCATTTGCTATGCTGTCAATAATTGCCTGCAGATTTGTTCCGCCTCCCGAAACACATACTGCAATTTTCAGCATACTGTTACACCTTTTTCACCGTTTTCTACATAACCTACCACATAACCGGTCTCTCCGGCAGCTCTGATGGCTTCCAGTGTTTTCTCTGCATCAGCAGGATCAACTGCCATAACCATACCCAGACCCATATTGTAGGTATTGTACATCATCTTCTCATCCAGGTCTCCCTGCTTTTGCATCAGACGAAAAAGTGCCGGCACTTCATAGCTGTCTTTTCTGACAATGGCACGAACACCATCCGGAAGCATTCTCGGAATATTTTCATAGAAGCCGCCACCGGTAATATGACTGCATCCTTTCACGCGAATACCTGCATTTTTGACTGACTTCATCATCTTTACATAGATTTTGGTAGGTGCCAGAAGCGCTTCACCAAGCGTCATACCAAGTTCATTATAATAGGTCGCAAGACTTTCCTTTGTCATATCAAAAACTTTGCGCACAAGAGAAAATCCATTGCTGTGAACACCGCTAGATGCAACACCGATCAATATGTCACCAGACTGAATGCTATGTCCGTCAATCATATCTTTCGCATCAACAACGCCAACCGCAAAGCCGGCAAGATCAAATTCATCTTCCGGATAGAACCCAGGCATTTCCGCAGTTTCACCGCCGACAAGTGCTGCATCAGACTGCTTGCAGCCTTCTGCAACGCCTTTTACAATCGCTGCGATCTTCTCCGGATAATTTTTACCGCATGCAATATAGTCCAGGAAAAACAAAGGTTCACCGCCAGCACAGGCAACATCATTTACACACATGGCTACACAGTCGATCCCGACTGTATCATTTTTATCCATAAGGAACGCAAGTTTGAGCTTTGTTCCAACACCATCCGTCCCGGACAGCAGTACAGGATTTTCCATATCCTTAATTTTGGCAAGTGAAAAAGCACCGGAAAATCCTCCGATTCCGCCCATTACTTCCGGTCTCATTGTTTCCTTTACATACTGCTTCATCAGTTCGACTGATTTGTATCCTGCTTCAATATCAACCCCAGCGTTCTTATAATTTAATGCCATTGCGACGTTTCCTCCTATTGGCTGCTCTGCGCTCAAATTTCAATTAATTGGTATAATCTCTGTATCCTACATGCTGCAATTTCTCATCTTTTTCAATCACATTTTCTTTCAGCGATTTTGTATACTCTTTCAATTTATCAAGAAGATCCAGATCGGATGTTGCAAGAATCTTGGCAGCCAGAATACCTGCATTTGCACCGCCATTGATTGCAACTGTCGCGACAGGAATCCCTGTCGGCATCTGGACGATGGAATAAAGAGAATCCCGCCCGCCAAGAGATGTGGTATGCATGGGAATACCGATTACAGGTAACGGAAATATCGCGGCACACATGCCTGGAAGATGTGCAGCCATACCTGCGCCTGCGATGATAACCTTGTAGCCTCTGGATTCTGCATTTTTTGCATATGCAAAAAACTCATCCGGTTCTCTGTGTGCAGAGATAATATGCATCTCATAAGATATTCCGAGCTGTTCCAGAATGTCTGCTGCTTTTGACATGACCGGCATATCCGAGTCACTGCCCATTACAATTCCGACTTTTGCCATTTTTTCTCTCCTCTTTTACAAATGAAACTGACATTTATATGAATAAACTGCATTCATTTTCTCTGTTTTTCCCCTCACACAATACCACAATCACTTATTTCATTCCAGCACAAATCAAAGCTCCTGAAGCGGTTTATTCAGTTCTTCCACTCCCGCGAGAACAAAACGCCCATTTAAAATAACCGGAATTACTGTCCCGTCTGCAGTTACAGCTGATACTTCTCCGAGTTCATCATATGGAATGGTAATATCTGTATGACAGTTAAAATATGCCTTATCCGGATTCGTTTTGCGCAGATCGGATATTTCATTGGATCTTGCAATAATACGTTTTCCATCCGGATTATATGTTATACCATCTTCCTCGTGCGAATAGCAGGTATCCCCCACCGCAAAATGCGGTCCCGTTTTTTCTGCTATCAGGATGGGAAGCTTGTCTGCAATATCATATTTGCGTGCCATGACGTATGCCGTTGTATTGGTTCCGATTGCAAATTCGCCAAGCGGCAGCGTTTCATGATGAAACAGAATATTATCCTCAATATATTTTTGATTTTCCTCTTCTGCTGCAAAATTTGAACAGGAATATCCGCAAATACAACCATCTGCAAAACGGATCTCGAGATTTCTGAATAATAACCCTTCCAGATATACCTGTGTAACATGCAATACACCTTCTGTCCCGCTCAGCTTTGGTGAAGTAAATACTTCTCCAACCGGGATATTAACATCCGCAACACAGTTTTCAAAATTGGTTTCATTCGCCGGATCTGAGAGTGCATGAAGTGCCACGCGCATCTGTGTATGGTTATCCCCCATTCCTTTGATCACACAATACTGTGCCTGATCAAGCGTATCAATGAGAATCTGCTGCATTCTCTGGTACAACTGATAATCCAGTGTATTGAGACGAATGGTTTCATCAAAGATTTCTTTATACTGAGAACCGATCTCAGGAACCGGAAATGCTATAATGGTAAAACTGCGTTCTTCTTCCGGAATGTACTCATTCTGGATCATTGCAGCCTGTCCCCGGTATTCGGAAAGCATTTTTTCCTGTACCTCTGACAGATGCACGGCATCCTTACTGATAACCGGAGAAAAAGGTTTTTCACCAAAAGTTTCTATTACAGCGGGTCCGCCAAAAACAGCTGCCTGTTCCCGGTACATTTCTCCGCCGCTGCGAATCGCTTCCAGCTTGCGATGCAGAAAATCCGGATTGATAAATAGCGCATCATCATCCTTATGGTCATAATCATACTGCTTATTCGGCGATGCACCAAAATATCCGTTTTTGCGTGTACTGTTTGCTGTATGGAACAGACTTGGAAGTGCACGATAAACAGAAGACTGCAGCCCGATTTCCTCGAAGTTCCGCACAGCAAAACGTACCAACTGCTCAAACCCGAGACTATACCGTATACTTACAGTCTTCTTTTTACGGATATCCTTACCGGTCGTTTCAAAACCGATACGATACCCTTCTGTATAAGTACGGGCAAGTACTGCAACTGCTTCCGGACTCATCAGATTCAGATGCCGTGCAGTATTCAGTTCATTGTCCGTAATATATTCACCAAACCGGTATAAATAGGTCAGATCATTGAGATCACTGTTCATGATCAGATCCCTTGCGTAGTCCTCATCAGGCGCTACCATCTGCCCAAATCTGAGCTGCCGTTCTTCTTCTGCATAATCACTGAAAAACCAATACAGAATCTGCTGCACGTTTTCAGTTGAAGGAATTTCCCCTTCCTCTGCACCACTGAATGCACCATATATCTCTAGAAAAAGCTCCATCCGAATGGTCATTTCCCTGATCTGGCACTCAAATGCATGCGGAATCAAACTGCGCATTTCATAATACAGACAGGCTAAAAGCTGCCCATATTTTCTGCCGAATATCTGAACAGCAACTACCGGATTTGCATATGATTTATCATAATTCTCCGGGAGAATATCGGCATATAAGCGCTGATTCAGCTGTGAAAGTTCTTCCAGACTGCCTTTTCTGATTCCACCTTCACATGCCAACTGATATGTTTCATCCATCATCTGAAGAAATCCTGCGACAAAGTGAAAATATCTGTCATATTCTTCCACCGGCAAATGTTCCTGCTCAATTTCTCCAATTCTGCAGACAGCAAGTGCATAACGCTCCTGTAACAGCTCCTGCTCTTCCTTCAGCCTGCTTTCCGTCAGCTTCTGTTCCTGAATTGCCATATCTGAAATAACCTTTCTCTCATCTTCTGTCAACATGTTCAGACCAAACCAAGATATAAAATACCCGCAATGCATATAATAGCAAGCAAATTAAGCACTATTCCAAGATTGGGAAATAATTTGAAAATATCTTTTTCCATTCTGGATATAATGCCCAACACAAGACCGCATATACTGTATACCAATGCAAGAATAACTGCAGCGGCATAATTTGCAGGTGCCTGTCCGCCTGCTTCAAATGTTTTCCGCACTGCTACATAAACTGTAACTGCAGCAATTATCCCGAGTACAGTGGCAAATATTCCTTTTTTCGGATGTTTGTTATCTGTGAAAATATAACGCCCTTTTCTTTTAGGCGGTTTTATCTTAACTCTAACTTTTAATTTCATGATGCACCATCAGAATATGATCTTCTTGCGACCGCTTAAAAGCTTTGCTCCGCTGATAATCAGCATCACACCTGTTGCAGTTCCTGCAACGATTGATATAATTCCAAATGCAATATTGATTGCGCCGGTGCTGCCCATCAGTTTGAATGTTTTTTCTTCCATATGCTCTCCATTCCCCATGCTGAAATATTCTTCAGATGGCACCATATTCCTTATAATATGTATCAATTGCCTTTTTCATTTCTTTTCCAAGCAAAATCTCTCCGTCAATCGGACGATTGTACAGATAGGTCACAACATCCTGCATGGTAACAATAGCATGTGCTCCGAATCCATATTTTTCATGAATCTCATCCAGTGCACTCTTGTCAGTGTCCTGACCCTTTTCCTGACGATTAAGAGAAACCATGAGTCCGACAAGATCAACATCTGCCTGATCCTGAATGATCGGAACCGTTTCCTCAATTGAAGCGCCTGATGTTGTAACATCCTCTATGATCAGAACGCGGTCACCATCTTTCAGCTTACTTCCCAAAAGAATCCCCTTGTCTCCGTGATCCTTGATCTCCTTACGATTCGCGCAATAGCGGATATCCCGTCCATATATCTCACTGATTGCCATTGTAGTTGCTACTGCAAGCGGAATTCCTTTATATGCAGGTCCGAACAACACGTCAAACTCAAAACCGAAAGTATCATGAATTGCCCTTGCATAATATTCTCCCAGCTTACGAAGCTGTGTCCCTGTAACGTACGCTCCCGCATTCATGAAAAACGGAGACTTTCTACCGCTCTTAAGTGTGAAATCACCGAATTTCAGCACATTGCTGTCCACCATGAAATTAATGAATTCCTCTTTGTACTTCTCCATTTCTGACCCCTTCTTGCCGGAACTGACCGGCGCTATATTTATTTCTTAAGGAAAAAGAATAACCGGCATGTCACATATTCAGTGCATCCGAAATGTCTTTCTTCATATCCAGTACGGCAGTACGTGCCGCTTCTGCTATGCGATTTTCTCCATATTCTTCGTATTGACTGCTTTGCCAGGCAGCAATAATCCCTCTGGAAGAATTAACGATTGCTCCCAGACCATCCTCCTGAAAGAAATGCACCAGATCCGCACCTTTTCCGCCCTGTGCACCATATCCCGGTACCAGAATGAAAGCATGCGGCATGATTCTCCGAAGGACACGTCCCATTTCCGGATAGGTTGCTCCGACAACTGCACCGACATTACTGTAGGATCCTTCCATGCACTGTGCTCCCCACTTTTCAACCTGTTCTCCGACAAGCTCATAGAGCGGTCTTCCGTCTACCATGCGATCCTGAAATTCTCCGCTGCTGGGATTGGAAGTTTTAACCAGAACAAAAATCCCCTTGTCTTCCTTTTTGCATACATCAATAAATGGCTGCACGCCATCTGATCCCAGATAGGGATTAACCGTTGCAAAGTCTTCATCAAAGCCTCTGCATACGGTTCCGGCAACCTTTGTGCTGCCCAGATGTCCCACAGCATATGCCTCTGAGGTAGATCCGATATCCCCGCGCTTGATGTCTCCGATTACGATCAGACCTTTTTCATGACAGTAATCCACTGTTTTTTGAAAAGTGATCAATCCTGGAATGCCGAATTGTTCATACATGGCAATCTGCGGTTTAACTGCAGGAACCAGATCATACACCCCGTCAATAATTTCTTTATTAAATTCCCAGAGGGCCTGCGCCGCTCCTTCTGCCGTTTCTCCATATTCGCTGTATGTCTTCTCGGTAATCCGCTGCGGAATAAATGACAATTTGGGATCAAGTCCTACTGCAATCGGAGCCTGTGTTTTCTGAATCGCACTGACCAATTTCTGAATCATATGTTTTTTTCCTTTGCTCATAATATACCGATTTTATTACTTCCCCTATACTACCATAAAATCAGAAAATGTCACATATAATATATAAAAAAGTGACGCTTTTATAAAAGCGGTGCAAACAGTCGCAAAATGCACTGAATAATACGGAGCGGCAGCTTTCTGCGATATCTGTAATATCCCGTAACCTCTGCTGACTGCAGGAACATTCTGTCAAAGTCTTCACGGATTTCACGGATTGCTTTACACCCATACAAAAGACACCCGTTTTCAAAATGCAGATACAGACTTCTGAAATCCAGATTGATCGTACCGACCGTAGCGATTGTATCATCTGAGACACACATCTTGGCATGGCAGAACCCCGGTGTGTACTCATATATTTTCACACCGTTACGACACAGACTGCTGTAGTAGGATCTGGTGACCTGATATATGATCTTCTTGTCCGGAACTCCCGGTGTGATGATCCTTACATCCACGCCCCGTCTGGCTGCCTGTGAGAATTCCCGCCCCATTTCATCTGTAATTACAAGATAGGGCGTGATAAAGTAACAATATTTTTTGGCATTTTTGAGAATATCCATATAAACATTCTCGCCTACATGATCAGCATCCAGGGGGCTGTCTGCATACGGCTGAACATACCCGCTTTCCAATGCACGATGTGATGGTTCGGGCAGATATCTGTCAAAACTGACATCATCAATGTCTGAATCTCTGACTGCATTCCACATCTCCAGAAAAGTGATGGTGAGGCTCCTGACCGCATCTCCCTCCAGTCTGATTCCGGTATCCTTCCAATATCCATATGGCTGTGTCACATGAAAATATTCATTTGCCAGGTTGTATCCGCCTGTAAATCCAACTTTTCCGTCAATTACCGTAATTTTACGGTGATCCCTGTTATTCATGAAAATATTCATAATCGGTACAATCGGATTAAATACTCTGCACCGGATCCCCAGTTCCTTCATCCGGTCGATAAAACCAGGATCAATAAAGCCGATGCTTCCGATATCATCATAGAATAATCTGACTTCAACGCCTTCCCCTGCCTTCCTGGCAAGAATATCACGAATCAGTGCAAAAGACTCTGCGTCCTCAATCGCATGGTATTCCATAAAAATAAACTTTTCAGCTCTGCTTAAATCTGCAAGCTGCGCCTGCAAACCCTGCGCGGCATCCGGATAATAAGTAATATCCGTATTGCTGTAAACCGGATAATGTGCATATTTCCATACATATCTGGCCTGATTGGCAATGGACAGATCCCGCTCCTCCAGTAAATGAAAAACTGCATCATTTTGCGGTAAAAAAGGGAAAAGCTGCTGATCAATCCGTTCGAATCTGGCTGCCATCTTTCTGGTCGTGTTTGGTCTGCCCATGAGTGCATACAGGCATAGTCCGATTACCGGAAAGACCAGAATCAGCATAATCCAGGGAAGCTTAAATGCAGAATTCACGTGTCTGCCATATATCCCCAATACCACAATCAGCGCCAGAATTTTTGTCAGAGATGCGATCAGTGCGCTGTAGTCATTTACCCTGATCACAACAAGCACCATCCACCATACCTGTAATATTACCAGAAGCGTCACTGCTGCAAGTCTGCTGACACTGTTTTTGACATTGGATTTCTGCTCCGTGCGCATATGCTGTGCTTTCGACATGATGCCTCCCTATTAAGCATATTATTTTCAAAAAAAATTATATACAGTATACCATATTCCCAAAAAAGTTTATAATAGGAAGACTGAACCTAAAAGAAAGCATGAGGCAAACGAATGAATCTGAAAAAATATCTGACTCCGGCATTTGGCAAAAAACTGATTATTGTACTGGTATCTGTACTTTGCATGGGATTTTTCCTGTCTTTCCTGATCGATGTTGATCTTGGAACGGATCCCTGCACCTTTATGAATATCACCCTTTCGAGTGATCTGGGTTTTTCCTTTGGAAACTGGCAGCTTATGATCAATGCAGTACTGCTGATTTTTGTTTTGATCGCCGGTCGCAGGCTGATCGGAGTCGGTACAATTGCAAATATGGTATTGATCGGTTATGTGGCTGATTTCTGCCGCTCCCTTTGGAGCCGTTATCTGCCTGATTATCTTTTTACACGGGAACCCTACCGCGCTGGCGTATTTGCAATCGCACTTTTCTTTTTCATTGTCAGTGCTTCTTTTTATATGAATTCTGAAATGGGACTTGCTCCCTATGATGCAACCTGCGCCATTATCGGAAAATGGCTGCCGAAAATCCCTTTTCATTTTGTCCGGATCGCCTATGATCTCACAGCCATCCTGGTCGGTATTCTCGCAGGGGGCCGCCCGAATGTCGGTACCATTGTCATGGCTGTTACGCTTGGCCCCATGATTACCTTTGTAGGCAGATATATGACACGTTTTCTGCATCCGCAGGAAAACTGATTCTTCTATGACTTTTTTCTATAAAAACGGAGTCTGCATTCATATCTGGCAGACTCCGTTTTTATAGGAAAGAAAAAGCCAATCAAATTCTTATATCTGAAACCGATTTTCAGATGTCGCTGTCTTTCTTCTCTTTTATTTTTTTCTTTTTGGTTGATGTTTTTACAACTACGGGATCCAGATGTCCGTCTCTGTGCATGGAAAAATCATGCATCGGATAATTTTTCAGATTTTCCAGCACCTTTCGATCATCTGCCTTTGCAAAAAGTGTTGTTCTGGCCTTCGTTAATTCTGCTTCTGTCTTATGTCTGGATGGCCCGCCAAGGCATCCGCCAGGGCATATCATTCCTTCCACAAAATCCTCCTGCAGTTTGCCGCTGTGCAACAGTAGCATCGTCTTCTTACACTCTGCTCCTCCTGCACTGTGCAGCAGTTTGATTTCTGAAGTATCTTCTCCTTTTTCCTGCATGCATTCCACCACTGCATTTGCAACCCCGCCGCTGACAGCAAATCGTTTTCCCCACAGAGAAGCCTCCTGATAAGGTTTCTCAGCAGGTTCAAATTCCAGGTCTTTTGAACGCATCAGTGCAAAAAGTTCTCCAAAGGTAATCGCATAATCTGCATTGTCCGGTATGGAAATATCCAGCGCTTCTGCTTTTTTGGCAATACATGGTCCGATAAAAACAGTTACACATCCCGGATGTGTCAGTTTAAGATAACGGGAAATGGCACACATGGGTGAAACCGTGGATGACATATTATTCTCGTATATATCGGGAAAATGCTTACGCAGCAGATTTACAAAAGCAGGGCAGCAGGATGTGGTCATTTTTTTACCCTGCTGATAAGCCTCCGTCCATTCCTCAGCCTCGTATGCTGCCGTCATATCTCCTCCAAGCCCTACTTCCACCATATCCGAAAAGCCCAGTTTCATCAGTGTACTCCTGACAGCCGCCATCGTGATATTATCGCCATACTGCCCTTCTATCGATGGCGCACACATGGCGATCACTTCTTTTCCTGCCAGTATATTTTCAATAATCGGAACCAGATATGTTTTGGAACCGATCGCACCAAACGGACAGGAATGAATACAATGTCCGCACTGAATACATTTGCTGTCATCAATTCTGCACAATCCGTTTTCATCATAAGTAATTGCATTTACCGGACACACCTTTTTACAGGGGCGTTCCAGATGGACAATTGCACCATATGGACATGCTTTTGCACACATCCCGCATTCCTTACACTTCTGCGCATCAATGTGCATCCGTACAATTCCTTTTGATATTGCATCAAAATGGCAGGAATTAAGACATGCCTTTCCCATACAGAAACGGCAGTTATCCGTTACGGAATATGCGGAAATCGGGCATTCATCACAGGCTGCATTGATTACCTGAACGACATTTCCGGAATCTGGATGCTCCGCTGTATTCTGTCCGCAGGCAAGCCGTATTCTCTGTCTGACAATTTCCCTTTCCTTATAGATACAGCAGCGAAATTCCGGTTTGGGTCCCGGAATAATCTGATATACCAGCTGCTCTCTTGTTTCTTCGTTCAGATTGCTATTCCAGGCTAATCTGCAGACTTCTTCCATAACTTTGTGTTTCAGGCTGATAATACCTTCATCATTTGTTATCATACGATACTTACCTTTCTGCAAAATTCCAGATGATCTGTTTCATGTGCCAGAAAAAGAACCGGATTACTCCCCTTCCTTTCCATAATGTATGCAAGTGCCTTCTGTCTGGCATCTGCATCAAGTCCCGTAAAGGGTTCGTCCAGAACCAGAATATCTGCAGGCGTAACACATGCTCTCACGATTGCCACTCTGCGCTGCTCTCCTCCTGAAAGTTCTCTCACCGGCCGCTCTAACAGCTGCTCCGGAAGGAGTCTGGCCAGTTCCCGTCTTGCTGTCTGTTTCGTAATCTTATGATGGACCATCGCAACATTATCAATTGCTGAAAACTGCTCACACAGGCGATTCTCCTGAAATACCACCCCCGCACACAGATATGCATACTTGTAATCTCCCAGGAGCTGAATCTTACCACTGTCAGGCTTTTCAAGTCCCAGCAATATTCTCATAAAAGTGGTTTTTCCACTGCCGGATGGGCCCGTAACAACAATACAGGCATCTGTCTGAATCGAGAGATTGAAATTCTGCAGAACCGGATGATCCCCATATGCTTTGCAGATATGCTCCGCTTCAATTGTCATCGTTTTTCTCCCTTCCGCTTGCCCTTTCTGTTCGGATCAATCAGCTGCAGGATGAACAAAAAAAGCTTTTCAAAACTCCACGATAAGGCGACAATCACAATTGTCCATGCAAGCACCTCTCCCGTTGCAAGATATATTTTGGATTGATACAAGCCATTTCCGAGGGAATCCAGTGGTTGTCCGATTACTTCTGCGGCAACACCACTTTTCCAGCTCATGCCGATCGCAATTTTGAAACCACCCAGCAGAAACGGATACAGCTCCGGTAAAAAAATGTAACGAATTCTGGACCATTTGGGCATATGATAAATCTCTGCCATCTCCAGCAGCTTCTGATCTGCACTTTGCAGTCCGCTGTGCATATTCAGATACAGAATCGGAAAGGCCACGATCATACTGATCAGAAAGGACAGATTGGAATTTCCCGCCCAGATCAGTACCAGAATGACAAAGCTTGCCACTGGAACCGTTTTGAGCAGCATCACAAGCGGTGCAAGTATTTCACCAAACAATGGTTTTTTATAGGCAAAAACGGCACAGAAAATCCCGGCGGCTGATCCCAGAAAAAAACCGCCCGTGATTTTTTCAAAGGATGCTGCCAGACTTTTCCAGAATTCCTGCGTTTTTACCATTTCACCAAGTGAGTGAAATGTTTCCACCGGTCCTACGAACAGGATGTTGTTATGAACCAAAAATGATAGAAGCTGCCAGATAAATAACCACAGTACAATGATCAGAATTTTCTTTTTCATGGATACTTCCTTCAGTTTTCACCTGCTGTCTGCATAATATAAAAATCACTTCCCGGCATAGCTCCGCCGATTGCTTTGGGCTCCTGTCCGTATAAAACGCCAAGATAACCTTCCAGTGCTGTCTTCATTTCATTTCCAGTAATACAGACAATATTGCATTTCGGTATGGCTTTCTGTGCAACCGCTGCTTTTTCGATGATGCCATACTCTGCCACAAGCTCTCCTGTTCCCTTTATATCCGTTTGTGCCATATCTGCACTTTCTTTCTGCTCCTGCAAAAATACACCCACCGCATCGGCATGTGCTTTCAGGAAAGACCTGCTGACTACCGTAACTCCTGTCAGCAGCCTGGATCCGTTATGCAGCGCATCCCACTCATCACTGAGTGAAAATGCACTGTGAAGGCTGCTGTTCTGCATCGTTGCCACGGAAACAAATGGCTGCGGCAGAACCGCGATCTGATTTGGATCGTTTTGCAGTTCTGCTGCAATCTCTGTCGCCTCCGATTTAAATTCCAGTTTGCAGTCCGTTACCCCATTTTCCTTAAGCAAATATAAAAGTGCATATTCCGGTGTGGATCCCTGTCCCGTTATCAGAACAGTCTTTCCGGACAGGTCCTGAACATTGTGAACTGTACTGTCTCCTGTGACACATTCCAAAACACCCAATGTATTGATGGAAATAACAGCAACCCCGCCATTCGTTTTTTGATACAGAACACTTGCCATGTTGGCTGGTACCAGCGCTATATCAATCTCTCCATTAACCATATCAGCCATCAGTACATCCGGTTGAGTCTCCATCGTATAGGTATAAGCTCCCTGTGCTGTTCCGTTCGATGATTTCTTCATCAGATTGACCAGTCCCATTGTGGTAGGTCCTTTCAGTGATCCGATTCTCACAATATCCACAGCATGATCCTGTGCTTCCTGCGAATCCTGCACTGTCGCATTTATACTCTGTCCGGCTACGCTTTGCTGCGCAGACTGATCTGCCACCTGCCGTGCACCACATCCCGAAGTAACCGCCATCAACGCAATTGTAATCACCATCACTGCTGCAGAAACACTTTTCTTTATCATAAGTTTTTTTCCTCTCTTTAAAATGCTCTTAGAGTATACCGTACAAAAAAACATTGCGCAATCCATATCAATTGAATGAATTACGCAATGTCATATAAAATACATCGTTCTGATGTCTATACACTTGTCAGAGAAATGATCATCTCTGCCGTTTCGACAATTCCAGTCCCGGAGTCCATTGAACATTTCTGTATATACTTATGCGCTTCGGGTTCTGTCATCTTATGCCTCTCCATCAGTAGTTCCTTCGCCTTACGAATTGTTTCCTGTTCTTCCTGACTGCGTTCCCGATTCACCTGTCTGGCTTTTTTTCTTCTGATGCTGACCCGTTCCAGCATCATATTAAGAGACGCAACCATATCTTCCGTTTTAAGAGGGGTTTCCAGATAAATCACATTTTCCGGAAGAAGTGAACCATCCACTTTATTCGGTGAAGAAATCAGCAGCATCTGAAAATAAGACGGAAGATTTGCAGAAAGCTCATTATATATCATATCGCTGAGCCGATAGCCACATATCACAACCCCGTTGCCAAGATCTTCCATCGCAGAAAGTGCCTGTGCTCCTGAAGTGCATGTTGCAGCAACATCAAATCCTTTTCGAATCAATATGCTTCTGAAGTTTTTTGCATCCGCTTCTTTGGCAAATGCCACAATGATGTTCTGCACGCGCGATCCACACCTTTCTTAGTATTTCATACTGATCAAGATATTTTAATACTGATCAAGATATTCACGCAGCTCCCACTGTGTGACGCACATCCTGAATCCCTTCCATTCTTTTTTCTTCGCCCGCAGGAATTTGTGATAAATCTGATCTCCCAGCACTGATTTGACAAACTCATCTCTGGAATAAGCATCTATTGCCTCTCCCAGTGTTTCAGGGAGGCGATCCGGATTCAGATCATTTTCTTCCTCTCCTGCTCCCGCATGCAGTTCCTCAGGTGGGGTAAGTTTTCTTCTGATCCCATCCATTCCTGCTTCCAGACAAAGTGCAATTGCGAGGTAAGGATTACACGTAGCATCCGGATTTCTGATCTCAATCTGCGTCGCACTGCCTTTCTGAGATGGTATCCGGATCAGTGCAGAACGGTTGGCCGATGAACCGGACCAGGCAATATCAACCGGCGCATCATATCCTGGAACAAGGCGCTTATAGGAATTAACCAGCGGATTGGTAACCAGCGTGATTGCCTGCATATGCTCCAGAACACCTGCTATAAAATGGTATGCTGTTTCCGATAGCTGCAATACATCCTTCTCGTCATAAAACAGGTTCTTTCCACTCATATCCTCTGCCAGAATATTCAGATGCATGCCGGAACCATTTACACCTTCCCTCGGTTTTGGCATAAATGTCGCATACAAACCATGCTTTTTGGCAATTGTCTTAACTGCCATCTTAAAGGTCATGATCATATCCGCGATCCGGTCAGCATTTTCTGCTTCAAAATCGATCTCATGCTGTGCAGGAGCGATTTCATGATGAGAAGATGCTACCTGAAAATTCATTTCTTCCAGATTCAGGATGATATCCCTTCTGACATTCTCTCCCCAATCAGAAGGTGCCACGTCAAAATAGCTTGCATTTTCATGGGAAGTTGCTTCCGGACGTCCGTCATCATCACACCCGAACAGAAAAAACTCCAGTTCCGGGTCCACTTTAAAACAGACTCCCATCTTTCTTGCATCATCCAGTACTCTCTTGAGTACATTTCTGGGATCACCTTCAAAAGGTTTTCTGTCCAGTGTATATACATTGCAGAACATTCTTGCCACTTTACCGCTTTGCGGTCTCCATGGATAGATTTCAAAAGTATCAATATCCGGATAAAGATACATATCACTTTCATCTGTCCGAACAAATCCTTCTACAGAGGAACCGTCAAACATAATTTCATTATTCAGTGCCTTTTCAAGCTGTGAGGGCGTAATCGCCAGATTTTTGGGCATGCCGAAAATATCACAGAACTGCAGCCTGATAAACGCAACATCTTCCTCTTCTACGATTCTGAATATATCTTCCCTGCTGTACTTGTTCATTTAAAGCTCCTTTCCCCTA
This sequence comes from Butyrivibrio sp., assembly GCA_017996845.1. The sequence continues at coordinate 20,186 of JAGOGF010000032.1, forward strand.
TGACACGCACTGTCATTTATACCTTCTGTGACCTGAAAGAAAGCATCTTCCCTATGAGATGCTCCGCCTCCGGCGGGTCGTTTAAACGACATCTTTTTCTCCGCCGGAGTGCGACCCAAAGCGGAACGTTTTTTTCATAGAAATCAATTTCCTATGAAAAAAAATGGCAAAGACAACCATAACATTCTGTTACCGGCGCCCTTGCCATACCTGATTCGCAAATATTTATACCCTGTAGCCTAGCAGAAAAAAACATCTGTGTCAATTCCTTTCCCATCCCGCTGTATCAGAAGGAGAAAGGGGTCGGACGAAGCTTCCTTCCCCATCCGGCCCTAGAAATGTATATATTAAAAAGTATAACAAGGAAGCAGATTAAGTATTACGCAGCATGCAGAAATCTTATGCTGCTTTTTCATAAAATAATCAAAAAAGGTGCCTGAAGAATTACGCTTCAAGCACCTTTGCTTTTGATAAACAAATTGTATACTGGTATTCAATTTGTGTCAATCATTTTTATTACCGTATAAATATTTACTGTTTACGGACAGGGTATTCATAAACACGCTGCGCTGCATAGATTGAACAGTTCCCGTTCAAAATATATGCCAGTGTACAGACAAGTACGAACGTCAGTGCATTCTGCGTTCCGA
>JAGOGF010000132.1 GCA_017996845.1 Butyrivibrio sp.
TGAAAGAAAACTGAATAATCGCTGGGGGAGCTTAGCTGAGATGGAAACACCAAACCTGTTTCCGACCCTTACTACTTGAACCGGGTAATGCCGGCGTAAGGAAGCAAGAACAAGTACTGTCTGCTGCACAGATGCAGCTGACGGACAAATCCCCTCCTGTATTATTCCAAATACTAAGGAGGTTTTTTTATGTCAATATTCTTTCAACAGGTCGTCAGTGACGGCGAAGTAACTTACATTTTTACCACAGCAGGCTATACGCTTTTCATTATTCTGATGCTTGCTGCACTTTTAACTGCATGTTTTTTCACCAACAGGGATAACAAGCAGAGATTCAGCACCAGGCAGCTTGTTTTTTCTTCTGTTGCCATTGCACTGGCTTTTGTAACATCCAATATCAAGCTTCTGCATCTTCCCTTTGGGGGATCCATTACTTTATTCAGTATGTTTTTTATCTGCTTTATCGGATATCTCTACGGTCCCAGAAGCGGACTGACTGCCGGTGTAGCATATGGACTCCTGCAGCTGCTCATTGACCCTTATGTTGTAAGCATTCCGCAGCTTCTGACCGATTACATTCTTGCTTTCGGAGCTCTTGGACTTGCAGGTATATTCACAAATGCAAAAAACGGCATCATCAAAGGATATCTGATGGGAATATTCGGTCGCTTTGTTTTTGCGGTATTATCCGGTGTTATCTTCTTTGGTATGTATGCCCCGGATGGAATGAATCCGTTTGTCTATTCCGTAGCCTATAACGGTCTGTATATCGGTATTGAAGGCGCTGCAACACTTGTTATTCTGGCTATTCCTGCTGTGCGCACTGCTCTTGGCAGAGTTAAGATTATGGCCAATGAGGAGGATGCCAGGCATCTGATAAAAGCACTTTAATCCATTTTTTTGTATTGTGCATGCACAAAGAACCGGCGTACAGACTGTACCCGGTTCTTATGTGTATGCACTCTTTTTTTATTCTGGTCTGCCTTTATACAGAGATCGTTTCTCTGAGCGCAAACGAATAGATGAGCTTCTCTTTTACTTTTTTGCCGGTAATCTTTTCCAGTGCTTCTTTATAATAATCCAGCTGCACATGATACTTATCCACCAGCTCTTTTGAGGTTCTGACAGCATCTGTTTTATAATCCAGTAATATGATTTCTTCATTTTCCAGAAACCATGCATCAATTATTCCCTGGATCAATACCAGTTCCCGGGCAGGCAGATCGGCATTTACACGATTTGCGGGCAGCCCCATCATAAACTGTTTCTCACGGTACAGGCACTTTGATTCATATGCTGCAGCCATCCGCTGTCCCAGCCTGCTCTCCAGCAAAGTGATCACATCCACTGCCTGAACAGTCTGTACATATTCGTCCGGAAGCCTGCCCGACTCGGCTTTCTGCCGCATCCACACTGCAACACTTTCATCTGACAATTTGCTGTTTTGAAAAAGAGTACCATCCAGAAGTTCCATAACTTTATGATACGCCGTTCCTCTCTCTGCTCCCTTCATTTCTCCGGGTTTTTGAATAAAATGCGGAATATATTCCTGCTCTTCCGCTTTTTTTTCAAATGCATGATAGGCTCCTTCGGTCTGCTCCTCCAGAACTTCTTTTTTCAGTTCTGTAACAGTCGTCTTGGTATAAAGATTGTGATAGTTTTCATGCGGATAGATGAAACAGAAGCGCTCCTGCATCTGTTTTGAGAGTTCCTCTTCCTGCTGGTCCGCATACGTTTTGTCTTTCAGTCTGCGCTCCCGTTCAGAAGTCAGCACCGCCTCTTTGATGATCCCCGCATGAATGTCTTCTGAGTGAATCAGGCGAAGGCAAAACGGAGCACAGCTTTCTGCGGCATCACTGTCCGGCATCATCGTCATATCCACTCCGCATTCCTGTGCCGCTGCCCGAAATGCCGGATGATGAACCAGCGCCATAAGCAGAATACCAAGATAATTTCCTGCCGTAGTAACGTCCCCTTTCCCGATGAAAAGAAGTGGCAGAAGTCCCGTAATCTGACGCTCTATTTTATTGACTGATGCGGTCATTATCAGTTTTTCTTTTGCTCTTGTCATGGCTACATACAATACACGGAGCTCTTCTCCCAGGTTGTCTGTTTTCATTTTCTCCGCAATCATATTTCTGCGAAGGGTACCGCATTGTGTTCTCATTTCCGGATCGACACAGTTGACACCGATTCCCAGATCGATATCTGTGATCAGTGTACCCGCCGTATCCCTTGTATTGAACTTCTTGGACAATCCTGCAACAAATACAACCGGAAATTCCAGTCCTTTGCTCTTATGGATACTCATGATCCTTACCACATCCGCATTTTCATCCAGCACATTCGCTTCTCCATAGTCCACTTCATACTTTTCAAGCTGCTCAATATAACGTACGAAATGAAAAAGGCCGCGAAAACTTGTTTTCTCAAAGTCGGATGCTTTTTCCAAAAGCATATCCACGTTTGCTCTTCTGCGAACTCCTCCGGGCATAGCAGTAATATACTGTGTATAGCCGCTGTCTTCCAGAATATACTGCAACAGTTCATGCACCGGCAGATAAACGGTATGCGCTCTCCACTCCCGCAGCCTGTTCAAAAATTCATGTAATTTATCACGCAGTTCTGCATCCGCTGAAGATTGCCCTGCTTCAAACCGTAATAACACATCGTAAAATTTGCTGTCCGCATGCCTGATGGCATCTCCCGTTTCTTCATTCTCAAGGGCTTCCTGAACCATTTCGCTTTCCTGCGCAGCAATATTTCTGTCCGCTGCCTTACAGATCGCAAGTTCTTCATCCGAGAAATTTCCCAGGCAGGAGTGCATGACACTGACGAGCGGTATATCCTGCAGGGGATTATCCAGCACCGATAGCAGCTGCAGCAGCGTCTGCACTTCGGGTGCCTTGAAATATCCGGTTTTTGATTCTACATAAGCAGGAATTCCTTCTGCTTCCAGAATTTTCCGAAACGTATCATCCCACCCGGAAGTTGCCCGCAGTAATATAACAATGTCACGATAACTTATCTTTCTAAACCCGCCATTTCCATCCGACACCTTCTGCTCTGCAAGCAGCGTTTTGATCCGCTGGGCGATCAGCACCGCCTCCTGCTGCTTTGCATTCAGCTTTGTCTGCGGTCCGATCTGTTCTTCCATTCCCCATGCAGTATCCTGTATATCAGTTCCGCTTTCTGTATCGGCTTCCTGCTCCCGCTCATCATCCTGCCGGATCAGCAACAGTTCGGTATCATATGCCTGCCCATCCTGTGATTCGGGAAAAGCTGCACCTGCCTGCAGTTTTGCGTCTGCATCATAGTCTACCCCGCCGACCGTCCGCTCCATCACCCGGTCAAAAATATAATTGACACCATCCAGAACTGTTTTTCTGCTTCTGAAATTACGATGGAGATCAATTCTTCGATTCATTTCATCTTTTTTTGTGGAAAAGTTATCCAGTTTTTCCATAAATATTTCAGGTCGTGCAAGCCGAAAGCGGTATATGCTCTGTTTCACATCTCCTACCATAAAACGATCAGATATGCCTGCCCCTTCTCTGGCAATCGCACCCAGAATCAGTTCCTGTACCAGATTGCTGTCCTGATATTCGTCAATCAGAATCTCTGCAAAAAAATCTCTGTATTCCATTGCTGCCTGCGTTGGCTCTGCCTCTTCCGGCTTCTGTCCCGGTTCATGTCTGACCAGAATATTCAGTGCAAAATGCTCCATATCTGAAAAATCAATTACGTTTTTTTCTTTCTTCCTTTGTTCGAACGCCTGCATAAATAAAAGAGTAAGATTACAAAGCTCATGTACGGCGCGTGTACATAGCTGCATGCGGGAAAGAATCGTTTCCCTGTCCTGTTCAAAAAAGTCTTCCTGCAGATCCGCAAGTGTCTTTTTTACCTGACCGCGAATATCTTTAATCAGTTCTCTTTTTTCAGGAGATACTGCATCATCCTTTTTAGCGGAAAGACGATCAAAAGAAAGCATTGTAAAAAATTTCTGCATTGCATCAAAGTCTTTTGCATCCATGATCCCTGAAAGACTCTGTATATCCTTTTCCAGAATTTCTGCATACATATATGGTCCGTCCGGCTGCTCACAGATCAGAATCGCCTTCTCCAGTCTGTCAATGTTGTCTGCAAGACAGCTTCTGCTCTGTTCCATGCATGCTCTGATCCATTGGGCATCATCAAAGGTATCCGGGGTCAGATCATAATCCCCTGCACGTTCCCGCAGCCAGTCCTGCGGCCAGGGCATACTGACTGAAAACTGATACAGCTGCATGATACAGTCTTCCAGTGCTTTATCATTGTTTCCTGTACTGAAATATTCACTGCAAAAGAGGAAATCAGGATTTGCCATCTCGTATTCCTTCTCCAGCAGTTCCAACATGACATCCCTTTGCAGAAGTTTCATTTCTCCCTCATCTGCCACCCGATAGGAAGGATCCAGATCGATTTCATTAAAATTATTCCGTATTACATACTGGCAGAAGGAGTCAATTGTTGTAATCTGCGCATTATGAATCAGTGTTTCCTGTCTCTGCAAATGCACATTTTCCGGATCATTTTCCAGTTTTTCCTCTATTGCCTGTGTAATGCGCTCCTTCATCTGTGCAGCTGCTGCACGGGTAAAGGTAACTACCAGAAGATGATCAATGTCGACCGCATTCCGGTCCGTGATCAACTGAATGATACGTTCCACCAGCACGGCTGTTTTGCCCGAACCTGCCGCTGCACTGACAAGGACATTACAGCCGCGCGCATCTATGACTTCCTGCTGTTCCTCTGTGAAATTCATCTTTCATCTTCTCCTTTGTCCGTACTGTTTTTCCGTAAAATCTCTATTACTTCCGATTCCTTCAGGTCAGGAAGTTCACGGGCTGCAAATCCTTCCAGTGAAGGGTCAAATCCGCATATTGCACGAAATCTGCACCAGGTACAGGCCTTTTTCCCTTTTATTTCATATGGATTAACTGCAATATCACCATCCAGAATACGTTTACCGAATTCCCTGATCCTGTCATTGACATATTCCGAAATAAGTCCATAATCCTTCCCGGATATGACACCGGAAGCAGCCGTATAGCTGCCGTCTTTTTTCCTTTGTACAGGAATAACATCTGATTTGTCTGCAAACTCTTTATCCAGAAGGTTTATAACCTCTGCGCTGTCATTGACTATTCCAGTCGTTCTGAGCTGCTTTCTGATTTTCTCTCCGATTATTTCCGGCGTATCTTCTCTTTCGGGCGTAATCATGGGATCACTGACATGATAATATAGAATTGCAGCCGGAATAATCTCCTTATCCGGATGCTGTTCCCGTTCCATTGCCGCTGCGACATTCATATATAGAACCAGCTGCAGCTGCAGTCCATAATAAAGAGAGGTAATATTGAAGTCTTTTTTACCCGATTTGAAATCAATAATTTTCACATAAACATGCTGCTCGTCTTCCGAAATGTCCATCCGGTCGATTCGCCCGTGCAATTTCATGTGCTCTGTTATTTTACGTTCTTCATCTGTCGTTAATGCGATATTTATTTCATCAATATCTCCAGCTTCCCTGAAATCAAGTTCAACTCTTTCCGGGTGAAAATCGCCTTTTTGAAGCTGATATTGAAGGGTGTTAACCGTTCTGGATAAAATGCGAAATATTCTTTCCACTGCATACTGATTCCTTGCACTGCTCATCAATATCGTTTGTCCGTAGCTGTCAGCAACTCTAATTAAAGCATCTTTTAATATCTGTTCTCCCTGCTCTTTTGTAAAGGAGAACCAATCAAATCCCTGCTCCTGAAGACTTACTGTGAACTGTTCCAAAACACTGTGAAAAACATTTCCCAGGTCTGAAACATCAAACGTATATTCTTCCCGTTCATCTAGCTGCAGTCCATAGCGGATAAAGTGTGCATAACAGCAGGAAGCAAACAGTTCCAGCCTACTGACACTGTTTTCCAGATAACTGCCATACAATGCCGCAGAAACGGCTTTTGAAAGAGGTACATTCCGATAACGCAGAAAAGCTGCCTGCATTAGCCGTTCAATTTTAGCCGCAAGTTCCGGCTGCACTTCCCCCATCTTTGTCAGCGTCTCGAAAAGTGTCAGAAAATGCTTTTCTGCATCCTCCTGCAGGTACCCATCCGCATATTCACGCATCTGCACCGCCATATACGCAAGTCCATCCTTAACGGTCATAATCTGCTCTGACACCGGGAGATTCTGCGGATACTCTGTTTGCAGTTCCGGAAACATTTTCTGCAGTTTGGCAATGAGGTAAGCAGGACGAATGCTTTTCCCGGCAGCATCTGTTTTACTGAATGACAGATACAGGCACTGTGATGGTTTTGTCAGATTCATGTACAGATAAAGTCTCTGGATATAAATCTGCTGTCTGGGTGTTGGTGCAAGTTCCACTCCAGTCTGTGCATCTGCCAGAAATTGCCTGTCTATATCTGATATGATTCCACCTGTTCCCGCATGTTTGGGAATGGCACTGTCATTTATTCCAATGAAAAAAAGATATTTTACTTCACTGAGTCTTGTTCTTTCTATATCCCCCACCAGAACCCGATCAACATTCTGTGGAATGGTTCCCACCTCAATTTCACCAAATCCTGCATCCAGAATATCCATATATTCTTCAGGACTGATCGTTTCATCCCCGAGCAGTCCGACCATTTGATCCAGCAAATCCATTACTTT
>JAGOGF010000133.1 GCA_017996845.1 Butyrivibrio sp.
AGTGTACATCTGCTGAAAGTTCGTAAATATCAAACCAGTATCTTTCCAACATACAGCTGTCTGTATCCACTGCATGTATACCATACTGCTCCTGCCAGTCCTTCATAATCTCATCCCGTGCCAGAAAACTCCCGAAAAAAAGCACTTTATCACCTTCTGACAGCCATGTAGTAATCTGTTCCGGACTGGTAATTGTCTGGACATTCGGCAGCATTTTCTGAATCAAAGCCTCAGGTTCTGCCCCATACAGGACTATCTCACAGCCGCTGTCTGTTCCCAGCATATATGCCGCAAGTGCCTGCAGCTGTCCGAAATTACAGATGATTTTAGTCCCCGGTTGAATTTCTGAGAGTATCGTCTGGGTATGCTGCATCTGTATCTTTTTATATAATTCATTCCCTTTAAACGAACTGAAATCCCTGATTCCTGTAATCATCATTATCAACAGCAAAATGAACAGGCAGAATCTGTATTTCTGATTTTCCTTTTCGGAAGCCTTATTCTTTGCAGCATCTCCCGCATACACTGCAAAACTCAGCCACAATACCCCTGAAGCCGGCAGCATATATCGGTATACGAATACCGGGCGGATCAGTGCAGATGCAATAAAACCTGCCGCAACCAGTCCTGCCATAATCAGAAGACAGATCCCCGCAAACTGCAGCTTCAGCTTTTCTTCCCGGTCATTTATCTGATGCATTTTTTGCAGTCCGTACAGAACGGTTGCTGCAAAAAACAGAAATAGAAGGACAGCCATACCAGTTGCAATAACCGAATTGCCAAATGCCGGTTTAAATAAGAATTTTACGCAGCCGCCAAGTGTTCTCCAGGTCAGAGGCTGTATCCAATATCCGGATTTGACGCTGCTGACCTGTGCCAGGACTGTACCTATCCATGGCATAAACGCTGCCGCTGTCAGATTCATGCAGATCAGAATTACGGCAAGTCCTCTGAAATCCATTCCTGTCTTCTGACCTTCCTGCATCTGATTCAAAGAAAACATCTGCCGGATCATCCAGATCAGCAACAGCACATACAGACAGATAACCGCAATACAGGCATAATAATGTGTATAACAGGCTGCAATTCCCCATAGGAGGATTCCTGCGCTGTCTGCCAGATTCCATTTCCTGCTCCGTTTCATGCAGCTCTTCATGATTCCGTATGCAGATAACGCTGCCGCGGTGACAAACAACATCGCCCATCCGTACATTCTGACCTCAACGGTATAATCGGGCATCTGCGGCATACATACGATACAAAATGAAAAAATGCCTGCACTCAGCCATCCAAAGTTTTTCCTGACAGATAGGAATGAAAGAAGCATCAGAAGCAGAAACGGAATGACGGAAGTAATCTTCGCAATCACAATCGGATCAACCCCGGGTACCATCTGTGCAGCTGCCAGAATCGCCATTCTGACCAGCATATAATAAAGCGGTGGATGAACATCTGCCGCAGTCAGTTTGATCAGTTCCGAAACCGGTCTGGACACAAACTCCATTGTAAAAAGCTCATCATACCAGATATCTCTTCCCATACAGAGTGTGATGCACCGGATCAGAAAAAATATGGCCAGAATAAACATACCCATACCGATATAATCAGGAATATGTTCTTTCGTAATACGCATCGGAAATTTTGTCTTCTTTTTATCCATGGTCACAATGCTACTTCCTTCTTACATAATAGATTTGCTGTCATTATACCCCGTTTCATGCAGGTCGTTCAACAAGGAACTGCAGGGTATGCGCAAAACGATCAGGCGCCTGCATTCAAAAACGCACGATTCCTGCAATGAAAAAAGCACTGACCAAAACAGTCAGTGCTTTTTTTCTGCAGAGTATGCTTACTCAGCTGAATCAATCAGATCAAGACTATATTCTTCATTCATTTTTTTACACATTGCAACAAACTGCTCCAGCGAAACATTCTGGATCTGTTTGTTGGATCCCCTTACATTGATGGAAACGGTATTTTCTTCCGCTTCTTTATCGCCCAATACAATAATATAAGGATCTTTGTAATTCTTATATTTTTTGATCTTCTCTTTCATGTTGCTGTCGGTATAATCTGCTTCCACCCGAATTCTGTTCTTTCGCAGCAGATCTACTACCTTTTGGGCATATGCATTATGCTCCACACGGATCGGAACAACCCCTACCTGATAAGGAGAGAGCCAGAACGGGAATGAACCCTTAAAGTTCTCAATCAGAATACCGATAAAACGCTCCATGGATCCGAAAATTGCTCTGTGGATCATAACCGGCTGTTTTAAGGAGCCATCACTTGCAACATATTTCAGATCAAAGTTCAGTGGCAATTGGAAATCCAGCTGAATGGTACCCATCTGCCATTCTCTTCCAAGCGCATCTTTCATTTTCAGATCGATCTTGGGACCGTAGAATGCACCATCTCCCTCATTGATCTCATAATTGCCTTCTCCGTATTTTTTGTTCAGAATATTCTTCAAAGAAGCTTCGGCACGATCCCAGGATGCAATGTCACCCATGAAATCATCCGGTCTGGTAGAAAGTTCTGCAATATAGGAGAGTCCGAACGTCCCGTAAATCTGACCGGCAATATCCATGATATCTCCGATTTCATCTTCAATCTGTTCTTCTGCAAGAAGGGTATGATCATCATCCTGACGGAACATCTGCACGCGGAACAGTCCGTTCAGTTCTCCGGATTTTTCTTTTCTGTGAATGACATCTGTCTCACTGAAACGAAGCGGCAGGTCTTTGTAGGATCTGGGCTTTCTCTTATATACCATAATTGCATTCGGGCAGTTCATCGGCTTGGCAGCATATACATCGCTGTCATCCCCTTCTTCCCCGTTCCCCGGAATGATAAACATATTATCCTGATAATGTGCCCAATGTCCGCTGGTCTCCCAGAGCGTCTTATTGTTTATAACCGGTGCTGAAATTTCCTGATAGTCATGCTCTTCATGAATGCCTCTCCAGAATTCCAGAAGTGCATTAAACAGTTTCCAGCCTCTTGGCAGCCAGTATGGCATTCCCGGTGCTGTTTCATCGAACATGAACAGATCCAGCTGCGGTCCCAGTTTCTTATGGTCACGTTCCATTGCTTCCTGTACCAGACGGATATGCTCTTTCAGTTCATCCTTGGATGGGAATGCATATACATATATTCTCTGCAGTTGATCGCGATGTTCATCACCTCTCCAATAGGATCCGGAAACGGATTTGATCTTAAAAGCAGCATTCATCAGTTCCAGAGAATTCTCAACGTGCGGTCCTCTGCACAGATCCACATAGTCTTCACCTGTATAATAAATCGTGATCTTCTCGTCTCCCGGCAGATCCTGGATCAGTTCTGTCTTGAACTTCTGATCCTTGAAAATATCCAGTGCTTCCTGTCTGGACACTTCCTTTCTGGTCCATGCTTCCTTTCTCTTCAGGATCTCACGCATTTTATTCTCAATGCCGTCAAAATCTTCTTTGTTCAAGGTTCTCGGAAGTACGAAATCATAGTAAAAACCATCCGAAATCTGCGGTCCGATTGCATATTGCACATTCTCTTTTCCAAAAATCTCGATCACAGCCTTTGCCAGAATGTGGGAGAGTGAATGGCGATACACTTCCAGATATTCTTCTTTTGTCATGTCTTTTCCTCCTGTTTTTTACGTATGTAGGGGATTTTTTCCATATAAAAAGTCCCCTGCATCACATGTTAAATGTAATGCAAGGGACGTTATTCACGCGGTTCCACCCTGCTTGTCATATGGATTCTCATCCATAGACCTCTCAATTAAGATGATAACGGAATCACCGGACCTGATTAGGGTCTCTCCGAGGCAGTCTTCAGTCAGTTTAGAATCAGACACTTGCAGCACGGAATAGCATTTATCCGGTGTCTTTCTCTGAGAATCTTCCCTGCTTACTCTTCTCATCAACGATTTATGAATGCAATTGTAAATCAGTCGGTTCATTTTGTAAAGTATTCATTTGCATCAGGAAACAAAAATCTTATTCAGCCTGCTGGATTCCTGTTCTGCCATGGCACTTCTTATATTTCTTGCCACTTCCGCACGGACACGGATCATTTGGATAAATCTTAACCGTATTTTTGATCGTCTTGGAATTTTTCTGTTCTCTGTAAAGTTCCTTGATCTTATCTGCCGTAAGTATACTCTTCCACTGTTCCAGACCATAAAGCCAGTCTGCACCAGCTGCCACCATGTTCTTATACAGAATTTCCTTATCAAAGACCAGATTAACCTCTGTATCTTCCTCCATGGTTTCGATCGGATTACGCAGTTTCAGGCTCTCATCGATTCCATCCAGAAAACCTGTCATTGTCATGATATCAACATCATACTTTTCTGCAAGTTCCTTAACCGTACCCCTTACTTCCTCATCCGGATTAGTCAGAAGTTTTTCATATATATTGCGTTCTATCTGAAAATACTGTGTCCACAGCTTCTGAAGTTCATTTTTGTTGGCGGTCTCGGAATATGCCATATCACGCCACTGTTGCAATAATGCCATAGTTTTATCCTGCTTTCTCAATTGATATTTGTAATTCTGAACAGATACCATTTTATATTATTTCTTGTAGAATGTAAATAATCATGTATTACAGGATTCCGATATAAAACTGCACAAAATAAATGTTAAGTTTTTGTTAAATTGTTACGTAAATAGCAAAATTTCGTTGTCATTGCATTTTGACTGTGTTAGAATATAGATTCGTTAGGAAACTTTTTTTCACAATACAGTTCACGGAGGCTACCATGGCAAGAGACAGCAGTCCAAGGAAGCACCGGCATAAAAGGAATTATACGATTCTGATTATATCCGGTGATTCAGACGGTCAGAACAAACGAATCCATCTGGGACATGTCAAGACACAGATCCTTGCATTTTCCCTTTTCCTTATTCTGGTTGTGATCGTCTGTTATGTTATATATTCATCCATATATATAAAGAATGCAACCATTCTGCAGGAACAGCAGACAGACCAGATCAATACGTTTTCTTCCGAGAATTCCTCCCTTTATGCATCCAATGACGAACTGGAAGCAGAAGTCACACAGCTGAGTCTGGCACTGAACCAGAAGGTGGAAGAGGAAGCAAGTGTACAGGAAAAAGCCGCGCAGGCAAGTCTTCCCAAAGGCTTTCCGCTATCAAGTTCCGCTTCTTATAAAAACAAGTATGATGATCCAAACGCAGATGCTGCTGACAGCTCTTCTTCCGGTACAAAAAGCGGAAATCCGATTCTGGTCTTTACCGCAGGCGCAGGTTCTCAGGTCGTTGCCTCCGGTGATGGTACGGTGGTCACAGTTACTGCAGATTCCAAATACGGAAACTGTATCACAATTGATCATGGAAACGGTTATATATCAATCTACCGTAATAAAGGTGATTCTCTTGTAAAGGCAAAGGATACTGTGAAAAGGGGAGACCCTCTTATCGTTATTGGAAAGAGCAATACAACCCTGGGTTACCAGATTCAGTATAATGACACATATATTGATCCTGAAAGTATGATTGAAATCAATGGTTGAAGCAAGGAGGCCATATAAATGTTCAATAACAAAAAAGTTGTAACTTATGATTCCGAAGCCGAAAAGGTGGTTACCTTAATTGGTTCAGGCGCTGTCTGTGACGGACCTTTCAGTTCAAAAGACTCAACCCGCGTTGATGGTACAATCAATGGTGCTGTTCGGATTGATGGCAGTCTGATCATCGGACAGACCGGTAAAATCACCGGAAATATCAAGGCGCAGAATGTATTTCTGGCAGGCGAAGTAACCGGAAATATTGATGCAGGAGCCGGCAAAGTTGAAATCAGCGACACCGGAAAAATTGTCGGAGATATTACAACCCGCAGCATTGTCATTGATGAAAATGCTGTTTTTCAAGGTAATTGCACTATGACGGCTGACAAATCATCTGCCATATCTGCAAAGGAACGGGCTGTAACACCAAAAGAATCAAACTGATCCGTTTATCAAATTCTATCTGCAAAAAAAGGATTCTCCTATCTGGAGAATCCTTTTTCACGCATAATGCTTAATTGACTCAAAAATCTACATAAAGTCAATCCGCCAATCCATTCCTGTTATTCCTGTAAACGGTCAAATACCAGCTCATACCCGTCATCTCCGTAATTCAGTGACCGATTTACTCTGCTGATGGTTGCAGTTGATGCGCCGGTCTTCTCTGCTATCTCCAGATATGTCTTATGCTGACGCAGCATGGAAGCAACTTCAAATCTCTGTGACAAAGACAATAATTCATTCACCGTGCACAGATCTTCGAAAAAGCTGTAGCATTCTTCCTTATTCTGCAGAGACAACACCGCGTCAAATAAATGATCCACCGCGTCTGTTCTGATTTTCTTGTTCATTCTGTTCCTCCAATATTCTATGATAATCGATAATACGTCTATTTTGCTTTATTGCTTAAACATTTTAGCATACTAAAGTTTTAAAGTAAAGACTGATCTTTGGCAGATATGAATTGCAATGTTTTTTTGAAAAAATGCAAATAATTCCTTTACTTTTACGCCTTTTTATGATATTGTAATTTTGTTGTCAAATAGGCAACATATCGTCGAAAGACGGTACATCGATTACTTTTTCATTATTTAGTGGAGGAATTTACAAATGAACAAAGGTACAGTAAAGTGGTTCAAC
>JAGOGF010000134.1 GCA_017996845.1 Butyrivibrio sp.
TGCAATCACTGCTATTCTGGCTGTTTTAAGGCTTCGTTCCAAAAGTGTATGGCCTGCCATCATCCTGCATGCCAGTCACAATTACTTCGATCAGGTCATATTCGCACCGCTGACCAAAAATAATCTGAGCCATTATTATGTCGGAGAAACCGGCATTATTACCGCAGTACTGCTATGTCTGATTGCCCTGTTTCTTGTACATAAAATGAAACCGGTGCAATAGAATAGGATATCTTTCTTACACCCATGCGCATCTGCAAACCATCCCTATTGCGCAACGATCAATTGCATATGCTGCAAATCTATCTGGCATGCTTTTTGATATATCTGAAAAGCAGCATCAGATTCCTATATTTTTGTCATCATCCGATTCGCCCCTTGGACATCATTCTCACAATAGCTTCATACGGTCTTAAACAGCCTGTTTTCTGTGCGGGATAATTGGTTATCAGCACCGGTTCGGTTCGAAATTCTTCCGGAACTTCATATGAAATCTCTTTGTTTGTAAAATTGCATACCACCAACAGCTTTTGTTCGCAAAGTGATCTGGTATAAGCATAAATATCCTGATTCTGGTCATCCAGAAGTTCATAGTGCCCATATACAATATCCGGATATTTTTTCCTGAGCTGAATCAGTTCTTTATAATATGCAAATACCGAATTTTCATTTTTCACCTCTTCTGCAGCATTGATCTGATGAAAATTGGGATTTACTGCTATCCACGGTGTCCCATTCGTAAATCCTGCCTGTTCCGTATCATCCCACTGCATTGGCGTTCTGGCATTATCACGGCTTTTTCTGCTTAGTACACGCAGCATCTGCTCCGCAGTCATGATCCTTTTTTCCTCTACCAGTTCCTGATAAGCATTGATACTGTCAAGATCCCTGAAATCTGCCAGTGAATGAAACTCCATATTGGTCATACCAAGTTCTTCCCCCTGATATATATATGGTGTTCCCTGCATCATATGCAAACAGGTCGCGAGCATTTTGGCTGACACCTCCCGATATGCGCCCTCTTCCCCAAGCCTTGATACGATTCTCGGCTGATCATGATTATCCCAAAACAGACTGTTCCAGGCTATTCCTTCCAGGCCGTTCTGCCACTTGGACATAACCTGTCTGATTTCTGCGAGTTCCATTTTCTTATCTGTCCATTTACTTCCGGTCACCGGATCCGCATCCAGATCCATCAATTCAAACTGAAATACCATATTCAGCTCTGACTCATTTTCAGAAGCATATTTTGCGGCTTCTTCAAGTGTTACCCCGGAACACTCTCCCACTGTCAGCGTGTCATAGTGAGACAGAACCTCTTTTCGCATTTCCTGCAGATATTCATGTACATGCGGTCCGTTTGCTGCTTCATTAAAACTTGCATAACCATTGACACCCGGTACACCATCCGGAAAATTTTTCTTTTTGGAAATCAGGCTGATTACATCCATACGAAATCCATCTACCCCTTTATCAAGCCACCAGCGCATCATTTCATATATTTTTTCCCGGACCTGTGCATTTTCCCAGTTCAGATCGGGCTGCTTTTTGGAAAACAGATGCAGATAATATTGCCGGGTATCAGAATCATATTCCCATGCAGAACCGCCAAAACAGGACCCCCAGTTGGACGGCTCATGTCCATCCACCGGATCCTGCCAGATATAATAATCGCGATATGGATTCTCTTTTCCGCTGCGGCTTTCTACGAACCACCGATTTTCATCCGAAGTATGATTGACCACGAGGTCCATGACGATACGGATTCCATTTTGATGCGCCATTTCGAGAAGGTTGGTAAAATCCTCCATTGTTCCGAATTCCCGCATGATCTGGTAATAATCTCTGATATCATACCCATTGTCATCATTGGGTGAATCATATACCGGAGATAGCCAGATAACATCAATCCCAAGTTCCTTCAGGTACCAAAGCTTCTGCGTAATCCCATTGATATCCCCGATTCCGTCACCATTACTGTCTTTGAAACTGCGCGGATACACCTGATATACGACTGCCTCTTTCCACCATTTTCTTTCCATTTTGTCTCCGTTACCCTTTCCCTACAATTAGAAGCGGTGCAGATCTGTACCTGCTCTTGCGCACGGATCTGCAGTATAATCCCCCAAAGGATCACAACCGTCCGCACTGCGAACAGTTTGGTATAATCATCAGACAATCCTTTGTTGAAAAATCCGGATTGCAGCTGTTAAAAATCCGCTTTGAGATAGCGGAAGATTAATTTCCATGATAAATATCAAAAATATTTTTGTCTATTGCGTTTTTCACTTTTTATTTTTCCGATAGGCTGCATCTCCCGTATTTACTGCACTCTCCTGTATTCCTGCATTTTGTCCAACCGCAATACCGGAGAATAAATCTGTAACTATGACAATATATCTGATATAATACTTTTATCCGAATTGATGCTTTTGTAATTACGTTAAAAATAGAGTGCTGAAATTACTGTTTTGCATGCAAACCTGTACAAAGTGTCTGATAATCTGTATTGCATGGCCGGGAGGCGCAGAATGAGTGATATAAAATTAAACGATTCTTATTATCTATTGTTGCAGGGATTGGCAGATGGCATTATCATAACCGATCCGGAAGGATATATTACTTTCGTGAATCATTCTGCAGAGCAGATCCGTAATATCAAGGCTGAGAATATGATCGGACAGCACATTCTGAAGTGTCATAAGGATTCTTCCCGGGAAAAAGTCATGCGCGCTATGAATTTCCTTACTGCGCACAGGGATAAGTCCTATCATAGAATGGTCATTGATCAGGAAAACCATAAAGTATATGAAAATACCTACACCGCAATCTTTAATGATCAGGATATTCTGACCGGAATCGCGGTTATAACAAAGGACCGAACGAAAGAACGTAAAGTAGAGGAAGCAACTGCTAACTTTCAGCGTTCTCAGGCAATGGCACTGGAAAGCCTAAAAACACAATATTATAATCTGCATCTGGATTCCATGGAAATGCTATCCAATATTATTGAATCAAAAGATAAATATGCAGATGGCCATTCCAAAAGAGTTGCGGATATTTCCTCCAAAATGTATGAGCTGCGCAATGGAATAACACAAGACTATCTTGACATCCAATGGGCAGCTAAGCTGCATGACATCGGGAAGATCTGCATACCGGATCAGATCATCAGCAAACCCGGCAAGCTGAGCGAGGAAGAATATACCGTTGTAAAAAAGCACTGTATCATTGCCGATGCCATGGTCAAAAAACTGGATTACGGAAATCCTGTCGCACCATCCATCCGCCATCACCATGAGCGTTTTGACGGAAAAGGCTATCCCGATGGTCTGTCCAAAACAGACATCCCAACCGGTTCCCGTATTATCGCAATTGCGGACACCTATGATGCCATGCACTCCTGTCGCCCCTACCGGGATTCGATCCTATTTGAATACTGCCTGGAAGAAATACAAAAAAACGCAGGTACACAGTTTGATCCGGAATGGGTGGACATTTTTACCGAACTGGCTGAAACCGGAAGCATTGAATAAATCTGCACCTTACACAGGAAATGAAAGTCTCTCTCCGGGACTTCCATTTCCTGTTTTTTTGCCCTGCTATCGTTCGCAAAAAAAATAATACCGTATACAACTTATTTTTTCTGTATATAAGAGAATGAGGACGGATGATGTTGACCCCACAAAAGATAGAGGCTGACAGATATCACGTTGGCAAGTGAAAGAATGGCAAACATCCATTTAAATCCGGCACCGGATATCAGAATCCCTGCCACTCCGCCTCCCAGACCGATTCCGATATCATAGGCGCAGAGAAAGGTGGAATTGGCAGAACCACGTCTCTGGAGCGGTGCAATATGTACCGCCATTGACTGCAGTGCCGGCTCCAAACCGCCAAATCCATATCCTGCCAGAACTGCTGCCAGTAGAAATGTTACGGTATTTGGGACGAAGGCCATCAGTATAAATGCAGCAAACATGGACGCATTACAGGTATAGACGAAAATGCCCTCTCCTTTTTGATCTGCTACTTTTCCAACGGTAGCTCTTGTCACAAAGAGCATTCCTGCCATAATTGTAAAAAATATCCCGCCGCCGGGAAGGTTTTTTTCACTTGCAAAAAGTGCCATGAAATTTTCCAATGCACCGAATGTAAGCAGAAATACCAGCATAACCGCAGAAGCCGGAAGTGCATCTTTATCGATCAGTCCTTTGAAATGAAACGCTGTCTTTTTCACAGAAATAACCGGAATCTTCAGAATCTGAAACAAAATGAAGCACATGACCATACTGCCTGTCGCAAACAAAAACAGTGCCTCAAATCCTAACCGGTTCATAACCCAGATTCCCAGTGCCGGTGCACATGCTGTTGCAAGCGCCGTACTGACGCCGAACATCCCCATTCCTTCTGCAAATCTTTCTGAGGGAATGATGTCTGTCGCAATTGTACTGCCGGTTGTATTCGAACATGCCAGTGCTGCACCATGTATCATTCTGGCAATATAAATCAGCAAAAAACAGGCGCGGACATATATCCCAACGGCATCAGTGCCATCCCTGCTATGCCGATCCGTAATATCACTTTTCTTCTGCCGTTATTCAGCATCCATCCGATAAAAGGTCTGCAGATAACTGCAACCAGTGAAAACAGAACTGCTGCAAAACCCGCCCCTGCAACAGAGCCGCCTCTGCTTCTGATATAAAAGGGGAATGTTGACAAAACCATCATGTGACTTACAAAAACCAGGAAGTTAATCAGGATAATCAATACAAAATTTTTGGTCCACAACTTTGGTTCCTGTCTCGTATCTTTTTCGCTACGCATTACCATATTTCTCCCATCTTTTCATTTGATCAAAGCCCTGAATATGAATTCATTTATGAAAATATTTTCATGTTCTTTGCACAAAAAAACGCGCAAACCCATTCTCTGGATTTACGCATTTTTTGGCTACTCGATTGACTGCATGTTAACACAACTTTCTTTTTAGTGTCAAGATAAAAGATTCATTTCAAATTTCAAATTCATTTCGCCTTCTGAATCATTTCAATTTCGTTTTGCCCTTCTGCCAAAAAATGGGTATATCGTACTATTTTCTTTCCGCCGGACAATACATAATAATGCTGAAAAATCTCTTTCAATTTCTCTTCTATCCGCTCTTTTGCAATTTCACATGTAAAAACGTAAACCCCAGAGCAATAAAGCAGCTCTCTGATCTCTTCATTTTTAAAAAAGCAATCTTTTATTTCAGATTTAAAGTTTTCTGATATATCAAGAGAAGCCTCCATTATTTTTTTTAAAGTTGCTTCTTCTCTTTCTTTTTCCTGCACCTGCTCATGAATTGCCTCCATCAAATACGTTTGAACCTTATCTATGGCAAGTGCAATCACATATTTATTCTTCATCGAAACACTTTCCTCCTTGATTGAACATTTCTGCATATGCCTTATGTGGGAATGGAATCGGATTATTCAAAAGCATCAATATCTGATTTAGCAGTAAGTTTAATGACAAAAGTGTTACTTTCTCTTTAGATTCATTCCCGTCATTTTTGTAAACCATATAATCTTTGGTTTTTATACTTTCAAGTACACTTTTTGCATTTGTTTTATCATCTTCATCACTTGCACCCACGTGATTCAATGCAAAATACCATTGGTACAAGTTACTTTTCCCTTCACTTACTTCCATTGTCAATTGATTTTCATTATCACGAATTACCATATCAAAAATAGTGTTATCACTATCAATTTCATTTTTTATAATTCCCGGACAAATCTTATTCATACAACACAATATCCTGATTGGACGAGTTGCAGTTTGTGTGCATGAACGCTGCTTTTTCTCATCAGACTTTTCATCGTAGAATGCTATCATTGATTGCATTCTTGTATATGATTTTCTTGAAGTTTTCAAAATATTAATAGATTCTGCCCAGTTCTTCAATTTTTCGGGATCCATTGATGCACTCTTACACTCAATAACCACTGCAACTGCCTCAATGGGAAGGAATTTTAATTTTCCATAATGGAAGATGTATGGCGTATATGTTTCGTCAAATATTGCAAGATCCACTTCATTCGATACATTTCCATTGGAATCAATAATGAAAACCGATTGTTCAATTGTAAACTTTTTAGGAATCATTTCTTCAAACATTTCCTTCCAGATTTCTTCTCGAAATCCACCAATTGTTGTTGAATGTTCCGTTTTGAAATTCAACTGATTTACAATTGATTTTTCCTTTGAACTACTTTTTTTCTGATAATATATGCATTGCATTGTATTTTTATATAGAATCATTTGAAATTTTTGTACAATTAATATAAGCATATAATCAAAGCCCAATTTAAAAGATTTTTCCCTGTTCTCAACCTTCATTTTCCCACAAAATTTTCGATTTTTTTCAGAGAAAATTTTCAGATTATTTCTGACAATTTCAGCCCTGAATATGCTATACTGGACACAAAACAAAGGACTGTTTTTTCAGAAAATATCTGAAGTTAAAGGAACAGTATAAATGGAGATTATACTATGAAGGGTACAGTAGTTTCATCCTGGATAGAGTCATGCCGCAGGCTTTTCGGTGA
>JAGOGF010000033.1:0-18389 GCA_017996845.1 Butyrivibrio sp.
TTACTTTGTGATAGTATTACGGATAGTATTGTCGGGTTTTCGACTTACATTGCTGATGTCGCATCAGCGGGGAGATTATGAAAAAGAAACCTTTTTCCGTAAAAATTATTGTAACAACGCATAAGAAATACTGGATGCCGAAAGACTCCATGTATTTGCCCATGCAGGTGGGTGCGTCTGTAAAAAAAGCGGATGGGAAAACTCTGGACCTGGGTTATACGAAAGATGACACAGGGGATAATATTTCAGAGAAAAATCCACTTTTTTGTGAACTGACAGGGCTTTATTGGGCCTGGAAAAATCTGGATGCGGATTATATCGGGCTAGTCCATTACCGTCGCCATTTTGGGGGCAGAAAAATGTGTCAGAATCCTTTTAAAAAAATTCTGACACGTAAGGAACTTCAGCCTATGCTGGGACAATATAGAGTATTTGTGCCGGAGAAGCGGCACTATTACATTGAAACACTCTATTCCCATTATCAGCATACACATTATGTGGAGCATCTGTATGAGACAAGGGGCATTATATCTAAAATGTGCCCGGAATATCTGGAAACATATGATAAAGTGATCCGCCGTACAAGCGGTCATATGTTCAATATGATGATCATGGACAGAGAACTTCTGAATGAGTATTGCACCTGGCTGTTTAAAATTCTTTTCGAATTGGAAAAGAAGGTAGATGTCAGACAGTTATCTTTCTTCCAGGGCAGGTACTGCGGAAGAGTCGGAGAGATCATATTGAATGTCTGGCTCGATTATCAGGTGTCAACCGGCCGGATTAAGGAAAATGAAGTAAAAATATTACCCTACGTTTATACTGAAAAAATAGACTGGTGGAAAAAGGGCACTTCATTCCTGAAAGCTAAATTTTTCCATCAGAAATATGAAGTATGAGCAAATTGCATTTATCAACCGTGGATGCCTTCAAACATATTCATACGCAGGCGTGTGTGGTACTCGATGATGAACAGCTGCAGCAGCTGCAGTGTGTATTGAACGGAATACTGAGGGATATTGTTGCGGTTTGTGAGCAGAATGACATCCGATATACATTGGGCGGAGGAACTGCACTTGGCGCATTCAGGCATCATAGCTTCATTCCATGGGATGATGATATTGATATCAATATGCCAAGAGCAGACTACGAGCGGTTCATACCGATATTCCGGCAGCAGTTTGGTGACAGATACTGGATTCATACACCGCTTGAGACAAAGAATTATGACCTTCTGCTGTCCAGGATTCGCCTGAAGGGGACTTCAGTCTGCACAAGAGAAGATTTTGGAAACCCGGAGAGCGGAGCTTTTGTGGATTTATTTATAGTAGAGAATACCTTTGACAATGCATTACTTCGAACGGTTCATGGAATCGGTTGTAATGGATTGGGTTTTCTCGTGTCCTGCAGAAAATTTTTCCGGGACAGAAAGCCATTGATGAGGCTTGCATATGATACAAAAAACAGACACCTGCAGAACATCTTTCGTTTTAAAATTATGCTTGGGGCCTTGATTGCATGGATTCCGATTGAATCCTGGCTCTTTGTTGGAGACAGGTGGAATGCATTGTGCAAGGATGAACATACACAATTTGTTGTTGTGCCGACAGGCAGGAAACATTTCTGGGGAGAAATGTATCGCAGAGAGGATATCTGTAATACCATAAAAATTCTTTATGACGGCGCAATGCTCTGTTGTCCCGCTAATATTGAGCTGTACCTGACAAGATTATATGGAGACTATATGAGAATACCTGATCCGGACAACATTGAAAAACACGTTTTTTTTGCGCCATTCAAGCTTTGATGACGGTGAGACAGAAAGAGGAGAAAAATGAACATAGCACTTATTTTTGCCGGCGGAACCGGTAAAAGAATGAACTCCAAGACAGTTCCCAAACAATTTTTGCAATTATACGGAAAACCGATTATTATCTATACATTAGAGAAATTTGACAATCATGAGAATATTGATGCGATTGTGATTGTCTGCCTGAAGGCATGGATTCCCGAGATGAAAAAATTTGCCGAAAAATTTGGTTTGAAAAAAGTAAAGGCAATTGTCCCCGGGGGAAAAACGGGACAGGAATCAATTTACAATGGTCTGAAGGCTGCAGCATCATTATACGATTCAGATTCGATCGTACTGATTCATGACGGGGTGCGTCCACTCATAGATACCGTTACGATTACTGCAGCAGTTGCCAAAGCAAAGGAAAAGGGAAATGCTGTTACTGTTACGCCTGCGATTGAGACTATTTTCCTGGACAATGATTCAGAAGGTCAGGTGGGAACGATTCTTGACAGAAAAACCTGCCATATGGCTAAGGCACCACAGTGCTTTCACCTCAGTGATATTCTGGATTGTCATGAGAAGGCAATTGCAGAGGGCAGGTCGGACTTTATTGATTCTGCAAGTATGGTGAAATTTTATGGCCACGAATTATATACGGTAGAGGGAAAAAGTGAGAATATCAAGATCACGACCCCAATCGATTATTATATGTTTCGTGCAATTATTGATGCAAGTGAGAATTCTCAGATTTTTGGGCTGTAAGCAGCAAAGGAGCGTATAGATTCAATGGTAGTAATTCATATTCTGAAGAGAAAAATGAAACGGATTTTTCCGGTTATGGTAGAAGGTAAATTTTTTAAACGGGTCGGTGTTGCATGGAAGCAGTTTAAAGCATGGACAGACAGACAGATCGGATATCAGAATCGTAAGATCCTGACCCAGAATACAGCTGTTAAAAAGAATCAGATTATGTTTATTACTTTTCAGCATGCATATGCCTGTAATCCCAAATATATCTGTGAAGAACTGATCAGGAGAAATGAGCCGGTTGAAATATACTGGGCACTGGAAAATGTTCTGGATGCGGGAGATCTTCCGGTACGCAGTAATATTCATACGGTAAATATCAATTCGTTTGAATATTTTCAGGCGGCAGCTTCTGCAAGAGTAATTGTTATTAATTCACTGCTGGGAGACAAGTGGTACCCATTTCCCATTAAGAAGGGGCAATACGTATTTGAGACCTGGCATGGATCTCTTGGTATTAAACGTTTTGATGTCGCACATTACAATACGAATATGTCATGGCCGGTTGCCGCAGAACGTACAGGCAAACTGACCAGTTACTGTATTTCCAACAGTACCTTTGAAGAAGATGTGTTTCGTGAAACCTTCTGGAAAGAGACACCGATTCTGCGTCTGGGGCATGCCAGAAATGATATCTTTTTTGATACCTATAGCGAACAGCGTGCAAAGTGGCGGCATAGATTTATGCGCGAATATGGACTTTCGGATGATACCAAACTGATTATATATGCACCGACTTTCCGGGATACACATAATTTTGCTGTATATGATCTGAAACCAGAGATGCTCATTGAAGCTTTGAAAAAACGCTTTGGGGGCAACTGGAAGGTACTTGTCAGATATCATGATAATGATAAGAAGACGGAATCACAGAATAATCGTGTTGTTTCTCAGAATGTAATTGATGTAACGAGCATACCGGATATACAGGAACTGCTGTCTTTTGTCGATGCAGGAATTACAGATTATTCCTCCTGGATTTATGACTTTATTCTCAGCAGAAAACCTGGATTTATTTATGCGAGAGATATCAAAATTTATGATAATGAAAGAGGCTTCTACTTTAAACTGGAAACTACACCGTTTCCGGTAGCGACCAACAATGACCAGATGTATGAAAATGTTCTGAATTTTGATGCGGATCGTTATCAGAAGGATGTGGACCGCTTCCTTGCAGGTAAAGGATGTATGGATGATGGGCATGCGAGCGAACGGATTGCAGACAGACTGATGAAGCTGTTGAAGTGATATGATGAAAAAGAAACGAAACGGCAGAATCGATTTTCTGCGATTTGTATTTGCACTGATCATTGTGCTCCATCATACAAGGTATTTGCTTGGATATGAAAATACGATTTTTATCGGTGGATCACTTGGTGTGGAATTCTTTTTTCTGGTCTCCGGCTATCTGATGGTGGCATCTGTAGAAAAAATTACGGAGCAGAATCATACATCGGGTTCCCTTGGAACAGAGACCTTTGCCTTTCTGCTGCGGAAAGTAAAGGCTATTTGTCCGGAATTCCTGGTTTCCTGGATAATCGGATTTTTGGTGGTGATACTGTTACAGCACAAAAGCCCGGCCGGAGCAGTAAAAATGTTCATTTCTGATTTTTGGGAGTTGACGCTTCTGAAAATGAGTGGTATATATCTTGATGGGTTAAATGGTGTGATATGGTATGTCTCTGCAATGTTGTTGTGTATGGCAGTATTATATCCGCTTCTAAGGCGCTTTCCTGATATGATGAAAAAGATCTTCTGCCCGCTTGCAGCAGTTATTCTGATGGGCATTCTGTGCCGGACACAGGGAAATCCCAGGAATCCTACAGTCTGGATGGGGATCCTGTATAAGGGCAATATCAGAGCATTTGCAGAGCTTTGTATGGGAGTTGTCTGCTTTCAGGTCACACAGAAGATTTGTCTGGTTCCATGGAACAGATTGAGTCGTATAATCATTGAGATACTACAGCTCGGACTTTATGGTGCTGTCATTTTGTACATGTATCTGTATAAGCCCGGGACGCAGGATTACTTTTTTATTTTTCTGTTTTGTATTGCAGTTATACTGTCCTTCAGCAGTCTTGGGGCAGGGTCAGCTGTTTTTGACGGAAAAATTCCGGCTATACTTGGAAAATTCAGTACAGCATTGTTTTTTTCACATTTATATTATGCACAGAATCTGAATTGCATTTTACCGAAGCAGATGCATACAGCTGAAAAAGTTATTATTTATTTGCTTTGTGCGTTCCTTACAGCACTTATGGTAGAATTCATATCAGATCTGCTGCGCAGAAATGGAAAAAAGATTAAAGAGGGCCTTGGGAGATTATTTCTCGAAACAGGTTCCGGTTTGGACTAAGAGATGAAACAGATTATCGAAAAATGTAAAAAGTATAAGTTTCTGTTTGAGGAACTTGTCAAAAGGGATTTTAAGGAAAAATATAAGAGAAGTATACTGGGTATGGGGTGGAGCATCCTGTCTCCATTATTGACCTTACTGGTCATGAAACTGATTTTTACAAAATTTTTTGGAAAAGATATGCCACACTATACCATATATCTTTTCAGCGGGAACCTGGTACTGGCTTATTATAAGGAATCTACCAAGAATGGAATGAGTTCACTTGTTAAGAATGCCAATATATTCACAAAAATCAATGTTCCGAAATATATGTTCCTGTTATCAAAGAATGTGTCGGCGCTTGTTAATTTCGGACTGACGCTTGTGGTCTATTTTATGTTCTGTGCGCTGGATGGAATTCATTTTCATTTCAAAATGCTGTTGCTGATTTATCCGATTATTGGACTGCTGATGATGAATATTGGAATTGGTCTCATCCTGTCGGCATTGTTTGTTTTTTTCAGAGACATTCGTTACCTGTATGAAGTATTCCTGACACTGATCACATATGTATCAGCGGTATTCTACTCTGTGGATAAGTTTTCACCCAGCGGGCAGAGAATGTTTTTGCTGAATCCGGTATATGTTTTTATTAAATATTTCAGATGCATTGTGATTGATGGGAAGATACCGTCTTTGGAGTATCATGCACTGTGTGCGTTTTATGCGTTAATTTTTCTGGTAATTGGCGGATATGTATATAAGAAACTGAATCATCAGTTCCTGTATTATTTATAAGGTGCGTATTACAAGGAATCAAATCAGTGGATGAGTTGACGAATAATAGAATAAGTCAGGGAAAAATATATGTCAGTGATTGAATGTAATAATGTAGGAATCCGTTATATTACAGGGGATTTCAAAGCAATCGGTTTAAAAGAATATGTGATCAGACGCATTAAGCGTGACTATCATATAAAAGAATTCTGGGCAGATAAGGATGTTACCTTTAAACTTGAAAAGGGAGACATGCTGGGAATCATAGGTTCAAATGGTGCAGGTAAAAGTACGCTGTTAAAGGCAATCACCGGAATCATGATTCCAACCTATGGAACGCTTGAGACAAATGGTACGATAGCGGCACTTTTGGAACTGGGAAGTGGATTTGATGCAGATATGACAGTCAGAGAAAACACTTATCTGCGTGGCGCGCTGCTTGGCTATACAAGGGATTTTCTGGATTCCAAATATGATGAAATCATTCATTTTGCAGAACTGGACGAATTTCAGGATTACGAATTTAAACAGCTTTCGAGTGGTATGAAAAGCCGGCTGGCATTTTCCATTGCCTGTCTCGTGAACCCGGACATCATTATTCTGGATGAGGTTCTGAGCGTCGGAGACGGCGCTTTCCGTAAGAAAAGCGGCGATAAAATGAAGGAAATTCTGGATAGCGGAGTGACCGGCCTTCTGGTCAGTCATACTATTTCACAGGTCAGAGAACTGTGCAATAAGGTTTTATGGCTGGATCATGGCAAACAGATCGTATTTACAAACGAAGTGGAATTATATTGTGATGCCTATGAAGAATTTCTGATGACCAAAAAACTTCCCAAGGATCGGACACAGATAGAAAAGCTGGCGGCAGATTTTATGAAGAGGCAGGAAGCGGATCCGAATCTGAGAAGATCTTATTGAGAAAAAATTTGCAGGATCATGGCAATATAACGTGGAAAGAAGGTTATGAAATGAATCAGCAGATACTGGAAAGCCCTGCAGACAAATACCTGCAGGAAGATCTGGAGAATATAGCTGACAGTACGATACCGGTGGAGGAGCTGAAAGGTTCCTCCATTCTGGTTACCGGGGCTACCGGACTGGTGGGATCACAGATGGTACGTTCACTGGCCTGCATCAACAGAAAAAAGAGGACTGATATCAGAATTCTGGCGTTGGTGCGCAGTTCTGAAAAAGCAAGGGAAATATTTGGAGATCTTCTTGATCGCGGCGATATTGAATTGATCTTGGCGGATCTGCAAGATCCTCTATGTGTGGAAGAATCGGTTGATTTTATCATCCATGGTGCTGCGGTCACGGCATCTAAACTGATGGTATCAAAACCGGTTGAAACGATTAGAACGGCTATCAGCGGGACAGAAAATATTCTGAAACTTGCATTGACTAAGAAAGTCAAAAGCATGGTTTATCTTTCTTCCATGGAAGTATATGGTACCTGGGATGGCTGTGGTGTGGTTACAGAAGATAAAATGGGGTATGTAAATCCGCTTGTTGTACGCAGTAATTATCCTGAAAGTAAACGGATGTGTGAGAATATGTGTATTGCATATCTGTCGGAATATCATGTTCCGGTCAGAATAGCACGACTTGCACAGACATTTGGTGCAGGAATACTTCCAGGTGAAAATCGTGTATTTGCCCAGTTTGCAAGAAGTGCAATGAATGGAGCGGATATTGTTCTTCATACAACAGGGCAATCGGAAGGAAATTACTGTTATACGGCAGACACAATCCGGGCAATTTTGACCATATTGGTCAGTGGAAAAGATGGAGAAGCATACAATATCAGTAATGAAGAAACGCATACAACGATTGCAGAGATGGCTGAATTTGCAGCAGAGAAACTGGCAAATGGAAAAATAAAGGTTGTTTTTGAAATCCCGGAGAAAAATACTTTTGGGTATGCTGCAGATACGAAAATGAAGCTTAGCAGTGCCAAAATGCGTAGCCTTGGGTGGAAACCGTATTATTCACTGGAAGATTGTTACCGCAGAATGATGGGCAGTATGCGTGAAACAGAAAAATAAAAAGCGAAGACGGTATTCGTATAAAGAGTAACAAAAATAGTAGTTGAATCAGAATACACTTGTGAAAGGAGCGAATCGGCTCTTTTACAAGTGTATTTTTATGTAATCAGGCTGATTTCCTTTGCACTCTGTAAATAATTGGAATATTTAACAAAAATGACAATTAATTTTAGTTAATAATTAAAATATATGCGAATGGGCAGACAGATGACTTTATTGTATTTGAAAAAAAGATAGTTTTATGATTATTTTTATGATAAGTGATTTGCTAAAATAAAAATGATAAGAGAATGTAATACAAATTGAGAAGAAGCGTGCTGAAAATGATCTGATTGACAAATAACTTTATAAAGATGCAGTAAATATGGAGGAAGGCAAACGGTAAAGGGGAGAAAGCACAGGATAAACCATACAGTGTATATCTACACTAAACAATTCAGTTTAGTGTAAAGGAAAGGAGATCATTATGACGAAAGGAAGCCTAAAGCGATGGATTGCATGTACAAGTATTGTAGCAATGTTGGTAAGTACGCTGGGAAGCGATATGTCTGCAATAAGAGTCGTTCACGCTTCCGAGATAAATGATCCAACTGTGCAGGCTGCAGAAGAACCAGCGCCTTCAGAAGAACCAGCGCCTTTAGAAGAACCGGCTGCTTCAGAAGAAGCTGCACCTGCAGAAGAAGCTGCTCCTGCAGAAGAACCGGCGGTTCCGGAAGAGGCTGCGCAGCAAGAACCAGAAAATCAGGAAGCAGCATCGAATGCGGGAGAAGAGTCGTCACAGACAGAAGCATTATCAAATGCGGCAGTGGCATCATCAGATGCAACAGAATCTGCCTCTGATCTGATATCGTCTGAATCGAATATAGCAGGCAGTGAGGCATCGAGTATAGCGGCGGATATTGCATCAACTGCACAGACCACAGAAGAGCAGGCATTGGTGCATGCTGACAATATCACGATTTTGTACGCTGCGGGTGAAGGCGGAAAAGTTTCTCTTTCAGAAGAAATGGTTGATCTTTCTTCTGAAACAGTCATTTTTCAAGGAAGTACAGCAACTGCTTCGGAAGGATACAAGTTCATAAACTGGATGGATGAGAATGCACAAATCGTATCTTCAGATGCATATTTTGTTCCGGCTAATCTGACCCAAAATAAAACTTATACTGCGAATTTTGAAAAAGATGAGGTAAAAGTACAAAAGCTAATTTCTGCTAGTTATGTTGCAGGAAAAGGAGGAACTGTCTCCAGGGATAAAGAAAATGTTGACCTAAATAGTCAGGACCCTGCTTTTAAAGGTGCAACAGCTTCTGCAAAAGAGGGTTATACATTTGTGAGTTGGGAAAGTGAAGATGGAAATGTAGTATCAAAAGATCATACCTTTATTCCGCAGATAGAGATGAAGGAAGAAAATATCGGAATTGATTTCCTGTATACTGCAATATTTGAAAAGATACCTGAAGCATATCCTGCACAGGATTTTTCAGGAGAAGCAGGCGGTGTGACGGTAGATGCACATTCCGAAGAGGGTGCATTTCCAGAAGGAACACGCATGGAAGTAAGTGCTGTAACAGGAAACAGTCTGGACGGTGTTATGGAAGCTGCACAGGAAAATACCGAAGAGAAGGTAGTAGATGCTGTTGCAGTTGATATCACTTTCTATAACAAAAATGGCGATAAGATTGAACCGGAAAATGACAAAAATGTCAGTGTAAGGCTCCACAGTCAGGCAGCTGTAGCCGGTGACAATCATGAGGTCGTTCATGTGGAAGAAAATGGAAATGCGTCTACTGTAGCGGATGCAGGTTCTGCAAGTGCAAGCTTTACAACAGATGCGTTTACAATTTATGCAATTATAGGTACAGATGACAATGCAATTGCAAGATCCACTTATCATTTTTATATAATGAATAATGGTGTAAAGACTTTGATTGATACACAAATAGTTAAAAAAGGAGACACGCTTGTAGAACCTGATGATCCGGTTGCAACTGAAGGACATAAGTTCCTGGGCTGGTTCGTCGGTGATGAAAAACTTGCATTCGTAAATGGTAATTATACGATCACGCAGGATAGTACTGCAGATGAAACAATTGATGTATATGCAAAGTTTGACGATGTATATTATGTGATTTTTTATAAAGACAGTACAAGAGAAGAAATTGTACAGATTAAATCGGGAAAAGAAGCGGACAACATTACAACAGATGACGTTACCTTTACTGTTGGAGACAGTAAGGCGGTAGTAGGATGGAAGTATATGAATGGAACGCCGGCAGTATCCCCGATTACGCTGGCAAATCAGGACATTGAACTGATACCGGTTATTGCGGAGAATGTTGTATGGGTGGAATTCGATTCAAAAGGCGGGACAGCAATTAACGCATTGTATACAGCCAAAGGCGGGACGGTTATGAAGCCTGCAGATCCAACACGTGACGGATACCATTTTATGGGATGGTATACCACAGAGAATTATTCAAATGAAGAATTTGATTTCTCAAAGCCGATAATGGGAAGTATAAAGCTGTATGCAAAGTGGCAGGCATATAAGAAGGTAAAATATACAGTTGTATATTGGAGAGAAAATGCAGATGACAGTGGATATACCTACACCGGAAAAGATTGGAACGAGATGGGATATCCGGGAGATAAAGCATCTTCTTATCATGGATTGAGCAATCCCGATACAAATGGATTTATTCTGGATGTAGCCAGAACGAATGCAGAGGCTCCGATAATCAGTGCCGACGGATCTACAATTATGAATGTGTACTACAGAAGAATGCTCTATTTTTTGAAGTTTATCGTTTACAATGATGTAAGCCATCATTATGGTGAGATTGAAACGGTAACGCTGAAATATCAGCAGGATACAGCAGCTGACTGGAATAGAATTACAAGTGGATACACAGGATATTTGTGGTATATATCACAGGATGCTGCAGACAATGATGGAACGGCATTCTCAGCACCTCCGAGAATGGAGCCGACCAGCGGAAATGTTTCGGATTTTACAGGAATAACTGTATATGGACGAAAAAACTCCGGAAGCGGGACCTTCAATTATCTGGATAATGATACAAATGAAAGCATTCATGCAAGCTTTACTTTTGCTAGAAGTTCATGGATTTTTACAACAGAAGATTATATTGCAATCCCTGGGTATCGTTACCATACTTCCCATAAAGCAGATAATATAGGATATATTTATTACAAGAAAAATGCATATAATCTCACGATCATCACCAATAATCAGGACAATGATGAAACAGTCAAGAACAATATTACCTATAAAGAACCCTTATCAGGATATGAGCCGAGTGGATATTCAAAGGGCATAACAACAAAAGTGGTCGATGGAACCACTTACTATTTTGCAGGCTGGTATTCCAATGAAGCATGTGCGGGAGCTGAATTCGACTTTCATTCAACGATGCCGGCATTGGATAATGGATATTCCGGATCGATGGTAGGAGGCTATAAAGATAATTTAAACGGATTGCTGATTTATGGAAAATGGATTCCAAAGAAGGTAACGGTTACATTTGATCTTGCAGGAGGCAATCTGGGCGGACAAACTACTATTCAGGCACAAACATTTGCAAGCGGAATGACAGCATCAGACCCTGGAAATCCGGTTCGCGAAGGATATGGATTTAATGGATGGAGGATCGGGAACGCAAGCGGAGTACTGTTCAACTTTGATAATATCGTTACGCAGGATACAAATCTTGTTGCTGCATGGTACAGTTCCAGCCGATTTAGCGTAATATATAATGCCGGAGCATACGGAGTGGAATCAACGGTACCAACAGATAGCAAGACTTACAGCAACGGAGCAAGTGTTATTCTGAAAGCAGCACCACAGGTAAAGGATGAAGACAAGGATAACTGGAATTTCTATGGCTGGAAGGTCGGGAACACCATTTATCAATCCGGTACTTTCACGATCAATCAGGATGATGCGGATAGCAATCATGTAATTAAAATCGTTGCACAGTTTATACCCAAAACGGGGAAAACGCAGGTGATATATGATCCAAATGGTGGCAGCGGAGCGATTACAACTGAGTCCGGCCTTGTCAATAATGCTGACTATATGGTAAGAACAGCAGAGTATCTTGGATTTGCACCTGCTGCAGGCATGCGGACAGATTATACTTTTGAATGGAATACGAAAGCTGACGGCAGCGGGAAAACTTATCATGCAGGAGCAACTGTGGCAGTCGATATATTTGAACAGGGAAACAATATCCTATATGCATGCTGGACAAAGAAACCGGAAACGAAAATATATATCATCGGACATTCTTTGGCAGTGTTATACGACGGGAACCCGCATACTGTCAGCGGATATGATCTGAAAGAGGGAACAGACAGCAGCATAACAGTGATACTAAATGGGACAGGGAAAGATTCTATAACAGAAACGGCCGCAGGAACGTATGCAATGACAATGACGGCAGAAGATTTTACGGCAACATCCGATAAATACAGTAAAATCACGATTGATGTAACACCAGGCACATTGACAATCAGGCCGGCATCCGCGGTACTGAATAATGTAACAGTTACCGGATATCAGGAGATCTATGATGGAGCGGCACACACAGTTGCAGTAAGTTCTGCTCAACAGGGATCAACATTCTGGTACAGTCTGGATAATGTGGAGTGGTCTGTAACGGCGGCAACATATACAGATGTGACTGCTGCAAAGACCATATATGTAAAAGCAACAAATGCCAATTATGAAGATGCATTCGGATCAGCGACGGTTACAATTGTTCCGAGGTCTGTAACGCTTACATCCGGATCGGCAAGTAAGACAGTGGATGGGACACCGCTTACCAGCCCCGGAGTGATCGTAAGCGGAGATGGATTTGTGGCAGGAGAAGTTGCAAATGTCAGGGCAATAGGGACGATTACAGCGGTTGGAAATACAATCAATACCATTGCATTTGATCCAGCAAATGCATATAAAGCTGCAAATTATATCATTGCACTTAATGAAGGTGTACTTACAATAACTGCGGCAGCAGGCGGCACTACAACAACCACGACGACCATAACGACTACCATTATTACACCAGCACCGGTACCGGCAGCAGCGGCACCGGCGGCAGTAACGCCAGCACCGGCAGTACTTGGAGCAACCAGAACAGTGGAGACGCCGGTGACACCTACAGAAGCTGAACAACCGGCAGTACTTGGAGCAACAAGGGGACGTTCTACAGGAGATACAACAGATGACCTGATGAGGTTACTGATTATTCTGATTTGTGCCGGAGTAGCAGGTACTATGATTTTACAGAGAAAGAAAAAGAACCAGAATAACGAATGACAAAAACGAATGAATTGAAAGTGTAATGAAATAATAAGAAGCGCCCACCCGTAAAAACGGATGGGCGTTTCTTATTTTATCAAAAATAAACGATTTTATGATTATTTTTATGATGGGGGGTCTGCTAGAGTAATTATATTAAGAGGACAAAATATGGAAACGATGCCGATTCTCTATTTGTTTGCTCCAAATCTGATCAGTGTTTGTATAGACAGTGTAAGCGAAGGCGATTTGGAAGGACTGCTCTGGCAACCATATGACGTAAGACCACAAGTTTTTATCGGAATAACGGATATGCTGCTGCAGATGGATGAGTTGTATAACAGGTGGAATTATCCGCAAAAGGCAATGGACAGCAGAACATTTCTCAATGAAACGGTTGCGGCACAGCCAATCAACATCAGGAAAGGTGATTCCCGTATGAACATTCAGAAGATACAGGACAAGAGAGGGCGGAAGGGAACATTTATTGTGCAGGTTCAGTACAGACAGAATGCAACCTGGCAGGGTCAGGTTGTATGGGCAGAAAAGAATAAAAAGGAATATTTCAGAAGTGCGCTTGAACTGATCAGGATGATCGACAATGTATTTTCAGAAGAAACGGATAAGCAGAACGAAGCAGATCGGCAATTTGGAGGAATGTAAATAAAGGCAACAGACACGATTGGTGTTGATTCATAAATTGAATTTGCCAGAAGAAAGGGAGATATTTATGAGGAAAGGGAGCATTAAAAGATGGATTGCAAGTGCAAGTATCATAGCAATGCTGGTAAGTAATCTTGGCAGCGATATGTCTGCAATGAGTATTGTTCACGCAACAGAATTAAATGATCCTACAGTGGAGGCACCTGCGGAGACACCAGCAGAGGAACCAGCTGTTGCAGAGGAACCAGCAACAGAAGAACCAGCTGTTGCAGAGGAACCAGCAACAGAAGAACCAGCTGTTGCAGAAGAACCTGCAACTGCAGATATACCTGCAGCAGAACAACTGCAAACAGACGCAGCTGGAACCGCACAGGCTACAGAGTCTATGAAAGATTCAGATGCAGCGGGTACAGATGCTTCTAATACGTCCGTATCTGCAGCAAGCACAACGTCATCAGATGCGGCGAGTACAACATCATCTGATGCAGCATCGACTGCACAGAGCACACAGAATGCAACTGGTATTATTACAGTTTCCTATACTGCTGGTGAAGGCGGAACAGTATCTCTTTCAGAAGAAAAGGTTGACCTTACTTCTGAAACAGTTACTTATCAAGGTAGTACAGCAACAGCAGCAGATGGTTATAAATTTATAAACTGGACAGATGAAACTGAACAGATCGTATCGCAGGATGCGACCTTTGTTCCCGGTAATCTGACAACAGATAAAGCTTTTGTAGCCAATTTTGAAAAAGATGAAGTGGCAGAGCAGAAGATGGTAACGGTCACCTATACAGCAAGTGAAGGTGGAACAGTTTCTCTTGATCAGGAAGTTGTTGACCTTGCAGGTCAAGATTCTTCTTTCAAGGGTTCAACCGCTACGGCAAAGGAAGGTTATGAATTTGTCAGCTGGAACGATGCGGATGGAAATGCTGTATCGAAGGATGCAACATTTGTACCGGAGATAAAGGCAAAAGATGATGGAACGTATTCGGAGGATCCATATGTATATATTGCAAAGTTTGATAAGATCCCCACATCTGAGGAAATCACAGGATCAGGCTCATATAATGGGGTTACTGTTGATGTAGACGCACCAGAAGGTGCTTTTCCAATCGGGACCACACTTTCAATCAATCCTGTAAAATCTTCAGAAGTTGAAAATGCAGTTGAAGATGCAATGGATGATGGTAAAAATCTGACAGGAACTGTTGCGTTTGATATTACATTCCGCAGCAGCAATGGGGAAGAGTTAGATCCCGCAGACGGATATTCTGTGGCAGTATCATTCAGTATAAGTACAGTATCATCGATTATCAATGATAATACAGATGAGCTTCAGGTATATCATATGCAGGACAGTGATAGCGCGGCGGAACCAATTGGCAGCAGCAATAGTGCTGATCCTGATGTAACCAATCATATTGGTGTAGAAGCTGACCATTTTTCAATATATGTAGTCAGCGCAAGCGGTACGCCTCAAATCGTGACATATAAATTTCATAATGCGACGGCCAGCACAGATCCGGTTGATACGCAGATGGTCAAAAACGGTGATTTGCTGATCGAACCGGAAGCAACAGACGCAGATGGAAAATATTTTGCAGGATGGTATCACAAGAGCGGAAATACATGGGGAAGTGAATTTACTTCTTTTGGGGTACAAAACGAAATCACACAAAATGAAACAGTAGATTTGTATGCAAAGTATTTGGATGGATATTATGTTTATTTCTGGAATGCAGAAGGTACAACAGTCATGCATACGGAAGTTGTTACGGATCATGATGTACATGATTTTTCTGCAGTAAAATATGATGTCAGCAGCACGCAGGCAGTTACAGGCTGGGCGAGTACGCAGGGTGGAACAGTAGATGTCAGTAAGAATGTCACTGTTGCACAGGGAAATACCAGGTTAAATCTATATGCAATTGTTAAAACTGGTTATTGGGTTACGTTCCATTCACAGAACGGTTCTCCGGTTGAACCGATTTTTGCGATTACTGGAGCGACGACTGTGATTTCAGCCAAGCCCACACGTATCGGCTATACATTTGCAGGATGGTATACTACTGATACAGGTACAGGAACTGCAGTGACATCTGTTACGCTTGCTACAGAACTGTATGCAAAGTGGGTACCGAATCAGGCATCGTACAAAATTGTATATTGGATTGAAAATGCAGATGATTCAAATTATACTTATGAAAATTCAGGAACAGGAACAGGCACGGTCGAACAGAAGGTTGTGTTAACTTCTGCTCAGATAAGTACAAATCATATTGATGGAAGTTATAGCAAATATTTTTCTTACAAATCATATGATCAAAATGAAATTATAGCGGGAGATGGCTCTACAGTTGTTAATGTTTATTTTGAAAGAAAAGAGTATACGATTAATTTCATTTTTTCGGATCAAGGAAAAATTTATATAGGCACCAAATTGGTAACTTATTTTCAATCACCTCAAATAGTAATTGGAGTAAATGAATATAGTACGACCTATTCATTTACTGCAAAGTATGAATCCAATATATCAGATAAATGGCCTACAGCGGAAAATGTCACATCAAATCCAACGATTCGGGAAGGAGGGAAGATATCTACATATTATTTGGAAACTTTTAAGGGAAATAACCAGTCTATGAAATCTAAACGATTGGTTCTGACTGCAGATTTGATTGGTGGAGATACCACAACTTATAAAGCATCTTGGGAAAGCGGTCTGGTAGCAGTGACGCTTCATTATATGTTGCAGCCTAATAGTGGAAGCAAAAATCATACGGATTATATTGACAGCCCGAAATATCTGCAAACAATGCAGGAAGCACCTGAAACTGACTGGAATGCCAAAGATATTGAAGGATTTTCAAAAGAAGCAGATATAATCAGAGCAGGTGATAATGTCTATTTTTATTATACGAGAAAACAGTATAACATTTCCTTTGATACAAATGGCGGAACACCTTCTGTGCCAAAGGTAAATAATGTATATTTTGAAGCAGGAATTTCAGGATATAAACCGGCGGCATATGTAGAATCAAATACAACGAAGACAGTCGATGGGAAAACATATGTATTTAGCGGTTGGTATGACAATGCAGATTGTCAGGGAACAGCATTTACTTTTACAGATGCCATAATGCCGGCACATGATTTAATGCTGTATGCAAAGTGGGTACCGGTTACTTACACAGTAACTTTTGTATATGGTAATGGTTTAGGGAATACCATGCAGGTTGTAGCTTCTGGAAATGTGGTAGATGAGCCGATCAATCCGGTTAGAAGTGGTTATACCTTTGCGGGCTGGCTGAGAGATGGTAAGGTATTTAATTTCAGTACGGTAATTACTGCAGCTACAACATTGACGGCAAAATGGATAAAAAATGGAAGATTTAAAGTTATATACAATGCAAATGGTGGAACAGGAACAGTAACAGACAATACATCCTATGCAGATGGGGTAGTTGCAACGGTCAAAACAAGAGCAGGAATGACAGCGCCAACTGGAAGAACGAACTTCCTGGGATGGAACACCGATCCGAATGGTGTCGGTACAATGTATCAGCCAGGAGCATCCATTGCGATAAACGCTGCCAATGTTTCTTTATATGCTATATGGGGAGCAGATGCAGCCAAGACAACATTGACCTATAACGCAAATGGCGGAGGTGGTGCAAATGTTGTGGAAAATTACGCAAATAACGAAAACGCAAAAGTAAAGTCAATTTCAGATGTTAACTTTACAGTACCGGATGACCAATCCTTTGTCACATGGAATGATAAACAGGATGGAACCGGGAATAATTACGCAATAGGAGCGACAATCTATGTTGATATCAATCAACCAACCAACAATACACTTTATGCGCAATGGAAGCCCAATGTTCATAAAGTAACATACAACTGGGGAACAAATGTACCAGCAGGTCAAAATCTTCCGGAAGATCTAGGGACATATACAAATGGACAAAGTTATACAGTTGAATCTCATTTTACAGAGGGTTTTATAGTAGAAGATATAAATGGGAAGGGATATTGGACCTTTTCAGGATGGAAACTGAATGGTGTAAAAGTAGAAGGTGATCGGACAATTGGTAAAGATGATGTTACCCTTGTCGGGGAATGGGCATATTGTCTGAAAACTGAACTTACTGTTCAGGCAAAAAGTTTAACAGTGTTCTATAACGGATTAGATCAATCACTTAGCGGATTTGAAAACGAATCAGCAAATGGAATTGCAGTTAGTGATAATGATTCTATATTATATGTGTCTGGTCTTACATCATTTGCACATGCACAAAATATTACGAGCGGTATTGATACAACTATTTCTGGTAATATCAAAATTATGCTTGGTAACAAAGATGTTACAAATCAGTATAA
Organism: Butyrivibrio sp.; assembly: GCA_017996845.1. The sequence continues at coordinate 18,138 of JAGOGF010000033.1, forward strand.
GGTTATTGTGAAAGCCGGAAAGCTGATAATTAACCCGGCACCGGTAACAGTAACAGCACTTCCGGCAGGCAAGGTATACGGGGCAGCTGATCCGGTATTCATAGCAAACGTAGAAGGTATGGTAGAGGGTGAAAGTCTGAGCCTGATCAATTATTCAATCAGCAGATCACCTGGAGAAGCAGCCATGGTATACAGTAAAGGTATCATCCCGGCAGGCGACCCGCTTCAGGGTAACTATGCAGTCACCTATGT
>JAGOGF010000033.1:18489-20392 GCA_017996845.1 Butyrivibrio sp.
GCCTGATCAATTATTTGATCAGCAGATCACCTGGAGAAGCAGCCATGGTATACAGTAAAGGTATCATCCCGGCAGGCGACCCGCTTCAGGGTAACTATGCAGTCACCTATGTACCAGCAGACTTTACGATTGACAGGGCACCTGCAGACCAGAATGTAATAACAGTAACAGGATACAAAGGCATATATGACGGACAGCCGCATACGATTACAGCAAGTACAAAGACAGAAGGTTCTACGTTGTTATATAGCTTGGATAATGAGACGTGGCTTGACGCAGCACCAGAATTTACGGATGTTACACCGGAGACGACCATATATGTGAAAGCAGAAAATGACAATTATGAAGATGCAAGGGGATCAGCAACGGTTACAATTACAGCCAGACAAGTATCTCTTACATCCGGGTCAGCCAGTAAGACGGTTGACGGAACCCCACTTACAAGTCCAAATGTAACAATTGGTGGAGATGGATTTGTAAATGAAGAAGTTAGCAATATCAGAGCGATAGGTACAATTACAGTAGTTGGAAGCACAATAAATACCATTGTTTTTGATCATGGGGAAGCATACAAGGCGACCAATTATCTGATCACTACAGCAGAGGGTACACTTACAATCAACGCTGCAGCAGGTGGAGGTGGGACAACAACTACGACAACAACAACTACTATCATTGTACCAACTCCGACTCCTGCAGCAGCAACTCCTGCAGTTCTTGGAGCAACAAGGACACCTGAGACGATAACTGCACCTGCAGCAACTGAACAACCGGCAGTTCTTGGCGCAACAAGAGGCCGTGCAACTGGCGATACAACAGATGACCTTATGCGGATTCTCATTATCCTCATTTGTGCTGGAGCAGCATCAAGTGTAATAGCAGTACAGAAAAGAAAGCGGGAAGAAAAGTAACAGGGATAGAACGATTAAAAAATTAAATTAATGAAGTAAATTTACACAGAAAGCCGAAAGGTCTCAGGAGTTTATACCTGGGATCTTTCAGCTTTTTTATATGAAAAATACAGGTGACATTTGTACTGCATCTAATTTTTTATTCATTTTCCATTTTTTTTTTGCAAAAAAAAAAATTTTATGATTATTTCTATGATGAATGGTTTGTTAGAGTAAGAATATTGAGAGGCTTGAGAGATGGAGAATAGAACAAGAATACATTTATTTGCTCCAAATCTGATTAACATCTGTATTGATACGGCAGGAGACGGGGATTTGCAGGGAAAATTTTGGCAGCCATATGATGTAAGACATCAGTTTTTCATTGGGATGACGGATTTGTTGCTGCAAATGGAAGAACTGTATAACAGATGGAATTATCCGCAAAAGGCGCTGGACTGCAGAACTTTTTTAGGAGAAACGGTTGCAACACAACCAATCAATATCAGGAAAGGCGATTTTCGGATGAACATTCAGAAAATACAGGATGAAAGAGGACAGAAAGGAACCTTTATTGTGCAGGTTCAGTACAGACAGAATGCAACCTGGCAGGGACAGGTCCTCTGGGCAGAAAAAAATAAAAAAGAACATTTTCGAAGTGCGTTTGAGCTGATCAGAATGATTGACAATGCACTTTCAGAAGAAGCAGCGGATGCAGAAGAAACACAGAAGGAAAAGTTAGGAACGTAACGGGGACAGACACTAATGGTGTTCATATAAATTATGTTCGTGAGAGAAAAGGGAGATTTTTATGAAGAAAGGTAATTTAAAGAGGTGGATTGCAGGTGCCAGTATCATGGCAATGCTGGTAAGTAATCTTGGCAGTGACATGTCTGCTATGAGTGTGGTTCATGCAACGGGATTAAATGATCCGGCAATTGAGACATCGGTGGAATCAACTGTTGCAGAAGAACCTGCGCAGCAGGAAGAGGAACCGGCACAGGAACAGGCGG
>JAGOGF010000135.1 GCA_017996845.1 Butyrivibrio sp.
TTCTTTTGTCTGTTCTTCCACCTTTGATTCATTCCAGTCAAAACAATTGTGATTAGCCCTTGCATAACATCCTCTGCAATGCAGATTGCAGCTCGTCGTGATACTGGCAATCAGAAACGGCGGAATATGTCTGCCTTCCTCTTCCGCTTTTTTTCTACGCGCATTTGCTTCTTTATTGGCATTTAGATATTGCAGCATATAAACGCTTGCCACCGGATTCTTCAGCGATGCCTTCCAAATGCCCTTTACAATATTTTCTACTCCCTTTGTCAGATAGGATTCCAGATTAAATGTGCTCATTGTATTCCTCTTTCCCATGTTTTCACACCAAAACAGCCTTTAGGCTAGTAATCATTAGCTATATGTTATATTATAGCTAGCGTTTACTAGCTGTCAAGCTTTATTCTGAAAATTCACGATCTGATATGGTTGTTTCAGTCTCCGAAAGACAAATATGCCCCATTCATGGGACTTGCGGCATGTTCACTGAACATTCTCAGTACACCGCTCTGATAGCGATACGGTCTCGGTTTCCAGTTTCTTTTTCTTTCTGCCAGAATTTCTGTTATCTCTTCCGGACTTTTCCTGATTCCGTTTATTCCGATGATATTCAGCCTGCGCGCCGCTACATCGATCTCGATCAGATCATTTTCCTGAATCAGTGCGATTGGTCCTCCGGCAATTGCTTCCGGACTGCAATGCCCGATAACGGGGCCTGTAGAAGCGCCGGAAAAACGTCCGTCCGTGATCAGCGTAATGCTCTTCCCAAGTTCCGGGTCCGAACTGATTGCTTCGGATGTATAGAACATTTCCGGCATTCCGGTTGCCTTGGGTCCTTCATACCGGATAAAGACCGCATCGCCTTTTTGCACTTTATGATGCAGTACAGCATCCAGGCAAGCTTCTTCACTGTCAAACGGTCTTGCCCGCAGAACTGCCTGCATCATTTCTTTGGGGCATGCAGTATGCTTGATGACTGCACCTTCCGGTGCCAGATTTCCTTTGAGGATTGCAATGCTGCCGTTTACGCCAAGTGGCTTATCATTGGGATAAATAATATCTTCCCGTTTTATATCCGTCCCTCTTTTTTCATTTGCTTTCTTCAGCCAGTCTGCACATTTTTCATAATAACCGTTTGCTTTGAGTTCCTCCAGATTTTCTCCGATGGTCTTCCCTGTAACGGTTTTGGCATCCAGATGCAGCACTGCCCTGATCTCTTCCATGATCGCCGGAACGCCGCCTGCATAATAGAAGAACTCTGCCGGCCATTTTCCGGTCGGTCTGATATTCAGAATGAAATGTGCACCGCGGTGCAGTCTGTCAAAGGTATCGCCTGTAATTTCGATTCCGTATTCATGTGCAATGGCAGGCAGATGCAGCAGACAGTTCGTGCTGCCGGAAATGGCTGCATGCACCAGAATCGCATTTTCGAAGCTTTCCATTGTAATCAAATCATGCGGACGGATCCCTGCCATTGCAAGTTCTACACTGCGCTTTCCTGCACGGTATGCGTATTCCGTCAGATCCGGACTTTCCGCCGGAAGAAGTGCACTGCCGGGAAGAGACAGCCCAAGTGCCTCTGCCATGATCTGCATGGTGCTCGCTGTCCCGATAAAGCTGCATGCGCCGCAACCCGGGCAGGCATTTTGCTTGGCCCAGGCAAGTTTCTCCTTCGGTATTTCTCCTCTTTCATATTTTGCACTGTACATACCAAGCTGTTCGAGTGTCAGAAGATCAGGACCTGCATTCATTGTGCCGCCTGTTACCATAATTGACGGAACATTGACCCGCGCCATTCCGATCAGATTCCCCGGCATGCCTTTGTCACAACTGGAAATAAATACGCCACCGTCAAACGGTGTAGCGCGCTCATGAATTTCAATCATATTGGCAATCATTTCACGGCTGACCAGACTGTAATTAATCCCATCCGTCCCCTGACTTTCTCCGTCACAGATATCCGTACAGAAATATCTTGCACCAAAGCCTCCCGCATCTCTTATCCCGTTTTGTGCTGCCTGTACCAGTTTATCCAGATGCACGCTTCCCGGATGGCTGTCTCCAAACGTACTTTCGATCATAATCTGAGGTTTCCCAAGATCGGCTTCCTGCCACCCTGTACCAAGCCGTAACGGATCCATCTCCGGTGCAAGTGTTCTCATTTTCTGACTGATCAGTTCCATATTTTTCCTCCAGGTGAAGCTTTTTTGCGAAAACACACGATGAGAAATTCACGCATGCGTTTTATTAACATCTGCTGCTAATCTATGTTCCACACTACCGCAATCACATCCGTATTTCTCACAGAAAATCCACATTTCTTTTAGTATATCCGCTTTTATTCATAAAGACCCGTAAAAAATACACATTGGCAAAATATTTCCGCCAATGTGTATCGCAACAGACCTGTATATACTTCTATGTGCTTCAACCATATCTCTCAGGCATCGTCTACCGAAAATTTTTCTGAAAGTTTTTCTGGAAGTTATCTCTCCATCCTGCTTTTTCTGCCTCGCAGAATCAGATAGATTCCCAATATAACAGTTGCCGCCAGTACCAGTAAATCAACATTGGCATCGATACTGCTGTCTGTCCAACTCATAAGATTCACCTGAGAAAGAGGCAGCGCTGCAGAATCCCCTATTATATAATCAATCAGCTCATCCATTACCGTTTCAGCAATACCTGCAATCATCATGCACATTCCGGTCTTCTCAAGCCAGCTGATCTTCAGATAGCGGATGATCAGAAACATACTCCATGGTATGAAAATTGACACGGTTGTAATCTGCATCGCGATTCTCAGATAATTCTCCGGAACAGGATAATAACTGCACACCCAGATCAGCAGGTAAAGCCATACCGTATCCCATAACATAATGCACATGCCTCTATGTTGACTGAATGCTTTCGGAAAAGAAATGCTGCTTACCAGAAACGGGAGCAGCAACACCGAAAGCCCCAGTATCACGGAAATGGCTGCCAGCGGGAACCATGTTCCGCCTGAATAAATTGCTGTCACCAATAATAATAACAACAGACTTGCAGTAAACGCCATGCTGGTTTTCAGTTCTCTTTTTTGCTGTGCCAGAAACGGTACAACCAGAATGGACGCAGCCAGAAGAAGCGCCGCCAATACCACAAAGAACCAGGTCAATCCATGTCCGATTGCAAGATTACAGATCAGACATATCACAAGCGGTATCATCAGAATCCCGGCCATTGTCATTCCGATCGTTGCGGATCTTCTGCGCTCTTTTTTTTCATGTTTTCCGATCACATCTGCGGTTTCAGTGATCAGTTTATCTTCAATGACTGTATTTTCCAGTTGCTCTTTCATATGTCTGCAATTTTCACAGGTACTGAGATGCTCCTCTACAATTTTCCTGCTTTCTGCACTGCATACCCCGTCCTTATATAACGGAAGAAGATCCTGAATGATCTGACAATCATACTGATTGGTTTCATTATCCATTGTTCTGTATTCCTTCCTGTATTTTGATTCGGGCTCTGTGGTAGGTAACACGTGCCCAGCTGTCCGTTTTTCCAAACAATTTTGCAATCTCAACAAAACTGAGTTCCCCGAATACCCGCAACTGAAAAACCTCTTTATACGGTTCTTCCATGTTATGCAGAAACCGGTGTACTGCAAAGCTTGTCTCGCTGCTGATCAATGCGCTTTCAATATTAATTCCGTTGTCCGTCTGAAGGTCTTTTTCCGGTTGTAACTGCTCCACATCTGTCTGATCCGCACGATGCTTTTGCCCGCGGAACAGGTCCATACACAGATTTTTGGCAATCGCACATAACCACGTATATTCATTTGCCTTTCCCTGATATGCATCTTTTGCCCGCAATGCCCGGTAAAATGTTTCCTGCGTAATCTCTTCCGCATGACCTGCGTTATTTACAACCGTGATTACATAAGTATAAACAGACATATAATAGGTATGATATAATTTTTCAAAATCCATTGCATGGTTCCCCTTTTACCCTGTCTATTCCTTTTTTCATTTTTTGTCCTGTATCAGATTATAGCAGAAGCTGCAGCCTCTGTATCAGGTACATCCCCTTTCCTTTTATAATCGTTAGACGCAGCAATTTCCATTTCGTTACAATAATCAAAAAACTTTTCTGTGACAAAGTTACAGAAAAGTTTTTTGATTATCTGCTATAGTATGTTTATCGTATCTGTGTCTATTACAAAAAATCAGGAGGATTTCATATGATGTTAAGATCTATTGCCGGCGCGGGAATCGGTGGCGTGCTGGGTTATCTGTATAACAAAAAAGTCGGTTGTAAAAGCGGCACCTGTCCCATTACTTCCAGCATGCCTGCTACCATACTGTATGGTATGCTTCTGGGACTCATGATCGCTGTTTCATTTTAGAAAAATCACATACAGCCTTCTCAATTTATATCCGTAATCTTGCAACAATTGCACTTTCATTTTACAGGAGGATTCTACTTATGCGCACAAAAACACTGCTTGTTGTAAAAGAAAACTGCCCGCAAAATCATCCCTGTCCGTCTGTTCCTGTCTGCCCTGTCGGTGCGCTCAAACAAAGCGGCTTCCATGCTCCGACTGTGGATCCGGATACCTGCATCCGCTGCGGGAAATGTACAAAATCCTGTCCCAGACAGGCACTGGTTCTGGTCTGAAAATTTTTCAGCTAAACCGTGTCCCCCGTTCAGATATCTGCATCACACTCCATATATCTTCTGAATGTGGAAAATCCGGCACTTTCATAAAAAGCAAGTGCCCCTTCGTTAAACTCCCACATATCCAGTTCCAGTTTGGGAAAGCCTCTTCGTGCAGCATCTTCTCTTGCAAATTTGATGATTGCACTGGCAACACCCATCCTTCTGTATTTTTCATCCACACCGAACTCTTCAATATGATAGATTTTTCTGGCTTTGTTATATGCTGAAAGCGGCTTTATGATATATTGCACCTGCGCAAATCCCATGATTTCCGTTCCATGCACTGCCACAATCAGTCCACTGCCTTCCTCTTCAAACCGTCTGTAAACAAGATCCCATATGCTGTCCCATCCATCCGCCCGGAAAATATCCGGTCTTCCCGCTTTATGTATATCATTTACCTGTTTTCGTATCCTGTTAACCGCATCCAACTCTTCTTTTTCCGCATACCGGATAATCAGATCTTTCATCTCTTTGTCCTCCCATATTCTTTATTCCATACTTTTATACTTGTTGATTGCTGCAACCCTGTTATTTACACCCAGTTTCCCATATATGTTAATCAGATGCGTTTTAACCGTTGCAACCGAAATACATAAATGATCCGCAACCATTTTATTGGTGCTGCCGTTTCCGATTTCTTCCAGAACCTCCTGTTCGCGCTCTGTCAGCTGATCTTCTGCATTTTTCTCCGCTTCCGCAGGCTTTTGTCCGCCTGCAATTGCCCACTGTATAAAGGTAATATCTTTTTCAGAGAGTTTCGTTCTCAGTTCTGTACTATATTTTTCAAACACTTTTATCATGGTTTCTTTCTCAAACCAGAACGGAACCGCAATTTCACGATTACCGGCATCCGCAGCTTCCGCCATCAGATTCAGCAGCTTTGCCGGATCCCTGTTCTGTTCCAGCAATATACGAACCTTTAACAAACAGCATTCGACAATTTTAACCTTGTTATGCACTTTTCTGGCCCGCATCAGCAGATCATCGACCAGCCGCATTCCTTCTTCGATATTTCCCAGTTCATATACAATACCTGCATACAAAAGTTCCGTATCCATATTCTTCATCAGTCTGTCTGCATGTTTATAATTTTCCAGAAAGAGTTCTGCCATTTCCCTGTTTTTCCCGCGATACACAGGATAGCGTACCAGTCTCGCCAGATAAAAAACACTCTGATAGCAGTCCGGCTGCGCCAGATTCATAATAATCTTTTCTGTTTCAGAGAAATTGCCGGTAACATAAAACCATTCCGCAAGCGTGTACAGATAAGCACTTGTAATGGTAACATACCCCTCTCCCATCGCTTCTTTTGCCAGATCCAGTTCCTGTTTTGCTTCCTTCAGACGCATCTGCCTGATATGCAGCCCTGAAATACCGATATAGTAAGAGGTTCGCATAGAAGGTACTTCTGCCATGCACCTCTTCATTTTATGATAAAGGTAACGTGCCTGTTTAAAATCACCATATTCTTCCAATATCTGCGTTTTTTCAGCTAGGACAAACGTTTCGATATAAATGTTCCCCGTATCCTGATATATTTTCTCCGCCTGATCCAGATATTGCATGGCATCGTCTACCCGGTCTGCAACAAACAGAAAATAAGCTTCCTTAACCAGAACATATGCCTTTGTTACCTGATTCAAAGGCAGTTCTTCAATCTGCTCCATGGACAGAATTGCAATATCATGAAATTCCCAGTTCACATCAAAAAAGAGATTGGCATGCAGAAATGCTTTTGCAGTCATATCTTCCCTGAAATGTTCCATCAGGTACGGATACAGCTTTTC
>JAGOGF010000007.1 GCA_017996845.1 Butyrivibrio sp.
TTACTTTTTCTCTCATACGCCCGGCTTGGTTGTATGAAAGTTGGTTGTTCTGAATTATTCTCTGCAGATCTTATCTGCTTTTTGGAATTTTTCAAGGTTGCATTACTGTTTATTTGTCAAGGTGCTTTGCCCTGATTCCCAATGTTTCCTGGTCCTCAGTGTCTTGGCGATTGCTCAGCCGCAACGTTTTTTACTTTATCACTTACGGTTCGCTTTGTCAAGAACTTTTTTATTTTTGTTACTCGCTTTTCAGCGGGCAAATCGTATTATAGCAAATAGATGAATCAAATGCAACAACTATTTTTTCTTTTTCTGGATAAAAAAAGAATCAGGATTTCTCATGATTCTCTTTCTAGCCATAAGCTATAATCGAAACGGAGAAAGAGGGATTTGAACCCTCGCACCGCGTTAGCGGTCTACACCCTTAGCAGGGGCGCCTCTTCAGCCACTTGAGTATTTCTCCAGGTCTGAAATCCCACTACCAATTCTGTATCTGGTTGTTTCACATCTTTCCGCTGATCTTACATTCAAGTAAATCAAATGCTTTGGATGTGACGCTCAGTTATTATACCTATAGTTTGACTGCTTTGTCAATTGTTTTCTGTATTAAATTCTTTTTGTGCTGTATCATACAAGTTATTACCCTTTGCATCAATCACCACAATCGCCGGAAACTCTTTTACCGTAAGCTTTCTAATTGCTTCCGTTCCAAGATCATCATATGCAATTAATTCAGATTCAACTATTGTTTTGGAAAGTAGAGCTCCTGCTCCCCCAATTGCCGCAAAATACACCGCACCATTTCGAATCATTGCTTCAATCACTTCCTGAGATCTTTTCCCCTTCCCGATCATACCGCATACACCCATATCCAAAAGTTTGGGTGTATATTTGTCCATACGGCTTGCTGTTGTAGGGCCTGCTGATCCGATAACGTTCCCCTCTCGAGCCGGTGAAGGTCCCATATAATAAATTATTTTCCCTTTAACATCTATTGGAAGTTCTTTCCCTTTTTCTAAAGCCTCTGCCATTCTTTTATGCGCAGCATCGCGCGCTGTATAGATACAGCCGGTAATATATACCATATCTCCGGCTGATAGTTTTTCTATTACTTTTTTTTTCAATGGCGTATTAATCTGATACTGCATTGCTTATTCTCCTATTACAAACCGTAAACATTTTTAACACTATACATTTTTCGTTATGTGTCTATTGACATGACAGCAGATATTCACTGCTACCGGCAAGCCTGCAATATGTGTTGCGTATGTGTTAATATTTACAGCAAGTGCCGTTGTTGTCCCTCCAAGCCCAGCCGGTCCTATTCCTGTTCTGTTTATTTTATCAAGAATTTCTTCTTCCATTTCACTGATATATGGAATTGCAGAATGTTCACCGCAGGGACGTGTCAGAGCTTGTTTTGCCATTAGTGCACACTTCTCAAATGTACCGCCAATTCCTACTCCTACTACCATTGGTGGACATGCATTGGGTCCTGCATCCTTTACCGCCTGTATAATAGCACTCTTTACTCCATCTGCTCCGTCTGCAGGTTTAAGCATGAAAATGCGGCTCATATTCTCACTTCCAAACCCTTTGGGGGCACATGTAATCTGTATTCGATCTCCTGAAACAATATCATAATAAACGATTGCCGGTGTATTATCTCCGGTGTTCTCTCTGATAAGCGGATCCTTAACTACTGATTTACGAAGAAACCCCTCCCGATATCCTCTTCGAACGCCTTCATTAATTGCTTCTGTAAGAGATCCACCGCTAAAATGAACTTCTTGTCCGATTTCAAAAAAGAAAACAGCCATTCCTGTATCCTGGCAAATCGGAATCCTGTCCTGCTGTGCAATCAAAAGATTTTTCTGCAATTGTAACAAAATATTTTTGCCAAGTTCTGATTTTTCATTTGACTGTGCATCAGATAATACCTGCTTCACATCGGAAGATAGCTGATAATTTGCTTCCATGCACATTTCACTTACAAGATCTGTAATCACCTTTACATCCACTTCACGCAAAACAATCTCCTCCCGGATTCAGGTATTCAGTTCATCACGGACTTCCTGCAGTTCCTGCACTGTAGGTTTCCTAGGATTCCACAAAATATGCTGTTCATCATTTTCATATCGTGGAATCAGATGTATATGGAAATGGCGAACAGTCTGTCCTGCTCGCTCTCCATTATTTTGTATCAGATTTAGGCCTTCGCAATGCAGCTTTTTTTTCATGTTCACTGCCATTTTTCTCGCAACTATCATTGCAGCAGCAGCTGTTTCATCTGAAATTTCATACAGGTCTGCATAATGTTCTTTTGGCAAAACCAGTGCGTGCCCTCTGGTCGCAGGTCCATTATCAAGTATCACTCGAAACATATCATCTTCATAGATCGTATTAGATGGTATTTCTCCATTTGCGATTTTACAGAAAATACAATTTTCATTTTTCATGTTTTCTCCCATTCCAGCGCCAGCCTTATAACAGCGCAACAATATTTTTATACTGCAGACATATTTTTATGTGATTAAGTTTCAGAGCAGTTCATTCATATTAACTGTATGCCGAAATTTCAAAATCAAAAGTCCGATCAATATCCCTGCTAAAAGTCCGCCCATATGTGCAGCATTGTTGGTATCCGGACTTGCAAAACCTGCATAAAGCGAATACGCAACCATAAAAGCCGCTCTTCCGACAAGTGTTGATCCTTTTTGGAGTTTTGAACGATTATGAAAAATAAACAGGAGCATCGCCCCCATTACACCAAACACAGCTCCGCTCGCTCCTAAAGAATACCAGTTAAGTCCCATCTCTCGTTCGTATACAACCGAAACAATATTTCCGCATATTCCAGATGCAAAATAAAGAAGTCCAAACCGCCAATGTCCGATACTTCTTTCCATAATTGATCCAATATAAGCCAAAATCAACATGTTCCCGAATATATGCTGTATTCCTGCATGCAAAAACATCGAGGTAAACAGGCGATAATATTCACCATATCCAAAAACTCTCTCAGCTACCAGCATACCGGAATTATAAAGCAAATTCCCACTCATCATACAAATGATAAAAACTACGATATTGGCTATTACAATTGTACTGTTTACAGGCGCCTTGCGAAAACTGCTCCAAAAATTTTCATCTTTTGCATGCGTAGAATTATCTGTTCCATATTCTCCCATTTAGCTCTCCATAAACTTAAAAAGCTGATCCATACTTCTTAAAAGTTTGAAATCACCTTTCATTTTCATATTTCCACTCATAAATGCCCGCTGAAATGTCATTCGTCCGGATACTATTTCATCCAGACGCTCTTTTTCTATTTGAATGATCACATCACATTCCGGCTGTTCTGATAATTCTGATATGGTACTGCAATTAGTCCCTTCTACATCAATAAACAGAGGCTTCATTGTACTTTGATCTGTTATTGTAATACTAAATTTTCCATGTACACCTGCTGCCGGTTTAAAGTGGCTCTGAAATTTTTTAAAATATTCGTCCGGAGCTCCCGGTATATCATCTTGCTTTAATCTTGTTTTGAATAAACTCGTAAGTTCCTGAATATCCTCTTTTTGTTTCCGTACATACCTGTCATCTGATACATATTGTGAAAGCTGCTCTGATTCCTGTGGTGTAAGGTCAACGCTCTTTGAAATCGACACCATTTTCTTCACTGCCTGGTTGCTTGCAGGCAGTCCCGGAATCTTCTGATTGATTGTTCTGTACAAATTCTCGATTTTCTTCTCAATTAATTTTGCATAGTCTTCCTTATTTTCCAAAAGTGTAGTATCTGCAATATATCCACAGATTCCATCACAGGGAAGTCCTCCCAATATCTCCCAGGCAACTGCAAGGTTCATCATGCCTTCACGTTCTCCATATGTCGTTGACATCACAACCGGAAGCATATACATCTTGCTGATTTTCTCTTTATCTCCATACAGCCAGCATGCATCCAGGAACTGAAGCATATATCCACCAATACCATACCATTCTATCGTTGAAGCAAGAATAATTCCATCCGCATCCTTAAGCGAATTGGGAAGCGCCGTAATATTATTTTTAAGTTCAAAAAGATTGTACTGCTCCACCTGCACATTTAATTCTTTCAGTACCTCTGTTATCCTGGAAATCACATATAGTGAAGGATCATCAATAATCCCCCTGCCGCCATAATAAATGTTGATTTTCATATACTGGCCTCCGTGCATTATTAGTATCATGTCAGAATTTGTAAAACTTAAACAAATACAACTGATTCTTCAATCGCAGTCTCATAACGGTTCATTCAAAGAATTGGCTGCATCTGTTATTATACCACACATCTTTCGCCAGCAATTCTATTTATTATCAGCGGTAATCGAATATCAATGTCCCAAATCCAATTTCATCTCCAGGATTTATTATTATTTCTTCTTCTGGATGAAGCCTTATTCCATTTTTGAACGTTCCGTTGGTTGAGTTCAAATCTCGCAGGCATATTTGCTTTTGTTCATTTTGAAATATTCTTGCATGAATTCTGCTAATGGAAGAATGTTTCAGTATACAGTCTGCACGCCCAGTCATTTTTCCTACCGTAATCGGTAAATCCTCAAGTCCTATTTGCATAGAGGTATCTGTATTTCTGCTGTACAATCGACTGATTTTTCTTAATACTTCAGGATTGAGAAAAATTGTCTCCCCCAATATTTCTTCTGTCTTTTTTGCAGAAAAATTATTTTGAGATTCTGTTTCATATTGTAAGCCGGACTTTACGGAAATATTATAATCTGAAGTATTAAATTCATCTATGTCCATATCTATAGTATTTTTCTCTTCTGCTTTCTCTTTTTTCCGTTTTCTTATTTCAAAGTATACCGAAATAAAAGTCAACAGTAACGTAATGGTCATTACTGTAAGTGAAATAATATTTTCACGATATGTCAGATTGAAGAACTTTCGCAGACAGCATAAGGCTGCAAATATTGCAAAAGAAATGCATGCAAAAATAATATTATTGTCCTTTTTCTCTTTCTCTTTTTCTGATTTTTCTTCATTTGGGAAATTACCTGTTTCTTCTGCCCATTCTGTTGTTGCTTGTATTTTTTCCTGACTGATATGGTTTGGTTCTGGCTCAGTTTGCTGTGCTTCGTCCCGTAATAGCATTTCAATAATTTCTCTGACCGACAACTCCTTATTTTGTGCCAGTTCACACATTCTATATGCAACAGAAATTGCATTTTCATCTTCATGATCGGTTATTGCAAGTATCTGTTCCGCAAAATCCATGAAACAAATATCTGAGTTTTCAAAAGGATAAAGTGCAAAAAAGGTTCTTTCAGAAGAAGGTTCTTTATATATCGCTTTTACATTATAAACAATTTTACTTTCATCAAGAAGATATTCCCTTACAGATGCAATGGTTTTCTGCATTTCTTTCAACAAAGACCTTAATTCATCCGCCTGCATCTTTTTGATTTCATAACAACTGGACAGACTTAATTTTGAATCAATACAATAATACAAATATATTTCATTATTTATTCTTCGTACTGTACATGGAAGAATCCCCTTTATGTGATTTGTTTTTAACATATGGTACTGATACCCGGTTTGCTGATCTGTTTTGTTGTCAATGATCATATAATTATGGTTTAAATCTCTGTAATACCTGATTTCCATTATCTGCTCCATATTACCCTGCCCCTTATTTTCTTTGATTCAATTGGCTTATTCCTGCCTCTGCAAGATCCCTAATTCTCTCCATCCTTCGAATTTTTCCGGAAGGATCATTTATATCCGCTCGCATCTGCGATTCAATTTCCCACGATTTGTCAATCAAAAAATCATATCCATCTATTGCCCGATGATGTGTGGTTGTTTTCATTGCAACATAGATATGATTGTCTTTTTTCCATGCATGTACTTCAGGCAGATCATTTCCAAAATACTTTCTTCCAAGTCTTTGTACCGCCTTTTCGCGTACATATGTATCCGGATCATTTATATCCGGTGCAAGACTGGCTTCAAGCGCTAACAGGTAACTATCCTGTACCATTATGCATCTCCCATACACCAAAAAAGCTGCATAAATCAAAAAAGCAATAATAAAGATTACGATCGGTATGATCATTGCCGCTTCAACTGTAAAATAGCCATGCAAATTTTTTTTATATCGTTGCAAACAAAATCACCCCCATCGCTGACGCAAGAAAAGGTATAAAGGGAAACGTTGTTTTACGTTTTGCCTTATGCAACATCATTAAAGCAATTGAAAAAAATGAACTCAAAAAAAATGCAAGGCATACTCCCGCGGTCATACGTGTCAATCCAAAAACCGGACCCAACACCAGTATCATAAGTCCATCTCCATATCCGATTGCTTCTTTTGAGAGATAGGCTATTATTAATAGAGAAAGCCCGGGGATCAAAGTCGGGATCCATGCATACCATTTTACGATGCCATCCATAATATCTACTGAAAAAGATAAAATTGCAACGCTGCCTGCCGCTGCAAGCATCCAAAAGGGAATTGTTTTCGTTCTGATATCCTGTAAGGCGGCAATTCCCAAAATAATCATTGTAATGATATAAAAAAACATTTTGTCTCTCTTTCCATGCTCTAAGCCAGTTCTATCTGATTCCACATTTACTGCAAGGCGGTTTTCCCCCAACTTCGGATATCGGGACAGTATAGATTGTTCTTTTTAATCCTGAGCATTGCAGACTGGAATGGTATCTGTTTCCATAATTAGTTATGTAAGTCATTGTACAGAAATCTTTTTTTCCACATATTTCACATGGATAGTACTTGTTTCCGCTTTCACTTCTCAGCAAAGATACTTCCTCATATGGCACGGATTCTATGGAAAGCTTTAGATAGGTGCAATTGATATCAGTATGATATACTGCTCCTGTTTCCGTTATATAGACGAGTTCTTCATTGTTTTCTTCATTTTGTTCCGGCATATTTCCAAGCGCATACCCGGTCCATGCATGCCCAAAATATCTTGTTTCCATTTCAAAATCACTAAATCCGATTAGCTTAATCAGTGGATGTACTTTATAGGATGCAACAATATCTACATAATCATTTCCCAGCATGATATTTGATTTCCAAAAAGAAATTCCGCTTGCACCGCCCGTAATGCAGCTTTGCTCAAG
Source organism: Butyrivibrio sp. (assembly GCA_017996845.1). The sequence continues at coordinate 7,156 of JAGOGF010000007.1, forward strand.
TGATTCCGGTCCAAGATAGTTCTTTACCTGTTCAGAAAGAAAAACCATACTGAAAATCCCCATTCCAGTTCTTAGCTTTTGCTCCTGTTGTTCACTTTGTGCAAATTCCGATACAAAAGTTTCGTTAAACGCATCTATGGAAATCTGATTCCCAGTCTGATGAAGTGCGGCGTTTATTTTACTTTCCATCCCGAGAATATTAAAAAGTACAAGAATATTTACAAAGAAGAATATAAAAAAGGGCAATGCAAGAGAAGCTTCTACCGTAACAGAAGCAGATGAAGACATCCTTTTCTCATGACCAACTGCCCGGAGAGACATTTTCTTATGATTTAACGTATTACACTTCATCGAAAAGGACATCTTTATTTACTCCTGTTTAGATTCCATTATTTCTCATATCCATAAGTTTTGATAATTTTATCCGAAAAGCCTTTTCTATCTATGAAACAAAGTTCTCCTGTAAAGCAGTCCAAACAGGCATCTATGCGAAATGCAGAATTCCCGGCTGTTTTGCGAATATCCATTTCCATAATATCCATCAATCTCTGCGATTTTATTTGTACTCCTTCCATAAAAAGTAGCATCCGAAGATAATCTTCATATGTAAGTCCCTCTTCTCCCTTTCCTCCCGATAGCCGAAGATCAGAAAGTCCAAAAAGATTTGTTTTCCATGTTGCTGCATTTTTTACCAGCGGGACGCTTCCTTCATGAAACAGAATTTTTAAATCTGATATGCTTTCAGCAAAAGCCCACGCAAAAAGAATCGCATATTTAACAGGCTCTTCCAGTTCCGGTTCCAGAATAACAGCTGCAAGAAGCGCTGCAACAGCTTCTGCCTGGGCACATTTTTCTGAGTCACTTAGCAAGTATGTATAGTTTGATGCTTCCCTCCAGAACAAAAGTTTTTTTGCAACCGCATCCAGATTTTCTTTGTCGCTCTTTTCTCCGGAAAGTATGTATTCCAACTGATATTTTAAAAGTGATTTATCAAGCTTTTTTGTGTATCTTCCGCACTTTTCAAACATATATTGATCAATCAGAATGGCATCTGTCAACGATAGTTTCTCTCCCTCATCCAGTCCTGTTCCTTTTGCCTGCGTTCTGTGTGAAACATATTCTGACAGTTGCACTGTTGCATTTGATATGTCTTCATTTTCTGGTATTGCAAGCGCAAGTATTCCAATTCTTTTTTGTGATGCAACATCTTCAGCCGGTCCATCCAACTGTATTTCTTGTTCTTGTCCGTTTGCATCTGTTGTCTTTGGCATTCCTATTTCATTTATCTTGCTTTGATTCTGTACTTCTTCTGCTTCAATATCCCTTTTATCAAATCCATTTGTCTGCAATATGCTGATATTTTTTGTAACTTCCTGTAATATCTCTTCTGCAGGCTCTGCTGTCATATATGCAAGAATCTGTCTTCTAAAAACCGCACCTTCCCCATCTGTTGCAATCGAAAATTCCGGAATTGCAATTGTCTCACATTCCATTCCCGTTAATCTGGCAGCTCCAAAAATTTTACCTGTTGTGGTCTTTTCAAAATTTTTGTTTGCATAAAATCGCATATGTTCCTGTACATTGATAATCGACGGATATAAGGTTCCATAGGAAGTATCTACCATTAATAAATCATACTGTTTAAACAGTTCACGATGATATTCTGCTAAAACAGAATTCATGGAAATGTCAGATACACATTCCGCTTTCATTTTAAGTGCTCCGATTCTGGCCCCTTGGTAAAGGGCCAGAATCAGAGAAAGAATGATTGTAATTGATAAGGACAAGAAAACTGTCAGATATCCTTTAGCCTGTGACTGCATTAGAGTCTTCTTTAATTGTTTTAAAAATATTTTCTACAAGGCCACCGATCTGTTGCTTGAACACAATAACCAGTCCGATCAGAACTACAATAATCAAAATCACTTCTACCGTTCCCATTCCTGATTCATCTTTCCAGAATCGTTTCATTTCATGCGCCAATTTTTTTCCGGCAATTTTTAAATAATTCATTTTTCCTCCTTAAATGATTAGTCGTTTTATGTAAACATCTTTTCTGATGATTACTTTTCCTAAAATGATTGATATGCTGGAATCATAATTAATATCATAACCACTGCAAGCATCATCATCATTGGTATGAGCAGTTTTGTTCCTGCCTGCTCTCCTTTTTTTCTTACCTGATCAAGGCGTTCTGTGGTTGCTTTTATAGTTTCTTCTTTCAGGATCAATAAAAGTTCACTATTTCCTTTTCTGATATTTTGCGTCAGAAGACTGGATAATCTGGTATATTGCTGCATTCTGCAGCGCTGTCCAAAATGTTCTATTGCATCCGTCTCAGGTATTCCGTCTTCCAGTTCATATCGAACACGGCATAATTCTTCATATAAATAGCTCTTTTTTTCTCCTTTTTCTTTTACATACTCTACCGCAAGCTTAATCAATATGTTTCGCACCGTCATTCCTGCTCCCATATACAAAACAATTTGAGAGACAAAATCTGGATAGCAAAGAAGCAATTCTTCCTGCCGCTTTTGAATTTCCTTATCCAATTCTTTATCTTTCGCAAAAAAAATTATGATTGCAGATAGAATCATCATAATAAAAAAGAGGAAACTGTTGTCTTGCGTGCGCTCATGCCACTGGATTCTTTTGTTTCGAACTGATTGTGGCAAAGAAAGTTCATTATTTTGTAATGTTTTATTTTCATTTTCACTTAACTCTTTTTTAACTTCCTGATATATCTTTGTTCTTTCATCTACAATCGGGGGTAAAACTCTTATATAAATTATTTGTTCCCATTTATAATTAGCATAAGAAAAAGTTGCTGTTAAAGTGACATTTTCTCCTTGCAGGGATACCTCGTGATCTTTTACGAGTTTTCCATCTGCATGAATACATTCATAATTATCCAGTTTCCATGAAATCCGAAATGGAAAATTATCCATATGATCCGGCAAATACAAATCCGTTCGTACTTCATCCTGTGAAAGATTATCTTGAAGCATTTGTTTTACAAGCTGATCGGAAGCTTTTTCAAATAACTGATCAGCCTCTTCTTTTGAATATTGTCTCGCCGCAATATTCAGCTTGAATTCACCGATTTCTTTTCCTTCTTCACTTTTGGCATCCACTGTAACGCTGGATGGATCTTGTCCATAGTTGTTTCTTTCTATCCTGCTGTTTTGTATCACAACATTTTGTGTCAAAGAAGAAAGAAACAGCACCCCCGCAATTAAACTTCCTGCCACCATTAAGAGCAAAACTATTCCGATTTTATGTACATAATAGGAAGATTCTGCCTTATCCGTCTTTATTTGTGGATACATGGTATGTAGGTTTTTACGAATATCAGCTCTTTGTAGAAGTTTACTTTTCCTTCGTGTTTTTTCATAAAGATAGGAAGACATTTTCAGAAGAATACGCCAGATTCCTGTTTCTTTCCATTCTGATGGGATTTTATGTTCCCTCGATAAAATGCATAGTATCATCAAAAAAACAAGTGGCGTCAGATATAAAATCATCTTCATATACATTCTCACATTTCAATCTCTACAATTTTTTCTGCCATGATGTATGCCACTATATAAATAATCATGCAAAATGTCATCAGTATTATTCCCATCAGATTGTAATATAAGGGATCAAAAAAATTTTTATTGGATAGCCCGATGTAAAAAACAATTCCAAATGGAACAGCTTCCATAATTTTAGCTTCTGTTTTCTTTGCACTGATCAAAACATCTATTTCTTTTTCAATATCCATTCGATTTCCAATCAATTCTATTGTACTTGCCATTGTTTCTGTCATTTTTCCGCCACTGCGTTTTGATGCTGCAAATATCTTTGCAAATTCTTTTATGTCAGCATTTTTGCTTTGCTCACCCAAATCATATAATAATTTTTCAAGTATTATATTATTCGATAATCCTTTTGCAATTTTCCCAAGCGTCGTACAGATCGGACTGTGTTTCCCATGCAAAAGTTCCATATCCTTCTGCGCCGCAATAAAAGCATTTTCCGTTGAATATCCCGCTTTCTGGCTTGTAGAAACCGACTGGATTGCGTCTCTGAACTGAATTCCCAGCTCGTGGGATTTTTTTCTGCTCTTTTTCTTTTTTTCATCAACATAGAATGGATAAAATAAGGGTGAAAGAAGTATTACCGCAATCCATGACCGATAAAAAAACTGTCCAAGTAAAATCAATATAAAAATTCCTTTTAGGCCAATTAGCCAGTCAGACGCATCGAGAGGGAAGAGAAATACCTGCCGCCTTAAGTTTTGCAATATTCTGTAATTCATTTTCTTTTTTCCATTCCCCTCTGACTTTCTCATATTCCTTTTGCTCCGTTTCTGTAAACACAAACAAAGGTCTAATCTCAATTTCTCCGGTATCTTTGCTGATCTGCCCTGTGACCTCACATATTTCGAGAACTTTTCTGCTCTTGTCACGTAATCTTCCAAGCTGAACAATAATATCAATCCCCGATGCAAGTTGTCTTCGAATTGCTGCAAGCGGTAAATCCATCCCCATCAAAATCATCGTTTCAAGTCTGGATAGCATATCCGCCGAACTGTTTGCATGCCCGGTTGACATTGATCCGTCATGTCCTGTATTCATTGCCTGGATCATATCAATTGCTTCACTTCCACGGACTTCACCGACAATGATTCTATCCGGGCGCATTCGAAGTGATGATTTGATCAAATCTCTTATTGTAATTTCTCTGCAGCCTTCTACATTTGCATTTCTGGCTTCAAGCCGCACCAGATTTGGAATATGAAGAATTTGAAGTTCGGCATTGTCTTCTACTGTTATGATTCGTTCGTCATTGGGAATGCTATCCGAAAGGGCATTTAGAAAGGTGGTTTTTCCAGAACCGGTACCACCGGAAACAAAAATATTATATCCCGCTTGAACAAGACAGGATAGATAACCGCTCAGAAAAGGTGAAATGGATTCAAACCGGATCAGCTGCTCCATGGTAATCGGATGATCAGGAAATCTTCTGATTGTAACAATTGGTCCGTTTAATGCGATTGGGTCTAATACTACATTCACTCTCGCGCCGTTATCTAATCTGGCATCTACAATTGGTGATGCTTCATTTACTACTCTGTTACATTTTGCAACTATCTGCTGAATAACATCTTCCAGCTTTTCAGTTGATTCAAATTGAATTTCATATTTTTGCAATTTGCCTGATTTTTCTATAAATATTTGATCTTTCCCGTTGATCATAATTTCTGTCACATTTGGATCATCTACCAATTGCTGCAAAACGTCCAATTTTCTGACAGAATGAAAAAGCTCTTTTCGTAAATGTTTTTTCTCTTGTACGGTCAAAAATAATTCTTTGCATTGTTTGAGCAATTGCATATCAATCAATTCATACATTTCTTCATCAGAAATGTCCCTGGAAAGATCAATTTCTTTTAATAACAATTCGCGGATTTCTTTCTTCAGTAATTCAGATTTCTGTTGCATCCATGATCTCTGTTTGCAAAATCTGTTTTATATACTCTGCAATTTCTTTCTGATCAAATACTTGAGAGCCTTCCAAAAGCATTCGAAATTTAGGCAATCTGCATTTTATCGTTTTTTCAAGAATCTTTTCTGAACCTGCTATTCTGACAAGCTTTTCATACTGGTTTATTTTGTTTTCCGCGTAAATATCTGGTTTTGTAATCATATAGATTTTGTCACTTATATTGAGCAGTTCCAAAAATGCTGTATTTGTTTCCGACAGATCTATGATAAGGTATTCATATTTCTCTGTTTTTTGGATTGCTCCGAAAAGTTCTATCCACTTTTCAGAAGAAATGTCGCTTACCTGTGTGAAAAACTGTACCGGCATGATTACATCAAAAGCTCCGACTGAAATGCATACTTTTTCGAGATATAATGCTATTTTTGAAGAATCACAGTCGTAGTAGTACAATAGATCCGCAATATTTCCATCTATTTCCTTTTCGGGAACATAATTTCCGCAGAAAGCTTCCATACTGATGTATAATGTTTTGCCTTTCTGTGCCAACACTTGTGCCATATTCAATGCGACTGTTGTCTGCATACATCTTTTTACAGGCGAAAAGAATGTATGTATTTTGCTTTTTGTATCAGTGTGATTATTTTCTTGTCCAATTCCCTCCGGGAATTTCATACAAAAATCCAGAATTTTTTTTACAATTATTTCGGATGACTGATATTTATCTATATGATCAATTTCTGAGTCTGGATAATCCAATGTTGCTTTATCCGAATTTATTGATTCCGTTTCATCCAGTACCAGTATTCTTTCAAACCCCGCCGTCCCGACTTTATTAAATGTACTTTGCCCGATCAACAGTACTGCAGTCTCCTGCTTTCTATCAAAATCAGGCAGTTTGAACGGATCCGTATAATCTACAATGTCAAATGAAATATTCAGGTATTCCCGAATGTATTCATCCAGTCTGAAGCAATATTTTTCATCCATATCGCATATTACAAGAATGGTACGGTTCATAAGGATCCTCCGATATAGAAAAGAACACTGATTAAAATTGGCACCGCAAAATGTATTGTTTGTTTTAGGTTACGCTTTGTGAGAATCACAGGAATGGAGAAAAATCCTCCAATCAGAAATGAGAAGATAATGCAGGTAATGATTGCCTGCACTGATAGAAATACAGCTACTGCTGCAAATAGCTTAACATCCCCGGCGCCAATTCCATTCAGAAAATATACTGGTAACAAAATGCCCAGAGATACGATCACGGAAGCTGCAGATGTCCAAAGCCCCTGCACTCCTCCCTGATACACACTTATGACCAGTCCCACAAGCATGCCAGGTAATATCCAGGCGTTATAAATTTTATTCCTCCATAAATCTGTCAGTGCAGAACCTGACAAAAGTGTAATAAGTATAGGTGTAATAATCCTCCACTCCTTCCATGTTTTTTTAAGGGAATTTACAGAAATGAAGAACTCATTCTGTATATATCGCTGCAGAAGCAGTACGTAGGTGTGATACTATCAGACCTTTTCTTTTTTGTCCAGCATAATTTGTCAGTTTGCAGATATTTGTGAAAATGTAACAATAATATTGATCTGCTGCACTTCACACATGCTGCAAGACCGCATAGAAAAAGAGCTGGCACCTGTCAATGCAACTGCTTCAGCTCTTTTTTCCTTCTTATATTAATTAATTTAATGCTCAGGCTCGAAATCCTCTGTTTACAACCGGATCAGAAATACTTTCGTTAATCTGATTTCTTCCATAAGTCAATCCAGCATATACCGTCTGCGTATTTGTAAGAAGTGGCTGATCCAAATCCATTTTCTCAAGTTTCAGATAGGTTTCATGCAGCTGTGCAAAAACCATTTCTGCATGTGAAATCTGATTCAGTTCCTCTCTGGCTGCTGCTCCGATCAATTCTCTTTTGCAATAAAGATATAATTGCATCAGATTTCTTGCAATCTCATATTTCAAATCAAGTGATCGGATGAGTTCATCAATACAGTTCTGCGCATATGTCAGCTGCAGCGTATACTCAGTCAAATCATCCTGCTCGTACGCAGTACGCGCATCCTGCAGATAATCCAGAACCATTTCATACAAGATTGTAATCAGCTGCGTTTTATTGGCTTGCGTGATTTTCCTTGTATATTTCTGTTTTTGCTCCTGCGTCATATATGCCATCCCTTCCGCATGCTTTTCATGCCTTAGCTTACTGCAGCAACTGGAGTACATCCGAAGGTCGTTTATTAGCCTGTGCAAGCATCGACGTCCCAGCCTGTGAAAGTACCTGCTGTGTAGAATATTCCGTCATTTCCTCTGCCATATCCACATCCATGATTCTGGAATAAGCAGATGTCATGTTTTCGGTTGTTATAGCAAGGCTGCTGTCCGTATGTTCTAATCTGTTCTGGTAGGCTCCCAGTCTGCTTCGTACATCCGATATATACTGAAGTCCGTCTTTAATCTGATTAATTGCCTCTTTAGCACTATCCGCTGTAGAAACATCTGTGTTAGTAATTCCCATATTGGAAAGGGATATTTCAGGAATACGCATATCTAATGTCTGTCCTTCATTTGCCCCTACCTGAACAGACATCGTTCCCTTACCTGTAAGTTCCAGATTGCAGGTCTGTGTCCCCGTCAGTGATTCATCAATCTGAAGTTGTATAGACATCCCATCTTTGGCTGAAAACGTAACAATATCCCCTGTAGATGTAACTGTCAGATCACTTGCATTATAGGTCTTTCCGTTCGCATTGATGCTTGTTACTGCTGCTCCGCTTACTGTATTGCTGGTTGCATTATAAGTAGAAATCAATCCATTTATTGCAACATTTCCGGATGTAACCTGATCAGAATAGCTGCTGACTTTCACATTTGCATCTGTCGATCCGCCAACTGTTGCATAGCCCTTGAGGTCAAATGATCCATCCAGAATATTCTGTCCATTAAACTGGGTTGTCTGGGCTACACGCGTAACCTCCTGTTTGAGCTGCGCGATCTCTTCCTGCACCACACTTCGATCTACTGAGGTCATCGTGCCGTTACTTGCTTTAACTGCAAGTTCATTCATTCTCTGCAGCATTTCCTGTACTTCCGAAAGTACCCCGTCTGCCGTTTCCACAATGGATATTCCATCATTGGTACTATCTCCGGCCGTTTTCAGACTTTCAATCTGTGCATTCATTTTTCTTGCCATAGCAAGTCCTGACGGGTTATCTTTTGCATTGGCAATTTTCATGCCACTCGAAAGTTTTTGAAGTGAATCTGAAAGTTTGTTGTCATTTAATGTCAGTGCGTTATTTGCAATCATTGCTGACACGTTATAGTTGATCTTCATTTTTATCCTCCACGTCTGTCCTAATCAAATTGCCGTAACAAATGCCTGCGCCAGATTAAAAAGCACCCGATCGGATATCTTTGTATCTGATCCCGCAATTGTCCTGTTGGTTCGGGAGCCATAAATAACAGCCATGTTATCCTTTTGAAAATCCAGTCTGGTTAACTGTGCAATATTTGATGCAAACCGCGTTTTAACCTGTTCACAGTAATTTCTGGTTTGCGGTGTAGCACCGTTTTCAACAGTCATGATACCACTTACAGTACCCTCTTTTACCTGCAGTGCAGTCGTAATATTTCCATATTCCTGCGTATCAAGACTTGCTTCCACCTTAGAACCTGAAGTTTCATCCTGCTGCAATACGACATGCATGGATACAGTGTGTTCTCCTACCTGAACCGGGATTTCAAAGCTTCCCTTATCTGCCATTTCCTGTGCAATTGTAAGCTGCTTGTGCATAAGAGAAATAGCCTTCATATCTATATATGTGACATCCGTGTCGGATATGCTGTCATTCAGACAATCTGTCATTTTCTGAAGATCCGTTTTATAGGCATCTGTATAATCATCCGATTCTGTCAGCGCTGAAGTCAGATCCTGAATTATCCCATCTGCTTCTGTTTCACCTTCCAAATCAGTTTCCTTTGCCTGATCCCAGATTGTCCTGTCATTACTTTTTCTGGATGCCTGAAGTGCCTGCATGGCTTCCAAATGATTTGCGCTAAGCGGAATATCTGTTTCTTTCAGTTCCTGACACGCTTCCTGTTTCTGATTATCCGCAAAGGCCTTTCGTATTTCATTAAGCTGTACATCTTTCCAGTTTTTTTCAAGCGTTTGATCTGTATCTATTGTTTCCATCGCATCTGCCAGTTCAGTCAGTTCTGTGCTCTGGGAAACATCACATTTTTTCAATTTTTCCGGTTCAATATTTTCGTACACCGAATCTGCTTTTGCACTGTAAAATATGAATGCGCTTTCTATCTGGTCTGAAATTGTCGGAACATCGCTTTCTTTCTGTGTGATTCCGCCAAATGAATCATCTACTGTATAATCCATTCCTTTCGCAGTTGATTTCAGCGTTCTGTTTGCCGCCAGAAGATTTCCAATTGTCATGTCCGCGCCTGTATTGAGTACCATTCCAATTGCGGCATCATCTGATTTTTGCAAAGAGTGAAACAGCCGGTATATTCCGATATAGGATTCTTTTTCTTCAGAAGTTATATCGGATTGTTTATCCAATTTATAAAGAAATTTTTCGTATTTCTCATCCTGATTTTGTGACTGACTATTTCTATCATCCAGATTCTGATTCAATTCATCGAGTGTCATCTTAAGCGGATTTTGTCCATCACGAATCATCTGCAGCACAGCAGCAGGTTTTAATCTGTCGATCGTGGTAGTCAGCCTGGCATCCCATGCCTTTACCTGTTTAACATTTTCTGTCGTTATACTCATCTGGTTATAACCCAGAATTCTGACCGCACGCTGATTTTCTTCTGTCGGTTCTTCTCCCAGATCCTGCAAAATATCATTTACATTACGAAAGGCTTTATCGATCCGGTCTCCCAGATCGGTCCTGGGTTTTGTCATCAGTGCTTCATAACTTTCCCCTGCCTTGTCACTGCCAAGCTTAAGCGTTAATGCTTTGTTATAAATTTCATCCAACGTATCAACTTTGAATTCATCTTTCAGCGCTCCGACAATCGCCGCCGGAACAGATGGCATAAAGCTTATTTTCCCAATGGTTTCCTGATATTTCTCGCTCTTTTCAATAGCAATTGCTATTGTTTTTGAAGTCGATATTTCATCTGTTTCATTACTCTTTTGCGTAAATATGCTTGCCTGTATTGAATTAGCTGCATCATTCAGTTTCGTGATCAGTTCTTCCATTGGTGCCGTATTGATTTGATATCCGCTTTTGAGCAGTTTCAGATTTGTCTGAACTGACATGACAAGCCTTACTTCTTCTAATTGTTTTCTGGCATTTATGACATTTACGTCACTTACCTGTCCTTGATCATCTGTATTATCCGATTCTTTAATTTGTGTGCTGCCTGCTCCTGCTTCCTGTAGTTCTTTGCTATATGTTGATATTTTATCCTTTTCTGTTGACCTCTGGGCTGCTATCAGATTTTTCAGATTGACTTTTTCAGACTGCTGCAAAGAATCTTTGATTGCCTGATCCGTAATTTTATTTGTATCGTTCTGAATATCTACTGCCTGCTGCAATAGACTTCTTGTATCTGTCAGATTCCCATCTGCCGCTTTTTTACCATCTGCAATTGCTGATATCCCGGCCTGAATAACTTTTTCTGCAGAAAGCGGAAATGTAACAGATTGAATATTCATTCCTCTTTTCAGATTTTCTGATGTAAGCGGTATATCATTTTGTATCAACCCTTTAGCCTGATCCAGTGCAGTATCATCATTTGTATCATATCCCGCTTCCTGAATCACCTGATTAATTTGTGGCATGAGCTGTTCCCAGTTAACAGCATCTGCTTTTCTGGCAAGATACCCATCGGTCTCCTGCGTATAAAAACCACTTCCGGATACTGTCTGTCCGTTTACACTATGGGAAGCCAGATACAAATTGTTAACAGTCGGATCCATTTTATTTTCTATCATGTACGCGCATGCATTTTCAGAAGGTTTGGCTATTTCTTTTGCACATGCCAAAGCCCCCTGAACTCCCTGCACATTATCTGTTGTTGCAGGAACATCATTCTTCTGCAAATTCTGTATCAGCTCATTTGCATATGACTGACTTCCCGTAATTTTTGCCAACTGCTCTTTGCTGAGATCATCTGTAAAACCCGAAATATTTGTCCCTGATTCCACAAGCACTGCCTTAATTTTATCCAGAATCGTAACCGCAGTATCCGCATCCATATCACGTGGATCAAACCCGTCTTTCCGGGCCTGCTCATAATCTTCTTCAGACATTGTATTTGAAATTAAAACTTCATAATTCCTGTTCAGATCAACATCCATATCATCCGCTATTGAAGCAATCTCATTTTGCGAACGGCCTTTATCTGAATATATCTGTTCTTCCTTATTTGCTGACCCGGAAAAAACAGCCGCAGCCTGGCTGGTTTGCTCAAGTCTGCGGTTTTTGACAGTATTTTTGTTGTCTGAGATATCAGATACATTATCTGTGGAAATACTGCTTCCGTTATCTTTAATCTGATTCAAGTGCGAAAGATTAATATTCATAAAAACCTCATATCATTTCACGTGATTATAATTAATACCATATTTATCAAAAAAGGTAGCAGATATCCTCTGCTACCTTTTATTTCGGTATATTACTTCTTTTTCTTAACCTTTACTTCTCTGTGCTTTCCATCTGATTCGATCGGAATACAGGTTCTCTTACTTTCTTTCTGTGGATCCTGAAACAGAAAAAGCTCTGCTCCAAAGGGTGGTAATGGAAAACTGATGCTGTAATTCTTATAATCACATAAACCTGAAACCGCTTTTATCTCACTCGGAATATTGCCGCCGTTGCCACCAAATTTACGATCTGTACTGTCAAGCAAATGCATATAGATTCCTGAAAATGGAACCCCAACTCTGAAATCGCTTCTTTCTATCGGCGTAAAATTGAAAACGAATAGTATATTGTCTTTGCCGTTGATCGCACGTCTGTAAAAACTGTAAATACTACGGTCAGAATCATTGGCATTAATCCATTCGAAACCTCCCCAGTCATTATCAACCTCATAGAATGCAGGATATTTTCTGTATAATGTAAGCAAACTACTGACATATTCTTTCATTCCACGATTCAACCTGTTTTTAAGCAGATACCAGTCAAGCTCCCTCTGCTCACTCCACTCACGCTCCTGTGCAAAATCCTGTCCCATAAATAACAGTTTTTTACCTGAATGTCCAAACATAAAGGTATAGCCAAGGCGGAGATTAGCATATTTGTCTTCCTGATACCCTGGCATTTTTTCAACCATTGAGCACTTCAGGTGGACAACTTCATCATGTGAAAGGGGCAAAATATAATTCTCTGCACTGTTATATGTCATTGCAAAAGTCAACATATGATGTGCACCACTGCGAAAAAGCGGATCCAGCTTCATATACTCACAGAAATCATGCATCCATCCCATATTCCATTTAAATGTAAAGCCAAGGCCTTCCCCGCCTATTGCGCCCGTAACATTTGGCCATGCTGTCGACTCCTCAGCAATTGTCAGTACATCCGGATATGCTCCGCGTACAACACTGTTAAGATGCTTAAAAAACTCTATTGCAGCAAGGTTTTTATTTCCGCCGTATTGATTCGGCACCCATTCTCCGTCTTTTTTGCCATAATCCAGATAGAGCATAGATGCAACTGCATCTACACGTAGACCATCAACATGAAATTCTCTGATCCAGAAAAGTGCATTCGCAATCAGAAAATTTCTGACTTCATTTTTTTCCAGATTGAATATTTTGGTTCCCCAGTCAGGATGCTCTCCTTTTCTGGGATCCTGATCCTCATAGATACAACGTCCGTCAAAACATCCTAGTCCATGTGCATCTGTCGCAAAATGAGCAGGTACCCAGTCAAGAATAACACCAATTCCATTCTGATGCAGTTTATTGACCAGATACATAAAATCTGCAGGTTCCCCATATCGGGACGTTGGAGCATAATATCCGGTAACCTGATATCCCCATGAACCATCATACGGATGCTCTGCTATGCCGATCAGCTCTATGTGTGTATAATGCATTTCCTTCAGATATTCTACAATTTTATCCGCAAATTCGTTGTAGCTGTAAAACCCATCCTCAGTCCCATCCTGATGTTTCATCCATGACCCGATATGACATTCATAGATTGCAACCGGCTGTCGATTAATGTCCTTCCCAGTTATATTTTCATACCATTTCGCATCCGACCATTTGAATTTGGTCAAATCTGTTGTCCTGGATGCTGTACCTGGACGCAGCTCTGCGTAATTGGCATAAGGATCCGCTTTATATAGTTTGTTCCCGTCTGCAGTTGTGATCAGATATTTGTATAGTTCTCCGATTCCTACGCCCGGAATAAAAAGTGTATAAATTCCTGCTGACTTTGATTTTTTCATCTGGTACTGCGCTTCATTCCACCCATTAAATGATCCGATCACAGCCACCTGTGCAGCATTTGGTGCCCATACAGCAAAGAACATCCCCTTTTTTCCATTCTCTGTTGCACAATGCGCCCCTAGTTTTTTATATATTTCATAATGCGTGCCCTGCCCAAAAAGATACTCATCATCCTCCGAAATAAACACTTTACGATCCATATGCCCGCACCCCCTAATGCATGAAGTCTTTCTCACGAAGAATAATCATGTCTTCTTCATCATATCTTTTATTAAAGAGAATATCGAAAAAGTGTCCTGCTGATCTCTTATCGGCATAATATATTGCATCATCCACAATATCTTTCACTTCTGATATTGTCACCTCATGATCAAGTGTCTGCATATCCTCAATTCTGGTATGCAGTGCCAGTATTCCAAAATTATCTATTGTATATTCTTTTTCAAGTGCATATTGCTTTGCATATGCAACAAGCGCATCATCATCCAATGCTTCAATATCCACTCTGACGTTAAAACTTTCTTTGAGTTCCGGATGCTTTTTCAGCATGCGATCCATGTCCGTTCGAGAATCTTCCAGAATTACAATAATACTCCTGTTTTCCTGCTGCAGTGCCTTCTGCAATGATAGAATCGTGTCGCTCTTCATATCCGTAGCCCGTTGAACAATTAATGCTCCGCCTGAAAGCTTTTCTATAATCCCTTCAATACTTTTATGATTCAATGCTTCCGCTGTGATTTTCGCAACTTTTCCGGAAAATGCAGGATCAGATGTCTGTACTGAACGGATCAATCCTTTTGCAAGCGAAATAGTACCCGCCCCCTCTGCTCCTGTCACAATTGCATTATTGGTGCCCGGCGTGATACTAAGACTGTCAATTGCGCGGATAATCTGTCTTCTAGACTTGCGGTGATGAATATACGGCCCGAACAATTCCTTCTCTTCCGGGGTCATAACCCGTACGCGATTATCCATTTCCTTTATTTCCGGATCATTCAGAAGCGGCTCCGTCTGCTCCTTTTCTTCTTCCTGCTCTTTTGTAATGTCAGCTTCCGCAATGGAATTCTCACCATCTTTCATTTCAGAAGCTTTTTCGCTGCTTACTTCTTCCAAAGCCTCAATTTGTTCTGGCAATTCATTTTCCGCTTGCGCAATGGTACTCTCGTTTATATTTTCGCTGTCTGCATTTTCTTCATCCGCTGAAGCTTCTGCCTCTTTTTCTGTTTCTGGCCCCCCAACATCCGAATTTTCTTCTATCTCCTCATTCGATTGGACCGCTTTACTTTCTGTTTCTTCAGCTGTCGTATTGTCTGTTTCCGCATTCTCTTTTGCAGAATCTTCCTCCGTGTTCTCTGATTCAGGATTTTCTTTCTCCAAATCAGAAATATCTGCTGTGGGATCTTCTCCCAGTTCCAACTCCTGTATTTCAGAATCCGCCTGCTCCACTTTGCCTGCAAGAACATACGGCTCCGCAGACTCATCCGGTACGATTACATTTGCGCTGTTTACCGGCTGTTTTATCTCCCCGAAAGTCTTCTTTTCTCTTTCTTTGCGTAATGCTTCCGCAACCGCTTTTTCAATTCGGATTTGAAGGTCAGCCTTTGCCTTCTCATCAAATGCAGCAAACATATCACTTGTTTCATCTGCTACGCGCTGTCGAACTTCGCGCATTTGCCTCTCCTGCTGCTCTCTTTTGATTCTGGTCATTATATCACCGATACTGATCTGTCCGGTAATCTGTTTTTCTACCATCTTATCTTCAGGCACAACCAGGCTGATCTGTCCATCATAATCCTGCGCCAGCATCTTATCAAAATGGCTTTCTCCACTTCCACGACTTGGACGTACAACCGCTCCCGGTCTTTCCTCCTGCATAGGATCACTATCTTCGGTATCATAATCTTCCTGCGGTGAAGGTATTGCATTTGCAAAAGTCATCTGTCCATCACTTTGCTGCAGCTGATAATGCTCCTTTACTATTTCTGTATCAGACGATCCTGCTTTATATGCAGCAGCACTCTCGTTGTCCTCATAAAATAATTCCTGCATCATAGGTCTGCACATCGGTTCCGTTTGTGCAGTAAAAAGTTCTTCTGTTTCAAAGCTTTCAACTCGCTGCTCGTGATCTGGTTCTTCCTTCATGTATGGCGGAGTCTGACCATTCTGGGTTTTCATTTCCCTATCGCTTCCCTGCAGATCTCCCATGATTTCTTTCATACTTTCTGCAATTGCTTTTTGCAGATTGATTGTATCAAACCGATTTCCATACTCCGGTATCCTGGAAAAAGCATCCTTTGTTTCTCCGTTTGCTTCTGTCATCTGCGCAGCAGCTGCTACTTTCTCTGCCTCCTGCGGATTATCATACATTTCTTTCGTATGCTGTTGTATTTCTTCTGATTCTTCAACACCGATTACATCTTTTTCCTCTTCTTCAAGTGTTTTTTCATCCACTTTTCCTATCGTTCCGGCCTTATACCTCATATAACTTGCCTGCTGTTCCTCTGATAAAGGTGTATGCAGCATCTTAAGTTCAAGTGCTTTCATGACATACTTTCCTTCGCCAAACCAGAGATACATTTCATCACATTCTTCTATGCATTCTGTTGCCAGTCCTACCCGATGATAAAGATATGCCAGCTGATATGCCCACTTTTCCCTGTAATCATGCTTTTTCAGTTCTTCCAGAACGGCAATTCGCTCTTCAAGACTTACATCCTGTGCTTCATACAATTTGTACTGCAGAATGTAACGTCCCGTATCTCTTGGGGCAATTCGAACAAATTCCTTGTAATATTCCACCGCCTGAACAAACTCTCCCATCTTAACGGAAAGTTCACACAAAGAATAAACGATTGATCTTCCGTCCGGATATCTCTCATATGCCATCTGGAGAATTTCTTTGCTCTCCTCAAAGCGTCTGTTTATTTTATATAAATCACTGATGGTACATAGCATTGTCACGCTTTTTACACGTTTCCAGTCAATAGAATCAGCTATCTTAACTGCATCTGCATATTTTCCTTCACTGATCAGTGCTTTTATCTCATCCGCACGGATTTTATATTCATATTTATCCAAAATATCCACCTCTTTTGGGATAATTCCACTATATCTGGTGTTAAGTTTATCATACGCCCATATCAATGTCAAAACCGTACAGAGCGGCGTTTCCGCTGCAGAACAGGAATTAGCCTGACATTATTTCTTTTTTTCTAAAAGCAGAATATCTGATAATGCAGCAAACTGTTCCAGCGATAATGCTTCTCCTCTTACATCTGCGGGTAAAGAAAGCCGTGACAAAGCCTGTACCACCTGTTCCCTTTCAACCTGCAACGTCGGCATATGTGAAACTGCATTTGCAAGTGTCTTTCTCCTCTGCGCAAATGCCGCCTTGATCACTTCAAACATATGCGCCTCATCTTGTACTTCCACCGGCGGCTTCAGATAACGGGTTAACCTGATTACTGCCGATTCCACTCCGGGCTGCGGGATAAAACTTGACGGAGGTACCTTTGCGATAATTTCAGGTTTGGAATAATACTGTACTGCAAGTGAAAGCGCACCATATTCCCTCGATCCCGGTCCCATCTGCATACGGTCTGCAACCTCTTTCTGTACCATTACCGTAATTGAAAGAAGCGGCACATCGCTTTCAAAAAGTTTCATAATAATTGGCGTTGTAATATAGTATGGAAGATTCGCAACCACTTTAACAGGTTGTCCCTGGTTTCTTTCCGCAACAATCTGTGGAATCGAAACTTTCAGAATGTCTTTATTTATCAGTGTTACATTATCATAGGCAGCTAATGTGTCATGCAAAATCGGAATCAGTGCCTTGTCAATTTCCACTGCAACAACTTCACGCGCTTTTTCTGCAAGATACTGCGTCATTGTCCCAATTCCCGGGCCAATTTCAAGCACACAATCATTTGAGGAGATTCCCGCTGCATCCACAATCTGTCTTAAGACTTCTTCATCAATGAGAAAATTCTGTCCGAATTTTTTCTGAATGTTCAGATGGTATTTTTTTACTATTTCCAGCGTTCCTGCCGGATTTCCGAGATATGCCATATTAGCTGTTACCTTTCTGGATATATCTGTATAAAATTGTTTTTACGCAGATATTTTTTATTCTATGTGATACATCTTTTTTGCATTCTGCTGCGTAATTTCTATTATTTCATCATATTCCATCTGCTTAATCTGCGCTATAGCTTTTACAACATATGGCAGGTTCAGCGATGTATTTCTGCTCCCCCGAACAGGTTCAGGCGCAAGATAAGGGCAGTCAGTTTCAAGTAAAATTCTGTCAATCGGAGCATATTCGACCACTTCCTTTAGCTTATGTGCATTTTTAAAAGTCAGTACCCCTCCGATTCCCAAGTAAAATCCCATATTCAGATACTCTCTTGCAATCTCCCTACCATAAGAGAAGCAGTGTATATCTCCTCCAATATTTTCTGCATGTACGGAATGCATCACATCAAGTGTATCCTTTGCGGCATCTCTTGAGTGAACCACAATAGGAAGTTTTCTTTTTCCTGCAAGTTCCATCTGCCTGGAAAACCACTTCTTTTGAATATCGCGTGATGGTTCCGGATAATGGTAATCCAAGCCAATCTCTCCAATTGCGATTACCTTTGGTTCAATACTTTTCTCCTCGATCCATGTAAAATTTGTTTCATCCAGTTCCTGCGTTTCACTTGGATGTACTCCGATCACCGCATATAGGAAATCATACTGATGTGCCAAATCCAGTACCTGCTCAATTGATTTCAAATCAGAGGCTGCATCTGCTACCATTCCAATTCCGGACTGTCTGAGCTTTCCCAAAAGCTCTGCTCTGTCTATATCAAACTGCACATCTTCATAATGTGCATGCGTATCGAAAATCATTTTTCTCCTCATTTCTGATTTGCTCATTACTCTGTTATACAAATGTTCAAAATCGTGAATATATACAAAATATCATACTATAAAGCCTCTCGCAATGCAGCATTCCGTAAAAAAAGTTTGATTTCGGATTTTTTTTTGAAAAAGGGGTTGCAAACTGATTCTCAATGTAGTAAGATACCACTTGTCGCTAATGATACGACAAAATGCGCTGCTAGCTCAGTTGGTAGAGCACCTGACTCTTAATCAGGTTGTCCAGGGTTCGAGACCCTGGCAGCGCATGCCGAGTACTGTTTTCGTAGGTATATCCTATGGGGATGGTACTTTTTATTTTGTATAAAAACAAAAAAGCTGTTGCTCCATAACTGATTTCATATATCTCAGTTATTTTGCAACAGCTTTTTTATTACTTTACTGGTTCACCACATCCTGCGCTTTATCACTTGTTTCTGTTGTCTTTTCGAATGCAGCAAGTGTGTTATCTTCACGCTTCTCTTTAATATAGTTCTCGTACTTCGGTTTCTTATGTGTCTCGCTCTTCCAGATTTCATCTGCAACAGGAGCCCATTCTTTTGCATAATCATCACATTTTTCACAAAGATGATCAACCGATTCTTCTGATTCTTCATTTGTACCATGCGCGCCTGCTCTTGCTACCATTTCACGCAGCAATTGCGGATTTTCAAGCATCGGGCAGGGTCTTAAGTGATTCCTGTTAAACGGCTGTCCCTTATGATATTCCATGAACAATGGACTTTGCAGCATTTCAAGGATGGAATTTTCATGAATGTTTGTATTGGAATAATGGATAAATACACAAGGTTCTGCATCTCCGCTGGCATTGATATGGAAATAATTTCTGCCGCCTGCAATACATCCGCCAACAAATTCTCCATCATTCTGGAAATCCATCGGATAAAATTCAATATCACATTTATCAGAACGGATATAGCGAATCTTATCAACCATTTTTCTGCGCTGCTCGACCGTAGGCATCAGTTCCGGAACTGCATTATTACCAACCGGCATATAATGGAAGTAGAATCCATATCTTGCACCCTTATCCGCAATCATTCTGAGAAATTTCTCATCTGTAACGGCTTCAATATTTTCACGTGTATAGCATATGGATGTGCCGAATATAATACCGTACTTTTTCAGAAGATCCATCGCCTTCATTACCGCTTCATAATGCCCATCGCCACGACGGGAATCATTTGTCTCCGGTGTTCCCTCAATGGAAAGCTGGAAGGTAATATTGCCAAGGCGTACCAGTTCCTTACAGAAATCCTCATCAATCAGGGTCGAATTTGAATAAAGTGCAAACTCCACATCATTATGTTTTTCGGCCAGCTTAATAATATCTGCCTTGCGAACCAGTGGTTCTCCACCTGTCATCATATACAGATACACGCCAAGTTCCTTACCCTGCGTAACAATCTTATCCATATCTTCAAAAGAAAGCATGTCCTTGTGTCCATAAGTACCAGACCAGCATCCTTTACAATGCATATTACATGCAGAAGTAGGGTCAAAAAGAATCAGCCACGGAATATTACAATTGTACTTTTCTCTGTTGGCACGAATTGTCTTTGTACCTCTGAAAAAAGCCTCATATCCAAGGTTCAAAAGCATTGTTTTGGCAACATGCGGATTTGTCTCATCCAACACTTTATTGATAACTTTTACCCATCTGTTGTCCGGATCCTGTAACGCCTTACGAACCTTTTCAATAGAAGTTTTATCTGCACCTTTGCCATAGAACTTCTCTGCTTCATCAACCAATTTCATATAAGTAGCTGTTCTGTCATCTGTCTTATCCAGATGCTTCAAAAGACCATCTGCAATCAGTCCAAATGCCTGTCTCTGCGCCGCATGTGAAATATTTTCTACTACTGAACTCATAACTATCCTCCATTATTCCAAACAAACCCTTTTATATATTGTAAATTATATGTTTTTATTTTGATAATGTCATCGGACAAAGAATTCGTTTCGTCTTATTTTGGGACAAAAATCGTTTTTTGTCCCTATGCGAAACAGCTCAGATGAAATAAGATAACAATGTATAAATGGGTGTGTTTCCTTTATATGGAGCATTTACAACGATAGGATTCAGGTGGATAAATTTGGATACACAACGTATTACAAGATTAATGATAGATACTGCTGTCAGCCGTGGAATCAGAGATATGTCTGACAATCCCAAACGAAGCATCCGTAAGCTTGCGGATCTTGGGAAACAATTTTCGACCGGACGTTTTCAACGTGAGATTATCGATATTATCCAGGGACTTCTGGAAAATGATAACAGCCCGTATTACAGTCTGATCGAAGATTTTCTGGCACATACGGATCATGCTTCCATTCGAAGATTTGGTATTAATATGGGATACACCAGCTGGACCTATGGGGCAAGGGTTCTTCGTGCAAAGTCAGAGGAGCTGCATGTGTCATTACCATGGCTGCTGACTTTTCGTTATGTTCCGGATAACAGCGATCCAGCTGCAATGACCCCCGACAATATTCGTAAAATCATTGAACAGGCCAAGCCTCTTGGCATCAATTCCTTTTGCTTTTTTCAGAAAGGCGGTGTGATTGCCTCCAATGACCTGATCAGTATTTTTCGTGAAAACGAAGAATGTGGATTCTTTTATTTTCTGACGCAGGCACAAGTAACTGCTGCACAGGCCTCTGCCCTGAAAAGCTGTGGAAATGTCATGCTGTCAATTGATATTGATGCTCCTGAAAGCTATGACACCTGTATGGGATTGCGTGACTCTCATCTGTTATATGGCATACATCATTTCTACAGTGATGCAGACTGGGGAACTTCCGAAGATTGCGAGAATGTAAAAAAATACCTTAGCTACAACAGCAGTATGATTTTTCTTGTTCAAAAAGATACTTGTTCCAGAAGTGCTGGTGACTTTGCCAAAAGGGTTCGTATGGAACAGAGGTACCCTTGTTTTATCTGGGATCTGCACGCTGATATTCGCGAAATCAGTCGAATTATATGTGATAACGAAACACTGATTGAATTCAATTCCGATGGAAGTATACAAAACCCTTCCGGTTCCTCTCTGAATGTTCTCAGTCCGAATGAAACCTTGCAGCATGTACTTGCAGAAACCATGCCGGTTTTAAATACCTGAACTGTCAAAGCGGGCAGTAATCCATTTTATATATATATAAAAAGATGAGAAACATCATGTTTCTCATCTTTTTTCATAACTTTCTTCATCTTCATCACGCAAAATCTGTTTTGCAAGTCCTACACTCACATTCTTAAGATTCTCCACGAATTCATCCGGTTTCATTTTCATACCCTCTGACATCCATCGCATGATGGAAGCAAGAAATGCATCTCCAAAGAAGGTAATAAAAAAATCCTTTGCCTCTTCATCCTTATACAGATCTTTAATATAATAACTCATCAAAGGATGGATGGTATCAATTATATAATCATGAAATGAATTCTGGCCTTCAATTTTCAACGCACTTTTATAGAACTCTCTGTCTTCATAAAAGCGGTTGCAGATATCCTGCACTGCATCCCAGCCGGTATGGTAAGACGTAACATCCATCTTACCCAGAAAGTCCACATAAAAAATCCAGTTCACAAGATCATACTTATCCTTAAAATGATAATAAAAACTTTTACGATTCATACCACACGCTTCACAGATATCGGATACACTGATCTTTTCAAAGGGCTTTTCACGCATTAAGTTTTTTAAGGATGCCGCAAGTGCATTCTTGGTAATATTTGAGTCTGCCATTTTATTCCGTCATTTTCTGTCTACTTGTGCGCCTTTTCAGGGTGCTCCAGCATCTCCTGCATGGTATGCCAGCCAAGTACCGCACACTTAACACGTGCCGGCATGTGAGCCACATCCTGTAGTGCTGCCGATTCATCCAGTTCTTCCATATCTTCTTCTGTTATATGCTCTCCCTTGATCATTCCCATGAACTTTTCTGCACGCTTTACCGCATCGTCTTTTTTAAGTCCAATAATCTGATCCAGCATCATATCAACAGAAGCCTGTGATATCGCGCAACCGCTTCCATTAAACATACCATCTGTAATTACGCCATCTGTAATTCTCAGCTGCAAATTAATATCATCTCCGCAACTCGGATTTACACCTTCCAGCACCAGATCGGGATTTTCCATATCTCCCTTGTGCGAAGGCCGTAAATTGTGCTCATTTACAATTTCGCGGTATAACTGTTTAAGCTCCATATCCCATAACCTTTCTGATTCCGGACAGTTTCTCCAGAAAACGGCTGACCTCTTCCTCTGTATTGTAGAAATAGAGACTTGCTCTCGCCGTAGATCCTACCTGCAAAAGCTGCATCAGCGGCTGCGCGCAGTGATGCCCCGCTCTGATGCAGATATGATCTTCATTCAGAAGAGATGCCGTATCATGCGGATGAACCCCCTCTATCGTAAAGGTCACAATCCCACAATGCTTATCAGAATCCGGTGAACCATATATCTTAATATACGGCATTTTTTTCATTCCGTCCATAAGCTGTCTGGTCAACAGCTGTTCCTGTTCTGCAATATGCTCAAATCCAACCTGTTGCAGATAATCAATTGCTGCATGCAGTCCCACTGCCCCCGCTGCATTTACCGTTCCGGCCTCAAATTTCTGCGGTACAGGTGCATAGGTTGCATCCTGTCTGCTCACATACTCTATCATCTCTCCACCGGTCAGAAACGGCGGCATAGCATCAAGAAGTTCCATCCTGCCATATAAAACACCGATTCCCATGGGTGCCATCAGCTTATGTCCTGAAAACGCAAAAAAGTCTGCGCCCAGTTTTGTGACATCAACCGGTTTATGCGGCGTAGACTGCGCGCCATCCACTACAACAACTGCGCCCACTTCATGTGCCCTGTCTGCTATTTCACGAACCGGATTGGTTACGCCTAGCACATTGGAAACTTCTGCAACTGCAACCAGTTTTGTTTTTTCCGTAATCTTGTTCTGAATTTCCTGCGCCGTAATTCTGCCTTCTGCATCCGGCTCCATAAATACAAGTTTGGCACCGTTTTGTCTGGCAACCATCTGCCACGGAAGAATATTACTGTGGTGTTCCATCACCGTCAGAACAATTTCATCCTCTGCATGAATGTTATGTAGTCCATAGCTGTAGGCAACCAGATTCAGAGATTCTGTGGTATTTCTGGTAAAAATAATCTCCCCATCCTGCTCTGCGCCGATAAACTTTGCCACTGCATGTCTGGCATCCTCATAACGTTTTGTCGCGTCAATACTCCAGTCATACAATCCCCGAAGCGGATTCGCATTTGCATTTGTATAAAAATCTTTCACAGCGTCCATTACCTGTATCGGACGCTGCGACGTTGCTGCATTATCAAAATAAATATAGTCTTTCTTCTGTAAAATAGGAAAATCCCTACGATATTGCTCTGCTACACTCATTTTTTCCTCCATGCGGAGCGTTTTTTGCAAAGGCATATGATGAAAAAACTGCTGTTTCGCATCCGTAATCATGAAGATCTGCACTCCGTCGCGAATCTTCTGCACGAAAGATTTCCATCATAAATTTTTCACTTTTCTCCCTGCAGAGTAACTACCGCTTTCCGCTTCTCCAAGGTCTGTTTTCTGTATTTACAGAATTTTCCTGATATAGTCCTCTACTGTT
This sequence comes from Butyrivibrio sp., assembly GCA_017996845.1. The sequence goes on from JAGOGF010000007.1 coordinate 31,670, forward strand.
CCGCGAAGATAATCCTCCGGTATCAGTCTGCCAATGCTTTCAAGCCTTGCACGTACCATGATTTTCTTTGCCTCTTCTTCGCTGATTCCGCGTGTCTGCATGTAAAACAGAAGGTCTTCTCCCAGCTGTCCAATGGATGCGCCGTGTCTTCCGTCAACATCTTCTTCCTGGCACAGGATCAGTGGAATGGTACGGTTGACCACATCCGGACTAAGCAGCAGAGTATCTTCCTGCTCATCCCCTGTTGATCCGCAGGAACCATTTCTGAAATCAATTGTTCCGCGGAATGTCTTTTGTGTCTGATCCATCAGAACTCCTCTGAAGATCATCTCCGACTGTGTCTTTCTGCCACGCTGCTCCGCAACGTAATTCATATCATATTGCTGATCATATCTACACAGGTAACCTGTATTATCATGAAAAGAAGCTTCTTTTCCGAGCAAATTGATATGGCACCCGTTCCATACCTTCTGCGCGCCCATCTCCATCTGAATCAGATCGATGAATGCGTTTTCCTCACAAACTCCGCCAATATCATCAAAATGTAGGAACCCGGATCCCAGCATCTGAACCTTTACCAGATGAATGATTGCTCCTTGCTCAGCATATAATTTCGTACTGATCCCGTGAAATCCCGCTGCATCTTCTTCCGAACGATAATCCATAACCACTGTTATTTCCGAACCACGCTCTGCATGAATGATCTGACGACTAAGAGATCCTTCTCCATCCTGCATATAATCATGTAATACAAGCGGCTCCACAATTTTCCTGTTTGCTTGTGCACGAACCACCGTTGTTGTCACTTGCATATGATCCATCAGGCGATCGGCGTCAATCCCCATCCCTGTATGCACCTGCTGCTCTGCATTTCTGGAATAGGTATCTCCGTTTGGTCCCTGTATATTTGCAGCATTTTGCTTTTTTGTAATTTCAGCAGCACCTGCAAAAATTTCTTCCGCTTTTGCTGCCGGGACCTGTGTTTCAACCGATATGCCTTCCGGAACGCGTTCAGGTAATGTTACCTCCAAGCGGTCGATCCGAATATTTTCCTGTACAATACTGCTTTCGTTTACGTGCAACCAGTTATATGTAAGTGCCGGAAGCACATTAACCTTCATATTTATATCCATAGTTTGAGCCTTTCACATTACATATTCCCGGACATTTCCAGCTTGATCAGATTGTTCATCTCAACCGCATATTCAAGCGGAAGTTCCTTGGATACCGGATTTGCAAATCCACTTACGATCATCGCTCTGGCATCTGCTTCCTTGATTCCTCTCGACATCAGGTAGAAAACCGCATCATCACTGATACGCCCGATTTTTGCTTCGTGCCCTACATCCGCATCATCTGTCCTGATATCCATTCCCGGAATGGTATCCGATCTGGAAATAGAATCCAGCATCAGTGAATCACAGGCAACAGATGCTTTTGCATGTTTGGCTTCCTTTTGGATCGTAACACTGCTGCGATAGGTGCCGACTCCGCCATCCTTGGATATGGATTTTGTTGTAATGACAGAGGATGTATAGGGTCCCTGGTGAACCACTTTTGCGCCAGTATCCAGATTCTGCCCTTTTCCGGCAAACGTAATTCCTGTATATTCCATTTTGGCATGTGCGCCTTTTAATATCGTCATCGGATACAGATAGGAAACATGGGATCCAAAGGAACCGGATACCCACTCCATGATACCGTTTTCTTCAACAAGCGCACGTTTTGTATTCAGGTTATACATATTCTTAGACCAGTTTTCAATTGTAGAATACCTTAAATGCGCATTCTTTTTTACATATAATTCAACACAGCCCGCATGCAGATTTGCTACATTATATTTTGGCGCAGAACAGCCTTCGATAAAATGCAGATTCGCTCCTTCATCAACAATGATCAGTGTGTGTTCAAACTGTCCCGCACCTGCTGCATTCAGTCGGAAATACGACTGCAGGGGAATTTCAACCTTTACACCCTTTGGTACGTATACAAAAGAACCGCCTGACCATACCGCGCCGTGAAGCGCCGCAAATTTATGATCCGTAGGCGGTACCAGTTTCATGAAATATTCATGAACCATATCTGCGTACTCACCCTTGAGTGCACTCTCCATATCGGTATAAATAACACCCTGCGCTGCAACCTCATCTTTCACATTATGATATACAAGTTCGGAATCATATTGTGCACCGACTCCTGCGAGCGATTCGCGTTCTGCCTGTGGAATTCCCAGACGTTCAAAGGTATTCTTAATATCTTCCGGAACTTCTTCCCAGTTTCCCTTCATCTCTGATTTTGAGCGCACATAGGTAGCAATTTTATCTATATCAAGGCCAGAAATATCTGGTCCCCAGTTCGGAACTTCTTTTTTATTATAGATTTCAAGACTTTTCAGGCGAAAATCAAGCATCCACTGGGGATCACTCTTTTCCCTTGAAATACGTTCCACAATATCCGTGGTCAATCCTTCCTTCTCACGGAAAAACGCCTGATCGTTCTCTTCGTCTTTTATGTCATATACGCTGCGGTCGATATCGACCACAACCGATTTTTTTTCACTCATGCTGGTTTCCGCACCCTTCTGTATTGCAAACCTGTTCTGTCCTTTGTTTAGATCGCAGGATCAGTTTTCAAACCGTTCAAATCCATGATCATTAATCTCATCTACCAGTGATCCATCACCTGTATGAACAAGATTTCCCTTTACCAGTACATGTGTATAATCCACATGCAGCGATTCCAGAATCTTGGTGCTGTGCGTAATGATCAGAAGTGCACCATCTTTTTGTTTCTGATACTCTTTGATTCCTTTGGAAACCGTGCGGACTGCATCCACATCCAGTCCGGAATCCGTTTCATCCAGAATTGCAAGTTTGGGACTGAGCATCAGAAGCTGTAAAATCTCGGCTTTTTTCTTTTCTCCGCCGGAAAATCCAACATTCAGATCTCTGTTTGCATAAGCCTCATCCATATCAAGCAAGTCCATTGCTTCCTTCATCTGTTTCTGAAAGGCAAGGAGTTTTACCGGCGTACCTGTCTTTTCATGATATGCGTTTCTAATAAAGCTTCCAAGGGAAATTCCGGGAACTTCAAGCGGACTCTGAAAGGAAAGAAATATACCTGCCTGGGCGCGTTTATCTGTTGACGCCCTGGTAATATCCTGTCCATCAAAAATAATATTGCCATCTGTAATTGCATAATGAGGATTCCCCATCAGCGTATAACCAAGCGTGGATTTCCCGGCGCCGTTAGGTCCCATTAAAACATGTGTCTCTCCCGCTTTGATATTCAGATTTATACCATGCAGAATCGGAAGTTCATCAATTGATACTGATATATTCTTTACCTGCAGCAATAACTGTTCTGACATAACATCCCTCTTTCTTTATATGAACATTTTCCTACCTAATTACTAGGATTAAACTATAGCACCTCAAAAAACGAATAGCAATATACACCGTTACATTTTATAAAAAATTAATGAAAAAAGCAAGCTGTCAGGCTGTTTTCGGGCAAAAAGCAAGATATGAACAAAAACAATAAAAGCTTTTTTTCTGCCATATCCTGTTTTATTAATCGCTTACAGTTCATCTCCATCAGAAGCCCAATACACCATAAAGAGCCTTGGAAATATCCTGTCCTGCCGACTCACCAATAGAATTAAGAAGTTTCTCATACTCTTGGCGTGTATACTCCGAAATATCCGTCGGTGTTATATCCGGTTTTTCAGCCGTTCCCATTTCTGTTGTATTAATATTAAATATAAGCTTACCAAGACCGCTTCCTGTATAAACAATGCTATGATCATCGCTTTGTTTTTCTCCGCTCTTTACCTCACAGCTGAGTGTGCCATATTCCCCGAGATCCACATCGTATGTCCCATACGGAATCTTCAATGCCGACAGTTTTGAGAGATCCGCCTGATAATCCACTGTACAGCCGGTAGCACTGTCTGAAGTGTCTGACAAACCTGCTGTTTTTACGATCAGTCTCCCCTTATATTTTCCATCTTTATCCTGCTGATATTCATTTCCAATATACGCCAAGCTACCGGCACTGCTCATTCCGATATAGTCTGCCATCTGCTCTGCGCCTTTTTGCGATGCATCATATTCAATCACAGTAGTAATATTTTCTGATGAGCAAAAGGATATACTGATCATTCTTGCCTGACCGGCATCTACTGCAACTTTCCATTCAAAATCATACTTACTCCAATTGTTCCCGATTTCCTTTGCTTTTTCGCGAAGCGAATCTGTTCCTTCGGAAAGTGCTTTTGCAATATCTTCCTTATTCGCTCCAGCTTCCATATTTGTTCCCAACAGTTCATTCAGTGACTGCGTATCCAGAAGCATCGCAAGTGTGTTTTTAAATTTTTCATCCTCATCAATCCGATCTGCCACTTTATTCAGGACTTTCTCTACCTCTTTGCCTGTCGGTTTACATGTATATACGGTACCGGTAAACTTTTCACCCAGGTACCCAAGCAGTACATCCTGCTTCTTTGCAACTGCAATATTATCATCCTCTGCAAGCGTATAGATTATATCAAGATATTCTTCTGCCATTTTGTGTTCTTCAGATGCAGTCATCGTTTTCGCATTTTCATATTTTGCAAAATAGTCGGAAGTTTTATTTTCCATTACAGAAAGCAGTTTATCTGCATCCGCCATGTAATATTGATCATCTGCTTCCGGAAGATAAAATCCCATTTTTCCATCATCATAAGTAAATGTCCCATCTAAAACCGGACTTCCAAAAAGGTTCACCTGTGCATTTGTCAAAATTTTTTTTCAGAATTATCTGCCTGCATTTTTAATATAACCGAAGATCCATTCAGATATTCATTCAGCTGCTCAGTATCGCTTTGTGCTGTGATCGTTATATCCGAAGAAAATGAATCTGTCGAAACAGTATCCCCAAGCTTTTCCAATCCATTCAGAAAGCGGTCCGATATAATGTCCTGTTGATAGGAAGTAAAACGCTGTGTCCTAAAACCGATAATCTTTATAAACGCAATTATTCCGATTATTCCTGCTGCCAGAACAACGATCGCGGCAATGACAAATTTCACCGGCGGTTCGCTGCCTTTTTTCACCGGTTCCTGTACTTCATCTGGTTCAAATGCATTTTTTGACACTTCTTCTGCTTCTGTCTGAACCGTATCTTCCAGATTCTTTCCGCAATTTATGCAAAAATGCACTTCATCTTCCAGCATATTTCCGCAATTGGGACATATTTTCATATACTCTCCTTTTTATCAGATAAATTCATATACTCTTCACATTTCTTCTGTTCTATTCATCCTAATATCAATTGTTTCCTGCGGTACAATGTTTACCAGTATACCGCAGGAAAATGATTGATGTCAAAAACAGGCAGTCCGCTAATGCGAACTGCCTGTCAAAGCATACAGGATATTGTCTCCTATTTTCAATCTTCAGAAAGTTGTCCATCTATAATATGTACAATTCTGGTTGCTGCCTGGGCGACATTGAGATCATGTGTGATCATAACAATGGTATGCCCCATTTCGTTTAGTCGTTTAAAAAGCTTTAACACATCCTGTCCGCTTGATCTGTCCAGTGCTCCTGTCGGTTCATCTGCCAGGAGTATTGCCGGTTCTCCAACAAGTGCCCGTGCTATTGATACTCTTTGCTTCTGGCCTCCGGAAAGCTCAGAAGGCTTATGTCTAAGTCTGTGATCAATGCCAAGCAGCTTTATAGTATCCATACATTTATCTTCCGCTTCCACTGTCGTCATTCCCCTTACCAATAGTGGCATAATAATGTTCTGCATAATATTGTAAGTTGGAATCAGCTGATAATTTTGAAAAATAAATCCGATTTCCTGATTGCGAATATCTCCCAGATCATTTTCTTCCATTGTATGAATGGCCTGTCCATCCAGATAGTACTCTCCTGTATCTGCAACATCCATACATCCGATAATATTCATAAGTGTTGTTTTTCCGGATCCCGATGGTCCCAGGATTGCAACGAACTCGCCTTCATCAACATTAAAATTGATATTCTTCAGTACCTGCACATTTTCATCACCGACCATATAACCTTTGCAGATATTTACCATTTTAATCATCATATTGTTGTTTTCCTCACTGGACAATCCATATCCGGTCGATCACTCCGGTATTTTTTTCTACTGCAACAGCAATTACATCTCCTGCCGATAAACTTGAAAATGTTGTCTCCGTTCCAAGCTTGGTAACAACTGTCGTCCCTACCGGAATTTCATAGGATGCAGTTTCTCCTGTTTCCGTATAACTTATCACACTGGTTCCTGTACCGGACATATTCCCAGGCGCACCGCCTTGCATGGATGGCATACTTCCTCCTGCTGCGGCACCTCCCTGCATGGATGGCATGCTTCCTCCTGCTGCGGCACCCCCCTGCATGGATGGCATGCTTCCTCCTTCGGCTGCGCTGCCCCGCATGGATGACATGCTCCCCCCTGCAGTTGCACGCGCATGTCTGGAAGAGGTACTTTCTCCCTTTACAGACTCATCCTGTCGTGTGCTATCCTGCACCTTTGTATTACTGTCTCCGCTTCCCGCGCTGCTGCCGTGCTGATTGCTGCCGGAAGTGTTTTCATTTGCCGCATCCCTGGTTACAACAGAAGCAGATACCTCATTTCCGACGATCTTGGTAATCTTGGCATAAACAAGTTCCTGTGAACTCGTGGTCGTAATATCTGTAAGTGATACCTGCGAAGCTTTTTTCTGCTGCATATAATATGCAGTACCGCCTGCTGCAGAAAGGGCAATGATCAAAAACACGACCAGTATATTTTTTTTCCTCTTTTTGGCCTGCCTGGTTTTCTTTTCTTTATACTCCTGTGCCCGCTCCAGAATTTTACGATCTTCTGCAAGTTCCTTTGCCAGTTCCGGATCTTTTTCAAAAATCTTATCGGAAGCAATTTCACCAAGGGCAGTATCTTCCGTAATCATTGTCTTTTTTTCCGGGGATATTTCATTCTTTTTGCTTTGCTCATGTTTTGTTTTGTCTTGTCCCATTTTTTCCTTATCCCATACCATTCTGTTCACAATTATTCCTGGTTGAGTGCAACTACCGGAATCAGTCTGGAAGCTTTATATGCCGGATAAAATCCAAACACCGAGCCTGTCAGAACACCAAATACCAGAGACAGAACCGCACCTCCAACTGACAAAGATACCCTCATATTAAAGCTTTCCAGTATCGGTGTGATTCCCAGCGCACATGCTATTCCCACAAGAGATCCGACAAGACTGATGCAACTTGCCTCCATCAGAAATTCCCACATGATGTCTTTTTGACTGCATCCGATTGCTTTCAATATTCCTATTTCATTTGTACGTTCTTTTACCGATACAAACAGGACATTCATGATTCCGATACCTCCTACCACAAATACGATTGCTGCCATGGCGATCAACAAAAGGGTAAGCGTCCTGTTTGATTCATTGGCAGCCTCCATTTTGCTTCCCGCATCGGATATTGTAAATGTAGCATTCGGATAGGATTCTGAGAGAACCTCCTTTATGTCTGCCTTAATGACAGAAACATTGTTAACATCTTCCGCCACAACCGTAATGGTCGGACTGATATCATTTCCTGTCAAATATTTGATTCCTGTTTCGTACGGAACAAAAATCGCATCATCCGGACTGATTCCTGATGCAACTGTACCAACTTCATCAATAATTCCAATTACGGTATAGGGCCTGTCATCAATATAAACGGTACCATCATATGCATCATATACGCTTCCAAATACCGTTTTGGCAACATTATATCCAAGTACACAATATTTATTCTTATATGTATCATCATCATCTGAGATAAATTTTCCAATTGCCATTTCCAGATTTGACATGGTTGCATAGTTACTTTTCACACCGGCTATGGTATACGTCGTACTGTCATCAAGTTGTCCGCCGTCTACATCTGATGTTGTGGAATAGGACATGGTCGCAGCTGAGATCCCGGGGACAAACGTTGTCAGATCATCCATATCATCCGTTGAGAGAACAACACTGTTCTGCTTCTGCTGCGTTCCTCCCCCAAAGCCGCCAAAACCGCTCTGGCCGGTGCGCATTCCCCCTCCACCCATATTGCCAAATCCGCCCATATTACCAAATCCGTTCGTATTTTCAGAAGAATCTGATTCATATGTAATATCAATTGAACCGGCATTCAAATTTTTAAACTGCTCTGCTACCTCTTCCCTGCCGCCAGTACCAATCGCTATAACCAGCATAATCGTGGCTGCTCCGACTACAATGCCAAAACTGGTCAGAATTACTTTCGATTTATTCTGGGATAAGTTCAGCCATACCAACTTGAAGATTTCCGATATTCTCACTTGCTGTCCACCTTACTTTCTATCACTACAGTATCGCCTTCACTTAGGCCATCCTTTACTTCAACATTTGTTCCATCCGAAAAACCGGTTGTAACTTGCTGCGTTATGATTGAACCATTTGTTTTTTTCAGTTTTACATATGACTTTCCATCTTCTCTTGTAACTGCTCGATTAGGAATATAGAGTACGTTTTCAGTATCCTTGGTAATAAAGGTTACTTCTGCCGTCATTCCTGAATAAAGCTCTGAAAGATCTCCTGAAAGCGTGACTGTCACTTCATAGGAGGTTGTTCCGGTACTACTGTCATAACTTGCATCTCCGACATCTGTTACCGAAGCATCAAATACTGTATCAGGGAAAGCATCAATATTTACTTTTGCAGCTGCTCCAACTTTTGCATAATCGATATCATCTTCGCTGACATCTACCGCTGCAGTTACTTTGTCATAATCATTTACTGTAATCAGATCACTGTTTGAATACAGATTATCTCCTGCCGTAATTGAAACGGCTGAAATTACACCGCTTTCTGCGGCAATGATCTCATTATTTTGGATATAGCTGTCAAACTCCGACAATTTTTTCTCTGCCTGCGTCAAATCATCTTTTGCCTCTTCTGTTGCAAGTGCATCCTGTGCTTTGGACACGCTTAAATAGGTATCTGCATTCTGGTTCTGGAATATATGCGTATCCTTTGTTGCCTGTGTCTGTATCACACCGAGTTCATATGCTTTCTTTGCACTTTCAAGTGCAATTTCATATTCCGCAATTTTGGTATTCTGCGCCTTGATTTCATCTGTCAGATCATCTATTTCATCTTCCGTATTATCCACCAGTTTTTGTGCCGTTTCTCTGGAATTCTCGGCTGTCAGCCACCCATACATTGCTGTCTCTTTATCAATCCCGTTCGCTGTATAGGTTGCATTTTCAAGGGCTTTTTTAAAAGTGGGAAGATTGGTTTGATCTTCTGTAAGCTGATCCTGATAATCCTGCAGGGTATCATTTGCATCATCCAGATCCTGCTGCGCGGAATCTACCGCATCCTGCAGGGTGGCAACGCTCGTATCATACTCTGACTGTGCTGTATCTCCATATAAAGTATATAGTTTATAATTCTGCTCTGCTGTCTGATCCGATATGGTCTGACTGGCCCTTGTTTCATCATATGTGTTTTTTGCATCTTCCACATCAGCCTGCAGATCAGCTTTAATATCATTTACACTGTCTGCATCAAGAAGTGCAATCGGATCTCCCTTTGCAACTTCCTGTCCCACATTGACATAAACCTGTTTCACTTCAAGTTCCCGTGTATCAGAGTCAGTGGATGTCGTTGTTGTCGTCTGCGTCTGCTGCCCCGGCATCCCACCGCCTCCGGCATTTGGCCAGCTGTTGGTCGTCGTACTGTCTGATCCGGTATAAGCACTGATATCCACATCAAGTGTTTGCGTAGTTGTACCAATTGTAACGGTTCCCTCTTCTGTAATTCCAACCGTAAGTGCTCCCTTGGTTACAGTTTCTTCCCGGTATACCGTATTCGCAGAATTTTCACTTTCACTTTTGCTTTTATATATCATTGCGGTGACAATCGCTGCAATCAATATCAGTGCTGTTGCTGAATATAAGACAACTGCACGCTTTTTGTGGATACATGACCATTCTGCTATCTGTTCTGCTTTTTTTCGGAAAAAATGTTGTTTCACGTTTCATTCCTTTCCCTACTCTGAAAATCTGTTTCTGCCTGTTTTGAGGTTACCGTATGATCAATTTCCGCCTGGCATTCCGCCACCCGACGGCATCCCGCCTCCTGACGGCATCCCTCCTCCTGATGGCATTCCGCTCTGATCCTGCTTTCCCGAGCTTGTCCCGGTCTGTGCAGAAGAAGCGCTTCCTGAATTTTCAGTTTCAGAAGTATCCTTCAGCTTGGTTTCATCTGTTGTTACTTTGCTCGCAATATAAACGGTGTCGCCTTCTTTCAAACCGCTCTTGATCTCAATATTACTGCCATTGGAAAATCCTGTTTCGACCGGCACAAGCGTGTAGGTCTCTCCGGATTTTTCATATACGTATGATTTATCATTCTGTGTCACAATTGCCTGCTCAGAAACATACAGTACATCGCTTACAGAATTCGTTACAAATGTCACATCCGCCGTCATTCCACCATAAAGTATTGAAGTATCTCCCTCAATTGCAATTGTTACCGGGTAACTGACAGTAGTTGCATGATCATCAGATGATGTTGTTGAGATTGCACTGACTTTTCCCTTGTATGCTTTATCGTCATAGGCTGTAAATGTAATGTCTACAGAATCTCCCACCTTGATAGAAGAAATATCTTCTTCTGATACATCAATGGAAACGGTGTAAGCATCTGATTGTGTATAGGTTATCATCGCCCCTGTTGTTTTCAAGCTGTCCCCCGCCTCATAGTTTACTGCTGTAACAACACCTGCTCCGTCCGCATAAATAATTCCATCCGTTCCTACAAAGGAATTGAAATCGTCCAGATTGGAATTTGCTTCATCAAGCGCCGTCTGTGCCTGCGTAACTGCTTCTTTCAGAGAATTGACTGAATAAGAATACACTTCTTTTGACATTTTCCCATTCAAAACGGATGAGTTGTGCGTATTTTCTGCTTCCGTCTGTTTTTCTTTTATTGCCGCCTGTGCCTGTTCCATCAGCTTCTGATCTGATTTTATTGTAGAAAGATCTTTTGTAATCTGTTCTTTTTTGGTATCAATTCCATCCTGAATAGAATCGTAATTACTTTTCGCAGTTTCATACGCAGACTGATTGGAGGTATACGCTCCAAAGTTGGAAAGATCTGTATCTGCAAGCGTATTCTGTGCTGCTTCCATTTTTTCTTTTGCTTCTTTCAGATCTTCCAGCAGATCAGTATCTGTAACATCCTCCTGCAGACTTTGTACTTCCTGCGTTAATGATTGAATATCCCCGGTATACCCATCTATGGTTGCCTGTAGCTGATTCAGCGTTGCCTGATATAGATCCGAAGCATCTGCTGCCGCTGTATCCGTTTCCTGTTTGGTATCTGATGCCTCCAGTTTTCCTGTATCATATTCCTGCTGCGCTTCTTCCAGCGTAATCTTTGCATCAGAGGCATCTGCTTCCAAAAGTCTTCTGACTGATTCCATACTGGTATCCGTCAGTTTGAACAGCTTGTCTCCTTTTTTGATTGTCTGCCCCTGACTGACATACACATCTTCAACCTTTAGATATCTTGTTGTATCATCGTCATCACTGCTGTCGCTGGTACTGCTGTCATCATCGTCATCGTCTGAATTGATTGTCAGATTATAATCCAGCTCTGAGGATGCCATTTCCACGCTTCCGCTTTCCTCGATTCCAAGGACAATATCCCCTTTTTCTACCTGCGCAGCCTTGTAAATATAGGAATCTTTGTTTTGACTGGTTTTCGTCCATAATGTATATGCCGCCAGTGAAATGGCACTGATCGCAACTACTCCCAGAAGAACCAATCTGATCAAAACCTTTTTACTCTTCATTTTCGCTACTCTCCATGCTGCTGTCTGAAGCACTGTCTTTGCTATCCTGCGTACCGCTTTCACTATCCTGTGCATTATCTGACTGTTGTGTCCCGGCAAAGGTTACTGTTGCTGAAAGATTCTGTGACAGCTTGCTGACATCTCCTGACAGCAAAATTGTTACTGTATAAGTAACTGAAGATCTGCTGCTTGACTGTGTCTTCGGATTGATTGCCACAACCTTGCCTTCATATGTTCCCGCATCTTCAAAGGTAACCTGTGCTTCTTCACCAAGCGTAATCTGTGAAATGTAGCTTTGATCAACGGAGGCTGCAACTGATACAGAACTTGCATCTGTATACGCCACTACCATACTGTCTGAAGTCAGTGTGTCTCCTTCTTCTGCTCCTACCATCATGATCGTGCCGTCTGTTGAAGCATACATATACCCATCATTAATCTCATCTTCAAAAGCCTTTAAATTATCATTTGCATCATCCATTGCGTCTTCCAGTGTCTGCAGCTCATCATCAATCTTATCTGCAGAGGTCTGATACGTTTGCTTTGCTGTTTTTCCTGCCGCAATTGTTTCATTAGACGTGGATTTTGCCTCTGCAACTGCACTATTATATGCTGTTTTTGCTTCTGTAAGCTGTGCCTGCAAAGATGCCAGCGTTGCATTTTCTTTATTCAGACTTGCTTTTGCGGTTTTGGTATCTGCTTCATATTTGTCCTCTGCATCCTCATATTCCTGTTCTTCCTCTGTTACTTCATCTGAGAATGCATCATATAAAGAGCTGAGACTGTTGGATATCTTCAAAGTACTGCCAGATGAAATGGCAGTACTTTCTGAAGAAGCACTCGTACTTTCAGATGTACTGGACTGCGTTGTTGCCGAATCTGTAATATTCCATTCTTCATACAGCTTCATCAATAATTGAAAATTTTCATATGCTGTTTTTTTGAGATTGGCAACATCATATTCTGTGTAATAGTAATTTTCATTTATTGCTTTTGTATATTCATCAACCAGATCCTGCGCATCACTTATCTGATCTTCCAGATCACTGATTTTTTCAGCTTTATCCTGTATGGAACTGTTGTAATCATTTTGAGCATATTCCGTATTAACAGCCGCACTGTCATAAGTACTTTTTGCAGTGATCAGTTCTTCCTGTGTAGAGAGTTTTCCCAACTGATATGCATATTGTGCATCTTTTGCAGCCTGCTCAAGTTCTGTTCTCGCTTCTGAAAGACTGTCATCTGAAATCTTAAGAATTTTATCCCCTTTTTTAACGGTATCACCATTACTGACATATACTTTTTCCACTTCCAGATCCGTATCCAGATTATCAACATCAAAATTTTCTTCTACTACCCCAAGTGTAGATGTTCCGCTTGCAGTTATAGTACTTTGTTTTCCTGAAGCAAAGTTTTGCCCCGGTCTGCTTTCTGAAGTGTTTTGAGATGTCGCTCTGTGGAAAACATACTTGTATGCACCATAAACTGTACCGCTGACAATCGCCAGTGACACGATCAGTACTACAAATTTTTTCCCAAGTCTTTTTCCTGATTTCCCGCTTTTTTCACGTTCTGCACGCATTTCAGCGTCTTTGTCTTCCAGCTTTTCCAGGCGCCGTTCTCTGGCCTTTCTGATCTTTTCTTTTAAGCTCATCGGTTCTCCCATTTCACTCACACTATAATTTCAAATTCTGACATGTGAATTATCTTGTCACACAAACCTAAAAATAACCTAAAAGCAAAAAGAGAAAATCTTTTTATATCAATATCTTTGAATCACTTTCATTGAAACACTTGACAGATCCCGCTATTCTTATTAAAATAAAAAATTGTCAGTACCATGCGGGTGTAGTTCAATGGTAGAACACCAGCCTTCCAAGCTGGATACGTGGGTTCGATTCCCATCACCCGCTCTTCTGATTATTTTTTTACAAAAAAATTAAGTGCAAATGATTTGCATTTGCACTTATCCGTTTGTTTTATCTGCATTGAAAGGTTTGGTGTTGTATTTATGTCTATTACTCTTTCCATTTTAGAAGATACTCTGGTTGATGCCTTAAAAATTTTACCATTTCTTTTTATCACTTATCTGATCATGGAATTTCTGGAACATCATACACAGGATAAAACCGGAAATCTGGTAAGTAAAGCCGGACGCTTTGGTCCCTTTTTCGGAGGACTGATCGGGATCTTTCCGCAATGTGGTTTTTCTGCTGCCGCTTCTAATCTTTACGCAGGACGTGTTATTTCACTTGGAACATTAATCGCAATATATCTTTCAACCTCTGATGAAATGCTGCCTCTCCTGATCTCGAGTAAGACACCTGTTCACACAATGTTATCTATTCTGGGAATAAAAGCCCTGATTGGTATCTTTGCAGGTTTCCTGATTGATCTGACCATTCATACTTATCATCATAAGCATCATCAGAATGACGATGCTGTCTGTATTGAGAAATTATGTGAAAAAGAACATTGCCACTGCGAAGAAAATGAATCTATTTTTCGTTCTGCCCTGATACATACACTTCATATTTTCTATTTTGTTGTTATCTTCACACTAATTCTGAATGCCGGCATAACACTGATTGGTCAGGATCGTCTTGCTTCACTTCTGCATGGAAACCCGATCGTCAGTCATCTGCTTGCAGGACTGGTTGGACTTATTCCCAACTGTGCAGCTTCCGTTATTATTACAGAACTATATCTGGGACATATGATCTCGTTAGGTTCGATGATGTCTGGTCTTCTGGTTGGTGCAGGTGTAGGTCTTCTGGTTCTGTACCGTGTAAATGCGCATAGAAAAGAAAATATTAAAATTACTGTTCTCTTATATTTAATCGGTATTTTTGCGGGTATTTTGATCGATCTGATCGGCATACGGATTTAACAGCAAAAACAGAGAAATGAGGGTTATCATGTCATGTAAAATGCATTCTGAATCTAAAGCAAAGCAGTTGGAACGGAACTGGCCGGAAGGAATCAAAAAAACCAAGCAGAGAATTGCCATATATAGAATCCTGGCCGATGCGAATGCGCCTTTATCAGCGGCTGAAATTTTTCAATTATTGAATGAGAGAAAAGAACAGCCACAGTATGCTTTTTCCACTGTATATCGTTGTCTTCTTGCTTTTGAGACTGCAGGAATCTTATCCAAATCTGTTTTGATTTCCGAAGAAACTGCTGTATACGAGCTTCGTATCGGTGTGCACCGTCATTATGCCATATGTCTCAAATGCCATAGACGTTTCCCTTTACGCGCATGCCTTCTGGGCGATCTGCGCAGAATGCTCGGTCCTGATGCTTCCGGTTTTGAAATTACCGGACATCAGCTTGAAATATATGGTTATTGCAATACCTGTCATCCTGAAATTTAATATCATAAATATTTTTTTCGCATAATAAAAGAGCCATGTGCAATGCACATGGCTCTTTATCTTACTAAAGCAATTGATTTACAAAATCAGTAACTGATCCAATAAATCGGTAATACCAAGAACTATAAATTAGTTAGCAGATGTAGAAGCTGTAGCTGCTGCGTCAACAGATGCATCTGTAGATGCTGTATCAGCTGCAACGGATTCTTCTGTAGAAGCTACGTCAGAAGCTGCTTCAACAGATGCTTCTGTAGAAGCTTCTGTAGCTACAGTTGCTTCAACAGATGCTTCTGTTGAGCTAGCTTCTGTAGAAGCTGCGGATGAACCACAACCAGCCAGTACTGCTGCGGATAATGCTAATACGGATAATAATACAACGATGTTCTTCTTCATAATATTTTTTTCTCCTCTTGTTTTACATACTTTGCAATCTTATTGCATGATGTCAATTGCTTCAGTAGCTCTTGTACAAGGGATGATTATAAAGCACCTTGGCAAAGATGTCTATGATGCATTTTGTTAGATATGGATTAATATTTTCTTAATTCATGTGCATATTGCACAATTTCTATTTTATATAATTCATATATGCTTCTTTTGCTTATCAATTGCTATTTTCCGTAGTAGCCTCACAACTCTCCGACGCTGTGTTCACATAGCGTCCGATGTTTACTATATTTCCATCCTCTCTACAGTCCAATGTCAATGATATGCCTTCTGCTTTTGCTCCTGATAGATTAATATTCTCAAACACCAATGTCTGATTTGTGTCATCCACTGCTGTAATCTGCCAGTTGGTATTACCTTTTCGGATATTTAATACGCCGCCCAGTAGTATCTGGTTTGAACCAAGCACCTGCCCATCAGACAAAAGTATACTATCCGTCTGCAAGCTCATATCTGTCACCTTAATCATTGTCAATGTCCTGCCTGTTCCATTGCATATATATACCGGCACTTCCAAAGTTTCTTCTTGTTGCTTTTTTGCCTGCTTTTCTTTTTGTGCTTCTTTATCTATAGAAGTCTGCAGTTCACCATACTTCGTTGTAAGATCAGTAATTGTATTCAGGAAAGCTTCCGCTTCCTGCTCATTCATTTTATGAATTCCAGTTTGATCTATCTGATCTGCCCTTTTCCCTAATTCCGTAATCTGTGCGCCAAGTGCATCATCTGTAAGTGTTCCATAATTTGTTTCTGCTTTATACTTTACACTATGCAATGAATTTTTCGCCGCCTCAATCGCCTGACTCTTTTCTTTCGAAATTCCACATGCTGTCAGCATCCCCACAAGCATCAGCAGAAAAAGCAGGCCAAAAGTTACTTTCTTTATCATATCCGTTTGTCCCCTTTAACAGATTTTTTGTATCCTTTCATTATTTCAGTGTTACTTCCATAACCACAGGATTATGGTCAGAATTCTGAAACTGCAGATTCTGTGTCCGACAGGAATTTATCTGTATATTGGCTGAAACAATAAATCCATCTATTACATAATACTGGAAATTCTTTTTATCTGAACCGGCATAAGGCTGATCCAGAGATCGGCAGCTGGGCTCTGCAGAATCCATACGCATCTGCCAGGCACTTCCAAAATTCTGTATCGCAATACTGCCCGCATGCCATTTTCCTGCAAACACCGGAAATGCGCTGATATCCGTATTGGAGAAGGTTTGATTAAAATCACCACCTGCAATTACATAATTTCCGGCTTCGGACTCCTTTTGAAGTATGCTTTGCAGCATTTGTGTCTGCGCTTTTTTGCCTTCTCCGTCATCATAGGCTTCCAGATGAAGATTCACAAGAACCAGTTCGTGATCCGTTCCTGCAATCGGAATCCTGTTTATCATAAGGCAGCGTTTGAGCTGTGCCAACCGAATCGGCCAGGAAAAGGGACACGGAAGCTGTACCCGCTCCGCATCAACGATCTGATACCTGCTCAGGGTCAGAATTCCGCTTTGCACTTTTCCAATCGGCGGCCATGGATAAGGTATAAAAGCTGTTCTGTAATTATAAGCAAATACATTCTGATATCCGCTTATTTTATCCGTGATCGTACGCATTTCATCCAAATAGTGAGAGCGTGCCGAATCGCGATCCACTTCCTGCAAAAAAACAACATCGGGTGAAACCTCCATCAGTTCCTTGTTTATTCCCTGCAGATTGCGGCTTACACGGGTCTGATCTGCCGTATTGACATGGCTTCCGCCATCCATGAAAAAATCTGCATTGTCGCCAAGTGCACCATACCCAATATTCCAAGTCATGATTTTCAGTGAATCACCCAAGGAAAGTTCTTTCTGAACCGCTTCTCCTGCTAATGTAAGTTTCTCTGTTGCTCCAGGTTTATATTCTGTTGCTGTAAGATATAGCAAAAGCACGCCATATGCAAGTACCAATATGCAAGGCACACCAATTACTCCTAAGAGAATTTTTTTCCATAACTTCATTTTCTTTCTGCTTTTTTGCATCATACTTGCCCTTCTTCCTGCTGATTCACCGGTACGGCTTCATCTTCCACTGCTTTGAGCGCAACACGAAATGCAATACTGCGGGGGGTATCCATCCCATCGAACAGAATACGGTATGCAGATCGTTCATGGTCAACTTCTACTATCGTGCCCGATCCGAACACATCATGTCTTACCTGCTGCCCTTTGGCAAAAAGATTTTGCTGCGCTGCATCCGCATAAAACCTTGCGGTCAGTCTGATATGCTCTTTTGTCTGCGCAATCAGGCTTGCATCCGGTTGTTGCGTGTACTCTAGCAGTGCCGGATCAATATCCAGCAGAAATCTGGACGGATATCTTGGTGAACCGTCAAATCCCCGTCCACCACCTTCCGAAAGATACAGACGATTCTTTGCCCTTGTCACCGCAACAAATGCCAGACGGCGTTCTTCTTCCATCGCCTGCATTGTTCCTGTTTTCTTTGACGGAAAGATCCCTTCATTCATACCGCATACAAATACATCCGGAAATTCAAGCCCTTTTGCCGTATG